>NZ_JAAIVC010000017.1 GCF_010975005.1 Caulobacter sp. 17J65-9 | reverse complement strand
CGCCTGGGCCAGCACGTTGTCGGCGTAGACCTGCAGCAGGTTCAGCTTGCCGTTCAGCCAGGCCGGGTCGCCCGCGCCTTCGGTCAGGCCGCGCGCGGCGGCCTGGGCGCCCTTGGCCAGCATCCAGCCGCCGGCCACGTCGCCGGTCAGGGCCAGGTAGGCGCTGGCCCCGGCCAGCACGTCGGCCGGACGGTCGGCCTTGCGCTCCAGCAGCCAGGCGGTGGCCGCCTCCAGCGCGTCGACGCCGGCGGTCAGCTTCGCGACGGCCGGGGCCAGGCGCGGATCGCCGGCCATGACAGCGATGTCGGCGCGGATGTCGGCGACCAGCTCGTGGGCGGCCTGGCCGCCGCCGACCGACAGCTTGCGCCCGGTCAGGTCGACGGCCTGGATGCCGTTGGTGCCCTCGTAGATCGGGGCGATGCGGGCGTCGCGATAGTGCTGGGCCGCGCCGGTCTCCTCGATGAAGCCCATGCCGCCGTGCACCTGCACGCCCAGCGACGAGACCTCGACGCCGACGTCGGTCGACCAGGCCTTGGCCACCGGCACGAACAGGTCCTCGCGGCGCTTCCAGCGGGCGCGCTCGTCTTCGGTCGCGGCGTGCTCGGCCAGGCCCGCGGCCACCGCGGTCGACAGGCAGACGCCGCGCGCCGCTTCGATCTTGGCCTTGGAGACGGCCAGCATGCGCCGAACGTCCGGGTGGTCGAAGATCCGGGCCGAAGCTTCGCCGGTCCAGGCCGAGCGGCCCTGGCGGCGCTCCAGGGCGTAGGCCAGGGCGTGCTGGTAGGCGCGCTCGGCGATGCCGACGCCTTCGCCGCCGACCGCCAGGCGCGCGGCGTTCATCATGGTGAACATGTGGGCGAGGCCCTGGTTGAGCTCGCCGACCAGCTCGGCCCGCGCGCCCTCGTAGGCCATGACGCAGGTGGGCGAGGCGTGGATGCCCAGCTTGTGCTCGACGCCCACCGGGCGGAAGGCGTTGCGCCCGCCCAGCTTCCCGTCGTCGCCGACGTCGAACTTGGAGGTCAGGAACAGCGAGATGCCCTTCACGCCGGCGGGGGCGTCGGGCAGGCGGGCCAGCACGAAGTGCACGATGTTGTCGGTGCAGTCGTGGTCGCCCCAGGTGATGAAGATCTTCTGGCCGTGCAGGGCGTAGGTCCCGTCGCCGTTCGGCTCGGCGCGGGTGCGCAGGGTGCCGAGGTCGGAGCCCGACTGCGGCTCGGTCAGCACCATCGCCCCGGTCCACTCGCCCGAGATCAGCTTGGGCAGGTACAGCGCGTTCTGGCGCTCGGTGCCGTGCGCCTGCAGGGCCTCGATGCCGGCCAGGGTCAGCATCGGGCACAGGCCGAAGGCCATGTTGGCGGCGTGGAACATCTCGAACGCCGCCAGCTCCAGCGCCTTGGGGAGGCCCTGGCCGCCGTACTGGGTTTCCGCCGCCAGGCCGTGCCAGCCGCCCTCGGCGAAGGCCTCGTAGGCGTCGCGGAAGCCAGGCGCCGCGGTCACCGCGCCGTTGGCGTACTTCGCGCCGTTCAGGTCGCCCTGCCGGTTCAGCGGGGCCAGGACGTCGGTGGCCAGGTCGCCCGCGTGCTCCAGCACCGCGCCGGCGAGGTCGCGGTCCAGGTCGGGCCAGGCGCCGGTCTCGATCAGCCGGTCGAGGCCGGCGACTTCGGTCAGGCTGAACAGCAGGTCGCGAACAGGGGCGCGGAAGCTCATCGACTTGGACTCTCCACCCGGCGGACGAGGCCCCACGCCCCGTCGCGACGCACCTCGGCGTGCGTAAATCGCGGTCGGCTTAGCACGGCGCCCGGCGATCCCCGCCGTCATTTTCGCCGGTTTCGCGCCGCTTCCGGCTCGAATATCTGCGCGTTAGGTTCCGTGAGGGTCGGTCCTCGGAGGGAGGCGTCCGGATGGTTCGCGTGGCGTGCGTGCTCTCGGCGGCGATCTTGATGGGCTTCGCGGCCCCGGCGGTTGCGGCCGGGCCGGTCCAGGACGCGCCTGCCGACCATACGGCGGGGACGACCCCGGGCGCCTACACCCTCGATCTGGGGCGCTCCACGCTGAGCGCGCGGGTGTCGCAGCTGGGCGTCACCACCCACACCATGAAGTTCGGCCGGTTCGAGGGGACGCTCGACGTCTCTTCAGACCCGACGGCGTCGAAGGTGTCGGTCGTGGTGGACGCGACCTCGGCGGAGGCGGGATCTTCGGCGTTCGACAAGCGGGTCGCCGACGCCATGCTCGACGCCGCCCAGTATCCGCAGATGAAGTTCGCCTCGACCCGCATCGAACGGACCGGGCCGACCAGCGGCAAGATCCACGGGGAGCTGACCTTCCGGGGCGTGACCCGGCCGCTGACCCTGGACGCGAAGATCTCCGACATCGCGTCCGGCGCCGACGGCCGCCCGCGCGTGGGCGTGTCGGCCACGGGATCGTTCAAGCGCAGCGAGTTCGGTTCCACCGAGTACCAGGTCCTGGCCTCCGACGACGTGCAGCTTCGGATCGAGGCGGAGTTCAGCCGCTCGGCAGGGTGATCACGGTTTCGTGAGTCGGGCTTCCGCCGAGCTTGGCTGTCGGCAATATCCGCAACAGCGAAAATGACAGTTCGGGAAGCCGTCCAATGATCCGCGCCACCTTGATCGCCCTGGCGGCCGCCGCCGCGTTCGCCGGAACCGCCGACGCCCAGGGGCGCGGCTGGTCGGGCAATCCGGCCGACCAGCCGGCCGGGACCTATGCGGTCGACAAGCGGCACGCGAGCGCCACGGTGCGCGGCGTGCACATGGGCTTCTCCAACTACACCTTCCGGATCGACGGCGTGGACGGCACGCTGAAGTTCGATCCGAAGGACGCCTCGGCCATATCGATCAACGCGACCCTCGATCCGGCGACCGTGCACACCGGCCTGCCGGACTTCGACAAGGAGATCGGGACCACCTTCTTCGGCGGCACGCCGATCACCTTCGTGTCGAAGAGCGTGGCGCCGCAGGGTGCTAACGCCGCCAAGGTGGCCGGCGACCTGACCCTGAACGGCGTGACCAAGCCGGTCACCCTGGACGTGACCTTCATCGGCGGAGGGGCTCACCCCTTCAACGGCAAGCCGGTGATGGGCTTCCAGGCCGAGGGCGCGTTCAAGCGTTCTGACTTCGGCGTCGCGCCGAAGCTGCCGGCCAACGTCTTTTCGGACGAGGTCCGGGTTTCCATTTCGGCCGAGTTCAACAAACAGTGACGGGCGAGGGCGGCCGCCCTCGCCAACACTCGGAGCGACTGATGGCTGAACCGCGCGACCGTTATTCGACGGTGTCGATCCTGCTGCACTGGACCATCGCCGCGCTGATCCTGACCAACGTGTGGTTCGGCTGGCAGATGGACGAGGCCAAGGGGCTGGAGAAGTTCCAGCTCTTCCAGACGCACAAGTCGGTGGGCCTGACGGTCCTGCTGCTCAGCCTCGCGCGGCTGGGCTGGCGGATCGCCAACCCGGCGCCGCCGCTGCCGGCGCACATGGCCCGCTGGGAGAAGCTGGTCGCCCGCGCCACGCACGTCGCCCTCTACGTCCTGATGATCGGCGTGCCGCTGTTCGGTTGGGCGTCCGTGTCGGCGAGCCCGCTGAACATCCCGACCGAGTTCTGGGGCGTCGTGCCCTGGCCGCACCTGCCGCTGCCGCACTCCAAGGCGCTGTCCCACCAGTTGGGGGAGGTGCATGTCGCCCTGGTCCTCTCTACATTCGCCGTCCTGGCCCTGCATGTGGCCGGAGCGTTGAAGCACCAGTTCGTGGACCGGGACGAAGTCCTGTGGCGCATGCTGCCGATCGTGGGGAGACCGCGTTGATCCGTAGAGCAATCCTGGGCGCCGCCGCCGCGCTGCTGCTGGCCCTTCCCGCCTCCGCCGCGCCCGCCGCGACCTGGACGGTCGACAAGGCCGCCTCGGTCCTGGGCTTCAAGGCCAGCGCGTCGGGCGTCGCCTTCAACGGCCGGTTCCAGCGCTGGGATTCGACGATCGCGTTCGACCCGAAGAACCTGGCGGCCTCGTCGGTGACCACGACCATCGACGTCGGCTCGGCGAACACGGGCGACAAGGACCGCGACGAGCTGCTGCCGACCGCCGAATGGTTCGCCGTGGCCAAGTACCCGAAGGCGACCTTCGTCAGCCGCAGCTTCGTCGACAAGGGCGGCGGCAATTACGAGGCGCAGGGCGACCTGACCATCAAGGGCGTGAAAAGGCCGGTGGTTCTGCCGTTCAAGCTTGCGATCACCGGCGACGTGGCGAAGATGACCGGCTCGCTGGTGCTGGATCGCACCGCTTTCGGCGTGGGAACGGGACAGTGGAAGTCCGACGACACGGTCTCGACCAAGGTGACGGTGCTGGTGAATTTGACGGCCCGCAAGGCGGGCTGACGCCGTCCAGCGTGGAGGCCGGGGCGCGCGCCCTGGCCGCCGGCGAGCTCGTGCTCATGCCGACCGAGACGGTCTACGGCTTGGCCGCGGACGCCTCCAATCCGATCGCGGTGGCCAGGATCTTCGAGGCCAAGGGCCGGCCGCGCTTCAATCCCCTGATCGCCCACGTCGAGGACCTGGACGCCGCCGAGCGCGTCGCCGTGTTCGGCGACAAGGCGCGCCGGCTGGCCGAGGCCTTCTGGCCGGGCCCGATGACCCTGGTGCTGCCGGTGCGCGATCCGCAGCGCGTGTGCGACCTGGCCCGCGCGGGCCTGTCGACCGTGGCGGTCCGCGTGCCGGGCCACGCCAAGGCGCGCGAACTGATCGGTCGCTTCGGCGGCGCGGTGGTCGCCCCCTCGGCCAACCGCTCCGGCCGGCCCAGCCCCACCACCTTCGCCGACGCCATGGACGAGACCGGCTTCGCCGTCGCCGCGGCGCTGGACGGCAATCACTGCGCGGTCGGCATCGAGTCGACCGTCGTGTCGGTGACCGACGGCGAGGTGCGGCTGCTGCGTCCTGGAGCTGTGACGCGTCAGGATCTGGAGGCGGTGGTCGGCCCGCTGGCCGAGGCCGGCGACGACGCCAAACGCTCGCCGGGCCGGCTGGCCCTGCACTACGCGCCCGACGCGCCGGTGCGGCTGGAGGCGGACGGCGCCGGGGAAGGGGAGGCCTACCTGGCCTTCGGCCCCGGGAGCGGCTCGCCATTCAACCTGAGCCCCACGGGCGACCTGCGCGAGGCGGCCGCCAACCTGTTCCGCCTGCTGCGCGAGGCGGACCGCACCAAGCCCTCCGCCATCGCCGTGGCGCCCATTCCGCACGAGGGCCTGGGCGAGGCGATCAACGACCGCCTGAAGCGGGCTGCGGGCTACGTAGGCTAGCGCTGCGGCGGCTACTGCGCCGTCCAGCCGCCGTCGACCGAGTAGGCGCAGCCGTTGGCCGAGGCGCCGGCGTCGGACACCAGATACAGCAGCATGCCGTTCAGCTGGTCGAAGGTGACGAACTGCTTGGTCGGCTGGGCCGCCAGCATGACGTTCTTGACCACCTCGTCCTCGGTGATGCCGCGGGTGCGGGCCTGGTCGGCGATCTGGTTCTGCACGATCGGCGTCATCACGTAGCCGGGGCACACCGCGTTGCAGGTGATGCCGAAGGTCGCGACTTCCAGCGCCACGGTCTTGGTGAAGCCCAGCAGGCCGTGCTTGGCGGCGACGTAGGCCGACTTGAACGGCGAGGCGACCAGGGCGTGGGCCGAGGCGATGTTGACGATGCGGCCGCGCCCTTGCGCCTTCATGTGCGGCACCGCCGCCTTGGTGGCGTGGAACGCCGAGGTCAGGTTGATCGCGATGATCTGGTCCCACTTCTCGGCCGGGAAGTTCTCGACCGCCTCGACGTGCTGGACGCCGGCGTTGTTGACCAGGATGTCCAGCCGGCCGAACTCGCGATGCGCGTACTCGACCAGGTCGGCGATCTCGTCGGGTTTGAGCATGTTGGCGCCGTGGTAGCGGACCGGCACGCCGGTCTCGGCCTCCAGCGACGCGCGGGTCTTCTCGATCCCGGCCGGATCGCCCAGGCCGTTCAGCACGACCTTCACGCCACGCTCCGACAGGGCGCGCGCCATCGCCAGGCCGATCCCGGAGGTCGAGCCGGTCACCACCGCGACCTGGCCCTTCAGGCTGGCGAACGGGTCGGTCGGCATCGGTCGCGTCTCCGTGGGCTGCTGCGCGGGCGTCGGTTTAGCGGGCGCAGGCTTTTTGAACCAGCCGAACATCGGAATTCCACTGTCGGTGAATTTAATCCACCGTAGCGTGTGCGGCCCAGCTTGGCCAGCAGCGCATTTCCCGCCGAAGCGGGCGCCGGTTCGGGGACGAGGAAATGCGCCACTCTAGATTCGGCCGAACCTCATCCAATCCAGGAGGATCGGATGAGGTTCGAGGCGGCGATCACCAGCCGAACTGCTTGCCGTCCCAGCTCAGGAACCGGCCGGTGTCGGCCATGGTGTAGCGGGCGATCCGCTCCTTCATGGCGGCGATCGACTGTTCGGGCGTGATGTGCGCGCCCGCGCCGCCCATGTCGGTCTTCACCCAGCCCGGATTGAGCGCCACGCAGACGATCCGGTCGTCGCGCAGCGCGATCGACAGGTTGCGCACGACGTTGTTCAGCGCCGCCTTGGAGGAGCGGTAGGCGAAGTAGCCGCCGCTGGACTCCGAGGTCGAGCCCATGCCGCTGGTGATTGCGACCAGCTTCTTCTCCTGGCCGGCGCGCAGGTTGTCGACGAAGGCGTCGGCCAGGCGGGCGGGGCCCAGCGTGTTCACCGACAGCGTGCGCATCCACTCGGCGAAGTCGATGTCGCCGAGCTGCTGCTGGCGATCGCCGCCCATCACGCCGGCCACCGCCAGCAGGATGTCGACCGGCTGGTCGCCGACCTTCGCCTTGAAGGCTGAGACCGAGCCGTCGTCGGCGGTGTCGAGCTTGTGGACGGTGATCGCGCCGCCGGAGGCCTTGGCGATCTCGTTGAGCTCGTCGGCCTTGGCGGGATCGCGGACGCCGGCGATGACTCGCGCGCCGTCGGCGGCGTACTGGCGGACGAATTCGAGGCCCAGGCCTCGGTTGGCGCCGGCGACGAGGACGGTCGGCATGGCGGCTCCTTAGGGTGTGCGCCCCCTCAGGGGTGTCGCCGCACGAACGTCCAATCGGCCTCCGTCGATCCCGCCTCGTCGAAGCGGTAGCCGGCCACGTCGAAGCGTTTCAGGCCGACGGCGATCTCGATCCGGTTCTCGATGGCGTAGCGCGCCATCAGCCCGCGGGCCTTCTTGGCGTAGAAGCTGATGATCCGCGCCTCGCCGTCCTTGTCCTCGAGGAAGCGGATGTTGATCAGCGGCAGCTTCAGCGCCCGGGCGTCGACCGCGCCGAAGTATTCCTGGCTGGCCAGGTTCACGAGCGTCGGGTCGGTGTGCTTGGCGGCGACCTTGTTCAGCCGCTCGGCGATCTTCGAACCCCAGAAGTCGTAGAGGGTCGTGCCGCGCTCGGTGCGCAGCCTGGTGCCCATCTCCAGCCGGTAGGGCTCGATCACGTCCAGCGGCCGCAGCACGCCGTACAGGCCCGAGAGGATGCGCAGGTGGTCCTGCGCCCACTCCAGCGAGCCGATGTCCAGGCTGCGGGCGTCCAGGCCGTCGTAGACGTCGCCGGCGAAGGCCAGGGCGGCCTGCACCTTGGCCTTGCCCTTGAACGCCTGGAAGCGCTCGAAATTCAGGTCGGCCAGCTTCTCGGAGATGTGCATCAGCGAGCGCAGGTCCGAGCGCGTCAGCTTGCGCGCCACCTCGACCAGTTCGGCGGTGTCGGCCTTCAGCTCCGGCTTGGTCGACGGCGTTTCCGCCGGGGCCGGGGTGAAGTCGAGCGACTTGGCGGGGGACAGGACGATCAGCATGCGGCCTCGCGCGGGAACGACGCGCAGATAGGCTGCGCCGCCGCGCTTGGGAAGCGCCCGATCGGCGGTTCAGCCTGTGGAAACGAGCGCGCGCGGGCGGGGCGCCGGCGCGGGGCGGACGGCGGAGGCTTCTTCCTCGTGGTCCTGCGCCGCGCCCCAGAACTCGGTCAGCAGCGGACCGTTCCGCAGGTGGCGGTCGCGGAAGAAGAAGCTGACGATCTCGTGGATCCAGACCCTGCGGCCCATGCGGTAGTACCAGCGCATGGCGTGGCGGATCTTCGGGTCGGGGTGGGACACCACACGCCACAGCGCGCGCGGCCGCAACTGGGCGCAGGCCTCGACCAGCTTGACCAGCAGGAACACGCGCCACGGCGGCATGCGCTTCATGGCCAGCACCTGGTGCTTGTAGTCCCACTTGGTCTGGTCGGGCTGGACCACGCGCCGGTCCTCGGCCAGCCGGTAGTAGGGCGTCCAGCGGTGCGGCGTGACGTACAGCGCCTGGATCTGGTCGGGGTCGTAGGAGATCAGCTGGCGCAGGCCGCGCAGAAGATCGGCGTCGGTCTGGTCCTCGAAGCCGGCGACCCAGGTGGCCATCGACAGGATGCCGTGCTTGCGCAGCAGCTTCACCGCCTCGCGGTCGGTCGCCGTCGCGCCGCCCTTTTTGATGAGCTTCAGCGTCGCTTCGTCGGTGTTCTCCATGCCGAGCAGGAAGCGTTCGAAGCCAGCCTTCTTGTAGAGGTGCAGGTGATCGGCGTCGCGAACGATGTCGTCGGCGCGGGTCGAGCCGACCAGGGTCACCTCGATGTCCTGGTCGACCAGGGCCTGCAGGAACTCCAGCCACGGCTTGCGTCCGGCGCTGGGGTTCTCGTCGGCGAAGTTGAACACCTCCACCCCGTGCTCGCGGTGCAGATGGGCGATCTCGGCGGCCAGCTTGTGCGGGTCGCGATGGCGCCAGCGGGTCCAGAAGCCGCGCTGGCCGCAGTAGTTGCAGAGGTGCGGACACCCCCGCGAGAACTGGATCACCACCGCGCGCTTGCCGCCCCAGTAGCTGTAGCGGGCGTGGTCGATCAGCTCCCAGCCGATCCGGTAGGCGTCGAGGTCGCGGATCACCGGGGCCGGCGGCGTGGCGTGGGGCTTGCCGTCCACGCGGAAGGCCAGGCCCGGGATGTCGTCGATCGGCGCGCCGGCGGCCAGCGCCTCGACCAGCCGGCGGCCGGTCTCCTCGCCCTCGCCGCGGACGATCACGTCGACCTGCGGCTCCTCGCGCAGGATCTCGCGCCAGTGATAGGTCGGGTGCACGCCGCCATAGAGGATCTTCGCGTCGGGCAGGGCGCGGCGCACGGCGCGTGACACCGCGGCGACCACCGGGTGGCCGGAGGATGAGCCGGAATGGCCGAACAGCACCGCGTCGGGCGCGAAGGCGACCGCCTGGGCCACGATCTGGGCGTGCGACATCGGCCCGAACTCGCCGTCGACCAGGCGCACCTCGTGGCCGGCGTCGATCAGCGGGCCGCCGACGCAGAGCAGGCCGAACGGCGGCAGCTGCTCGCGCGGGATGCGGCTGCCGATCGCGGGATGCGGGACGTTGACGAGTAGGATGCGCACGTGCGGTCTCCGGCGGTACAACTCGAACGTGCCGTAGCGACTCGGGCCAGACCAGCGCCGCGGGGTGAGCATTCGAAGGAGATTCCGTGCAGGAGACGCAGCCCAGCCTGCTGGTCCAGTACCAGGTGTTCGCCGAGCAGCGCCGGCACTTCGGGCGGTTGTTCTGGCTGTCGATCGCCTTCGTCTTGGCGATGTTGCTGGGCGTGGCGGCGGCCTTCCATGATCTGCCGGCGCCGCTCCCGGCGTGGTTGGTCCTGGGCGGTGGGATCGCCCTGGTGCAGACCGGCTACATCGCCCACCGCCTGCGCGGCCGCGAGGACGACTACGAGGGCCTGATGCGGACGCTGGAGGAGAAGCTGCAGGCCGCCGGCGCGGCCTGCCTGCTGGGGCCGGTGTCGAAGGGCGGCGGCGCGCGCTCCATGGTCACCCTCAGCCTGGCGGCCGCGGGCGTCGTCGCGATCGCGGCCGGCGCCTGGCTGCTGTACCGGGGCTAGAACAGCACCCGCGGGTTCATGATCCGCTTGGGGTCCAGCGCCGTGCGGATGGCCCGCATGGTCTCGACCTGCACCGGCGACTTGTAGCGCAGGGCCTCGGCCGACTTCATGCGGCCCAGGCCGTGCTCGGCCGAGATCGAGCCGTCGTAGGCGGCGACCAGGTCGTGGATGATCTTGGAGCCCTCGTCGCGCAGGGCGGAGAAGGCGGCGCCGTCGGCGCCGAGCGGCTGCAGAACGTCGAAGTGGACGTTGCCGTCGCCGACGTGGCCGAAGGCGACCACGCGCGAGCCGGGGTGGAAGCGCTCCGCCGCGGCGGTGGCCTCGACGATGAAGTCGGCGATGCGCGACAGCGGCACCGAGACGTCGTGCTTCCAGGCCGCGCCCTCGGGCTTCTGGCCTGCCGACTGGTCCTCGCGCACGCGCCAGAAGGCCTTGGCCTGGGCCTCGTTCTGGGCCAGCGCGGCGTCGGCGATCAGGCCCTCCTCGAAGGCGGCCGCCAGCAGCCGCTCCATGCCGGCTTCGGCCGCGCCGGGCTCGCCGCTGGTCAGCTCGATCAGCACGTACCAGGGATGCGGCTCGGACAGCATCTCGCGCGTGTCGGGGATGTTCTTCAGCACGTTCTCGACGCCGCGTCGGCCCATCAGCTCGAAGGCCTCGACCCCGCCGCCGGTCTCCGCCTTGGCGCGGACCAGCAGATCGACGGCCGCCTGCGGGCTGGCCAGGCCGACCACGGCGGTGGCGCGCGAGACCATGACCGGGAACAGCTTCAGGCTGGCGGCGGTGATCACCCCCAGCGTGCCCTCCGCCCCGATCAAGAGCTGCTTCAGGTCGTAGCCGGTGTTGTCCTTGCGCAGGCGCTTCAGGCCGGAGAACACCTCGCCGTTGGGCAGGACGGCTTCCAGGCCCAACACCAGGTCGCGCATGACGCCGTAGCGCAGCACCGCCGTGCCGCCGGCGTTGGTGGAGATGTTGCCGCCGATGGTGGCCGTGCCCTCGGCCGCCAGGCTGAGCGGGAAGAACCGGCCCGCCTCGGCCGCGGCCGCTTGCGTTTCCAGCAGGGTCACGCCGGCCTCGACCACGATGCAGTCGTCGACCGGGGCGATGTCGCGCACCCGGCGCAGGCGCTCGGTCGACAGCAGGATCTCGCCCTCGGGGATCTGGCCGCCGACCAGGCCGGTGTTGCCGCCCTGGGGCGTGACCGCCACCCCGTGCTCGAAGCAGATGCCGACCACGGCGGCGACCTCTTCGGTCGAGCGCGGCAGGGCCAGGAGCGGCGTCTCGCCCCGCCAGCGGCCGCGCCATTCCACCAGCTTGGGCGCGAGCCGGTCCGGATCGACGCTCCAGCCGTCGGGGCCGAGCACGGATTTCAGCTTGGAGAGGACGTCGGCGGGGACGGGGAGAGTCATGGGGCCAGCATATCGGCCGCGCGCGCCCATGAAAGGGCGGTGTTCGCCGGACGGGATTTGCTATCAGCGAGGGGCGAGCGGGGAGGGGGCGATGGCGGAGCAGACGACGGGCGAGGCGGGCGTGGCCCGGCCGGTCGCGGCGGTGGGCGTGGTCTGCCTGCGCGGCGACGAGGTGCTGCTCATCCGCCGCGGAACGCCGCCGCGGGTGGGCGAGTGGAGCCTGCCGGGCGGGCGCATCGAGTGGGGCGAGCGGGCGGCCGACGCGGCGCTGCGCGAGCTGATGGAGGAGACCGGGGTCGAGGCCGAACTCACCGGTCTGCTCGACGTGGTCGACGGGATTTTCCCGGGCGACGGAGGCCGCCACTACGTGCTGATCGATTACGTCGCGCGCTGGATTTCGGGCGAGCCGCGGGCGGGCGACGACGCCGCGGACGCGGCCTTCAAGCCATTGAACATGCTCGACGAACTGGTCGCCTGGGAGGAGACTCGCCGGATTGTGAGACTGGCGGTTTCGCGTCTGGCGGATGCTCCGTAGACGCCGGGAAATCCCCTCGTTAGGGTCCCCACATTCGGGGGGAGTACGCTTCCAATGATAAAAAGAGCCGTCGCAATAAGCGCCGCCGCAGCCTGCCTGACCTCGTTCGCGATCGGCGTCAGCGCCAAGACCGACGAACCCATGACCTTCCAGGTCGAGAACGCGTCGGGCGCGACCCTGACGGCGCTCTACGTCTCCACGCCGTCGGCCCTGGACTTCGACGCCGACGTGCTGGGCCGCAAGGTGGTGCGTTCGGGCGAGATCGCGTCGATTTCGGTCGACAGCAGCGTCTGCGACCGCGACCTTCGGGCCGAGTTCTCCGACGGGGAGACGGCCGATATGCGCGAGGTCGACCTGTGCAAGCTCAAGGGCGCTCCGCTCACCGTCGGCGGCTGACCGCAGCCGCCATCTGCGTGCTTCTCGCCGGTCCGACCCTGGCTTTGGCCCAGGACCGGCCGCCGGCCGCCCGCCAGTCCCTGCTGGAACTCGCCTGGGTGCTGGGCCAGTCGCACGCCCTGACCCAGGCCTGCACGCCGGAAGACCAGACCTGGCGCGCGCGCATGACCCGGCTGATCGCGGTGGAGACGCCCGACCAGGCCTTCGAGGCGCGCCTGGCGGAGCAGTTCAACGCCGGCTTCGCCGCCGCCCGCCAGAGCTTCCCGACCTGCCAGCCGGCCTCGAAGGCCGAGGCGGCGAAGGTCGCCAAGCGCGGCCAGGAGCTCTCGGCCGCCTTGTCCCGCACGCCGTAGCGGTCGCGCGCCCGGTCCGATACCCTTGGTCCGAAAACGACTCGGGGGTTTAGTACTATGTCCTGGTTCGCCTTGGCGCTGTTGGCGCTGGCTCTGACCATTCTGTTCAGCGTGGTGAAGATCGTCCCGCAGGGGCGCGAGTACACGGTCGAGCGCTTCGGCCGCTACACCCGCACGCTCAAGCCCGGCATCTCCTTCCTGACCCCGTTCGTGGAGAACATCCGCCGGCGCATGAACATGATGGAGCAGGTCCTCGACGTGCCCCAGCAGGAGGTCATCACCAAGGACAACGCCATGGTGAAGGTCGACGCCATCGTCTTCATCCAGGTGATCGACGCCGCCGCCGCGGCCTACCGCGTGGACAACCTGCTCTACGCCATCAGCCAACTGTCTATGACCAACCTGCGTACGGTGGTCGGCTCCATGGAGCTGGACGAGGTGCTGTCCGAGCGCGAGGCGATCAACACCCGCCTGCTGAGCGCGGTGGACGCGGCGACCAGCCCGTGGGGCGTGAAGGTCAACCGCATCGAGATCAAGGACCTGCAGCCGCCGGCCGACATCACCAACGCCATGGCCCGCCAGATGAAGGCCGAGCGCGAACGCCGCGCGGTGATCACCGAGGCGGACGGCGAGAAGTCCGCCGCCATCGCCCGGGCCGAAGGCGCCAAGCAGTCGGCCATCCTGGAGGCCGAGGGCCGCAAGGAAGCCGCCTTCCGCGACGCCGAGGCGCGCGAACGCCAGGCCGAGGCCGAGGCTAAGGCGACGGCCATGGTGTCGGAAGCGATCGCCAAGGGCGACGTCAACGCCATCAACTACTTCGTGGCCACTAAATACGTGGACGCCTTCGCCAAGCTGGCGTCCTCGCCGCAGCAGAAGACGGTGATCGTGCCGGCCGAGATGAGCGCCCTGACCGGCGCCCTGGCCGGGGTGGCCGAACTGGTGTCGACCGCGCGCGAGCAGCAGCACGCCGCGCCGCGCGGCTCGGTCCCGCGGAGCTAAGGAGAGCGAACCATGGAGCTCGTGACCTCGCTCTATGTCGCCCACCCGTTCTGGGTGTGGCTGTCGTTCGGGGCCGCCCTCTTGGCGATCGAGGCGGCGGCCAACACCGAATGGCTGCTGTGGCCGGCCGCCGCGGCCGGACTCACCGCGCTGTTCACCCTGTTGGGGCTGCGGCTGGGCGCGCCGGCCGAGGTGGCGATCTTCGCCGCCTTGACCCTGCTGACCACGCTGGGCGGCCGCAAGCTGGTCAGCCGGGTCCAGGGCGTCGGCCACGACATCAACGACCAGCGCCTGCGCCTGGTCGGTCTGGCCGGCCAGGCCGCCGGCCCGATCGCCGCCGGCCACGGCCGCGTCTTCGTCGACGGCGCCGAATGGCCGGCCGACCTGGAAGGCGGCGGCGACCTGCCGGCCGGCGCGCGGGTGACCGTCGTCGAGGTCAGCGGCGCGCGCCTGACGGTGCGGGCGGTGGGGTGAGGGCGTTCGCCGCGCTCGCCTTGGCTTTATTCGCTTCGGCTTGCGCGGATGACGCGGAGACGACGGCCTGCCGTCAGCAGATGGTTCGGTTCGACGACTTCGGCGTCCGCCGCATGAGCACGCCCCTGCCGAAGGGGGCGGGCGACCTTGGGCCGGGGTTTACGGTCGTGCGATGCATCCCCAACGAGGATGGCAGCAGCTGCCGCTATCGCGATGAGCGCGGCGTCACCTACGACGCCACCTATTGGGCGACCGATAAGGGGGGCATCGCCCAGCTCGACCTGAAAACGGCCGACGTCGAAGAGGGGGCGGCCCTGCCCTGGGGGCTTCGGCGCGACGACAGCCCCGCGCGTGCGGAAGCCAGACTGAAAGAGGCCGGGCTGAGTCTCGTACAGCGCAGCCGCACCTCGAACGGGCGGACGGCGATCAGCGCGTACCTCGCCGGATGCGGCCGGGTGCGGCTGGGCGTCGAGTTCGACAAGACCGGTCCCGTGCGCGCCGCGATCATGGCGCTGTAGCCTTCAGACCTTCGCCTTCAGCTGCTCAATGCCGAAGTTGGCCAACTGGTCGGCGCGTTCGTTGCCGGGCACGCCGGCGTGGCCCTTCACCCATTTCCAGCTGACGTCGTGGCGCGAGCGGGCGGCGTCGAGCCGCTTCCAAAGGTCGTCGTTCTTCACCGGCTTCTTGTCGGCGGTCAGCCAGCCGCGGGCCTTCCAGCCGCGCAGCCACTCGGTGATGCCCTGCATCACGTACTTGCTGTCGGTGTTGAGCTCGACCTTGCACGGCTTCTTCAGCGCCTCGAGCGCCATGATCGCCGCCATCATCTCCATGCGGTTGTTGGTGGTCAGCGGCTCGCCGCCCCACAACTCCTTCTCGTGCGCGCCCGCGCGCAGCACCGCGCCCCAGCCGCCGGGGCCGGGGTTACCCTTGCAGGCGCCGTCCGTGTAGATGATGACCTTGGTGTCCATCGCGGCCGTCTAGCCGGAGTCGCGCGGGCCGCGCGACCAAATCAGTCCGCCAGCACCCGCGGCAGTTTGAACGACACCGTCTCGCGCGCGCCGGAGTCTTCCGACACTTCCGCGTCGAAGCGGGCGGCGATGGAGGCGACCAGGGCCTCGATCAGCGGCTCGGGGGCCGAAGCGCCGGCGGTGACGCCGACGGTGGAGACGTTCTCGAACCAGCTCCAGTCCACGGCGCCCGCGTCGTCGACCAGGCGGGCGTCGCGCGCGCCGGCGCGCAGCGCGACCTCGACCAGGCGCTGGGAGTTCGAGGAGTTCTGCGAACCGACCACCAGCACCAGGTCGCAGCTGGGCGCCACCCGCTTCACCGCCTCCTGGCGGTTGGTGGTGGCGTAGCAGATGTCTTCCTTGTGCGGGTCGGGCAGGCCCGGGAAGCGGGCCTTCAGGGCCGTGACGATGCCGGCGGTGTCGTCGACCGACAGGGTGGTCTGGGTGACGTAGGCCAGCTTCTCCGGATCGCGGGGCTGGAAGGTTTCGGCGTCCTCGACCGTCTCGATCAGGGTGATGGCCGCGTCGGGCAGCTGGCCCATGGTGCCGATCACCTCCGGGTGGCCGGCGTGGCCGATCAGCACGATCTCGCGGCCCGCGGCGTAGTGCCGCTCGGCCTCGACGTGGACCTTCGAAACGAGCGGGCAGGTCGCGTCCAGGAAGAACAGTTCGCGACGTTTCGCCTCGGCCGGCACGGCCTTCGGCACGCCGTGGGCGGAGAACACCACGGGGCGGTCGTCGGGGCACTGGTCGAGGTCGGTGACGAACACCGCGCCCATGGCCTTCAGCCGTTCCACCACATGGCGGTTGTGCACGATCTCGTGGCGCACGTAGACCGGCGGCCCGTACTTCTCCAGCGCCCGCTCGACGATCTGGATGGCGCGGTCGACGCCGGCGCAGAAGCCGCGCGGAGTGGCGAGCAGGACCTGGATCGGGCGGCGGGAAGGGAAGGGCGCGTTCATCGGGCGCGAACTTAAGGCGCGCGGCGCTCCGGCGCCAGCGACCGTTCGGTTCATTGCGGCCCCGTCGTTTAACCTCTATCAATCCTGCACAAGTCGCACCTTCTTCGGCGGAACTCCCACATGCGTCGCTTCCTGCTCGCGCTCAGCGCCTTGGCTATCGCCTCGTCCGTAGCGGTCCCGACCGACGTGCTGGCGCAGCAGCGCAAGAAGCCGGCCGGCGACGAGAAGCCGTCCGAGAAGGAAAAGAAGAAGAAGGAGTGGGAGATCACCCAGCGGCCGCTGAAAGACCGGCCGAACGCGGGTCCCTGCCCCTATGTGAAGGTGCTGTACGACGCGGCGCGCTACATCGAGTTCGACGGCAAGGAAGCCTCCTCGGCGGTCGGCTTCTCGGGCGAGGTCGAGGGCGTGAAGGCCAAGTGCGAGTACCGCGAGAGCGACCCGATCAAGGTCCAGATGAACCTGCTGTTCGCGCTCGGCCGCGGGCCCAAGGCCGACGGCCAGCAGAAGACCTATCGCTACTGGGTGGCGGTCACCGACCGTAACCGCTCGGTGCTGGCCAAGCAGTACTTCGACCTGCCGGTCAACTTCCAGCCGGGCACGGACCGCATGTACGTGAACGAAGACGTCTCCGGCATCGTCATTCCGCGCCTCGACCAGGCCACCAGCGGCGCCAATTTCGAGATCCTGGTGGGTCTGGACGTGACGCCGGAAATGGCCGCGTTCAACCGCGCCGGCAAACGCTTCCGCATCAACGCGGGCCAGACCCAGAGCGCTCAAGCGCAGGGCCAGACGCAGCAGTAAATGTCCGACCTCAAGTCCGTCCTCAGCGAAGCGGCGGCCGCCGCCTTCGCCGCCGAAGGTTTGGCCGGTGAATTCGGCCGGGTGACCGTGTCCGACCGCCCGGACCTCGCCGACTTCCAGTGCAACGGCGCCCTGGCCGCCGCCAAGGCAGCCAAGGCCAACCCGCGCGACGTCGCCGGCCGCATCGTCGAGCGGCTGAAGGACGACGCGCGCCTGCAGTCGATCGAGATCGCAGGTCCCGGCTTCATCAACTTCCGCGTCACCGACGCCGCTCTGACCGAGCGCGCCGCCGAGATCGCCGGCGACGTGCGCGCCGGGGCTGGCAAGGTCGCTCAGCCGCGCCGCGTGGTCGTCGACTACGGCGGTCCGAACGTTGCCAAGCCGATGCACGTCGGCCACCTGCGCTCGTCGATCATCGGCGAGTCGCTGAAGCGCCTGTACCGCTTCCGCGGCGACCAGGTCTGGGGCGACGCCCACTTCGGCGACTGGGGCTTCCAGATGGGCCTCTTGATCGTCGCCCTGGGCGACGAGGGCCGCGCGGTCGAGTTCATGGCCGAAGGCCCGGGCCCGTTCCCGGCCGAGAGCCCGGTCACCCTCGAGGACCTCGAGCGGCTCTATCCGTCCGCCGCCGCCAAGGCCAAGGAAGACGTCGCCTTCCGCGATCGCGCGCGCAAGGCCACCGCCGAGCTGCAGGGCGGCCGCGCCGGTTACCGCGCCCTGTGGAAGCACTTCCACGACGTGTCCATGGCCGCGCTGAAGCGCGACTTCGGCGCGCTCGACGTCTGGTTCGACCTCTGGAAGGGCGAGAGCGACGCCGATCCGCTGATCCCGGAAATGGTCGAGGACCTGAAGGCCAAGGGCCTGCTGGTCGAGGACCAGGGCGCCCAGGTGGTGCACGTCGCCCGCCCGGGCGAGACCAAAAAGAAGAAGCTGGCGGACGGCACGGTCGTCGTGGTCCCCAGCCCGGATCCGCTGCTGGTGGTCTCGTCGGAAGGCTCGGCCATGTACGGCACCACCGACCTGGCCACCATTCTGGACCGTCGTCGGTCCGAAGAGGCGGAGCTGATCCTCTACGTGGTGGACCAGCGTCAGGCCGACCACTTCGAACAGGTGTTCCGCGCCGCCTACCTGGCCGGCTACGCCGCCGAGGGTTCGCTGGAGCACCTCGGCTTCGGCACCATGAACGGGCCCGACGGCACGCCGTTCAAGACCCGCGCCGGCGGCGTGCTGAAGCTGAACGACCTGATCGAGATGACCCGCGACAAGGCGCGCGCTCGCCTGCACGAGGCGGGCCTGGGCGAAGCGCTGGACGAGGCCGAGTTCGAGGACACCGCCCACAAGGTGGCCGTCTCGGCCCTGAAGTTCTCCGACCTGTCGAACTTCCGCGGCACCTCCTACGTCTTCGACCTCGACCGCTTCACCAGCTTCGAGGGCAAGACCGGGCCGTACCTGCTGTACCAGGCCGTCCGCATCAAATCGCTGCTGCGCAAGGCGGCGGCCGAAGGCGCCGCGGCCGGGCCGATCGCCGTCGTCGAGCCGGCCGAGCGCGACCTGGCCCTGACGCTCGACGCCTTCGAACAGGCCCTGGTCGACGCCTACGACAAGCGCGCGCCGAACTACATCGCCGAGCACGCCTACCGGCTGGCCCAGAGCTTCTCGAAGTTCTACGCCGCCTGCCCGGTGCTGGCCGCGCCCGACGTCGCCACCCGCGGCTCGCGCCTGCGGCTGGTCGAGGCGACGCTGCAGCAGCTGGAAGTGGCGATGTCGCTGCTGGGCATTGAGACGCCCGAGCGGATGTAAGCCCGAGCGCTCCCCGGCGGAGGGGGCGCGACCGCCGATACGCGACACCGTTGCGTGCAGAGCCTCCCTTCCGCAGTCTGAGGGCGAGGGGGAGTCTCTGCATGAAAGCGTTCGTGTCCGCCGCGCTCGCGGCGTTGGTGCTGGCCTCGGCCGGCGGCGTCCAGGCCAAGAACCGCGACTGCGATGGTTTCGCCGAGGCGGCCGACGGGTCCGACCTGTTGGTCACCTTCACCGTCGACAAGGCGGGGACGGTGGTGTCCCGCGAGGCCAGCTGGAGCCCGCCCTTCAAGGCGATCGACGGCGCGACGCCCACCACTCTGATCGGCGGTTCGCCGGAGCTGTCCGTCCGCTATTCCGCGCCGACGGCCGAGGGACTGGGCGCGCCCTACGGCTTGATGGCCACGTTGCTGAGCATCGGCACCCCGCCTGAGATGCTGAAGGGCGGAAAGGTGGTCTTGACGCTCGGGGAGCAGACCTGGTCGTCCGACATGTTCGTTCGCGGCTCGGAGGTCTTCAACATGCGGGACCGCAACCTGGCGGTCGGCCTGGCGAAGCTGTCGTCCACCCAGCCGCAAGAGCCCGTTCATCCCGACCTGCTCGCACTGCTGGACGCCGCCGTCGGCGTTACGGTCGGGGCGGATATTTCCGACGGCCGGCGCCTGGGGGCCGGGAGCTTTGACTTCTCCGACCACGCGGCGCGCGACGCCCTGTTCCGCCAGGCCTGGGCCGCGGCGGAGAAGGCGGCCGAGACGCCGCGCAAGTGCAAAGCGAGCTGATCTGGGCCGCCCCATGAAAGTCTTGATGACTGGCGCGGCCGTCGCGTTCGCGCTTGCGGCTGGCGGGAACGCTCAGGCTGCGGTCAGGCGCTGTCAGGCGACCAGCCCTGCGCCTGGCGGCTCCACCATGGTCGTCACTGCGGAGATGTACGACGCCGGAAACGCGCAATCGGCTCAGGTCTGGTATCTGCAGAACGACGAGCTGAGCAATCCGGAGATCAATATCGCGGCGTGGCTGCAGGAAGGCGATCCGGGTCGGTTGCGATCTCTCGAGGCCAACCTTCGGATCCCAGCAGCAATTCCGTCGAGGTCGTCGAGGGCTGACCTGGTCTTGGTCCTCGACGACGAACCGGCCTTGCGGTTCCCCTGGGATGGTTTCCCCAGCGCCATCGCCAGCGCGGGCTCACGAAGCTACATTTCGGAACCCGTCGCAAATGATCGCACCAACCCAGAGTTCCTGCGCAAGCTGAGCGCGGCCCGGCGTTTGACCGTGTCGATCGAAGGCGATGGGGGCGACATCTTCGCCCGGCGCGTTTTCGAGCTCCCCGATCCTGTCTCGCGGGCGGCGATCCTCTCGGAAACGCGCGCGAAGGCGATGGCGCAGCTGGGGTCGCCGGGATGCACGCCCGCGCCCACGGAAGGACCTCCGCTCCTCGCCAGCGGTGCGGCGCTGTAGCGCCGGCGACACGGACTCTTCCAGCTAGACCGGCTTATGGTGAGCGGCGAGGTAACGTCGTTCGTCCATGCCGCCCCGTCAGGCTCGTCAGCGCCAAGTCCCGGTCGTCCGCACGGACGGCTTTCACCTGCCGGTGTTCCGGCGGCGGGCGGCGCTGTATGTCGACGGCTTCAACCTCTACCACGCCATCGACGAGCTGAAGCGGCCCTACCTGAAGTGGCTGGACCTGAAGGCCCTGGCCCGTGTGATCGCGCCGCGCTCCGAGGTGGTGCGCAAGGTCACCTGGTGCACCGCCTTCCGCCCGGCCTCGCGCGGCAAGCTGGTGCGTCATCAGCTGTACCTGGCGGCGCTGGAGACCCAGGGCGTGGTCTGCCGCACCGGCCACTTCGTGGTCCACGCCGACGGCTGCAACGCCTGCGGGCACATGTGGCAGGTCGCGACCGAGAAGCAGGGCGACGTGAACCTGGCCCTGTCGGTGCTGGACGACGCGCACGAGAACCGCTTCGACGTCTGCTACCTGATGACCACCGACGGCGATCACGCCGCCACCGCGCGCTGGCTGAAGCAGCGCTTCCCGCAGAAGAAGCTGGTCTCGGTCGCCCCGCCCGGGCGCGGCCACAACCGCCATGTCCTGACCTGGGCCGACGCCCAGGTCAGCCTGACGCCCGAGCACCTGGAGCAGGCGCTGCTGCCGGAGATGCTGAACAGCCGCGAGGGCGTCATTCAGCGCCCGGCCAGCTATCTCCCGCCGGACGTGCCGCGGGTGAAGCGCCATTTGACCCTGGTCAGCTCCCAAAGCTGAAACCCGCGCTGAAACCCGGCGCATGTCGGGGAGTTCTGCCCCCGTGGCCCGCAAGTCCAAGTATCAGACGCTCGCCGATCATCTGGCGGCCTTCGAAGGCGTCGAATGGCGTGCGACCTTCGCCGAGGTCGAGCAGGTCATGGGCGCCGCCCTGCCCAAGGCGGCGCGCGCCCACGAGGACTGGTGGGAGGCGCCCGACACCCGTCAGTCGCAGGCCTGGCTCAAGGCCGACTGGGAGGTGGCGCGCGCCGACGTCGAGGACCGCACCGTCACCTTCCGGCGCCGCCCGGCCGACGCCGCCGCGGAGACGCCCGAGAAGGACGTCGCGCCGTGGATTCCGATCACCGCCTGGGCCGTTCTGGGAGGACTTTTGCTGACCCTCGGGGCGGTCGCGGTACGAAAGCGCAGCCGTGGCCGTCCGCGATGAGGAACCAAGATCTTGTTCGAACGTTCGCGCGATAGCGTGCGTTGTAAATTCGGCGGCGCTCGCCATCTTGGACTTTCGTAAGGAGGAGCGCGCGATGACGATCGACCTCTATGGCGGTGGCCGAGCCGTCGATGATCGCGCGCTGGACCTCGTCCGCCTGGGGGCCTCCCTGCAGGAAGAGGCCAAGACCCTGACGGCCGACGTGAACGTGTCCTACCGCCTGGTCCACGAGGTGCTGAGCGAGGCCATGATCGGGCACCCGGCCCGTCCGGCCGACATCGGCGTCCTGCGTCGCAACCTGCGCGCCAAGCTGCGGGTCATGCGCCCGGACCTGGACGACGACGAGTTCGACTGAGCCGCCCGATACGGTTGAAGGGTAAAGCTTCGACGGCCTAGCGCGGCGGCGCGGATCGGTCCTATGGTTCCGCCGCCTTAGGCCGGAGCCCCCATGCACCTCGCGCGCTTTCCCCGTCGGCGTTACACGCCGCACCCGACCCCGATCGAACACCTGAAGCACCTGAGCCGTGAGCTCGGCGGGCCGGAGATCTGGATCAAGCGCGACGACCTGCTGGGCCTGGCCGCCGGCGGCAACAAGACCCGCAAGCTGGAGTTCCTGGTCGCCGACGCCCTGGCCAAGAGCGCGGACACCCTGGTCACCGTGGGCGCCGTGCAGTCCAACCACTGCCGCCTGACCCTGGCGGCCGCCGTGAAGGAAGGGCTGAAGTGCCGCCTGGTGCTCGAGCAGCGGGTGCCCGGCAGCTACGACCCCAAGGCCTCGGGCAACAACTTCCTGTTCGACCTGCTGGGCGTGGACGGGATCACCGTCGTCGAAGGCGGGAGCGACCTCGCCGCCGCCATGAACGCCGTGGCCGACGACGTCCGCGCGGCGGGCGGCACGCCCTACGTCATCCCGGGCGGCGGTTCGAACGCGCTGGGCGCGCTGGGCTACGTCGCCTGCGCCGAGGAGATCCTGGCCCAGACCTTCGACATGGGCCTGGCGCTCGACCAGGTGGTCTGCGCCAGCGGCAGCGCCGGCACGCACGCGGGCCTGCTGACCGGCCTCGTCGGCGCCTCCAGCGGCCTGCCGCTGACCGGGATTAACGTGCGGCGCACCCGCGAGGAGCAGGAGCCGAACGTGCACAAGCTGGCGACGGAGACCGCCGCCCTGCTCGGCATTTCGGCGCCTGCGCGCGAGGACGTGGTCGCGCTGGGCGACTGGGTCGGCGGCGGCTATTCGATCCCGACGCCCGAGATGATCGAAGCGGTGCGCATGCTGGCCAGCCTGGAGGGCGTGCTGCTGGACCCGGTCTACACCGGCAAGGCGATGGCCGGCCTGATCGGCCTGATCCGGCGCGGTCACTTCAAGAACGGCGAGCGGGTGCTGTTCCTGCACACCGGCGGCGCGCCGGCGCTCTACGCCTACCAGCCGGTGCTGCAGGGCGCGTGAGCGTGAGCGTTCGTAAGACCGTCGGCGTGCTGGGCGGCTTCGGCCCGGCCGCTACGGTCGACTTCTTCGACCGGGTGCTGAAGGCGACGCCGGCCAGCCGGGATCAGGACCACCTGCGCCTGATCATCGACAACAACCCGCTGGCGCCCGACCGCAACGCCGCGATCGCCGGAACCGGCCCCTCGCCGGGGCCGGCCCTGGCGGCCATGGCCCAGGGGCTGGAGCGGGCCGGGGCGGACTTCCTGGTCATGCCCTGCAACACCGCCCACGCCTTCCAGGCCGAGATCGAGGCGGCCACGCGCCTGCCCTTCGTCAGCCTGATCTCCGAGACGGTGAAGGCCACGCGCGCCGAGCGTCCGGACGCGCGTCGTGTCGGCGTGCTGGCCACCTCCGGCTGCCTGACCGCGGGCCTTTACCCGAAGGCCTTCGCCGCCGAGGGCGTGGACACGGTCGTGCCCGAGGGCGAGCTGCTCGAGCGGTTCATGACGCTGATCTACGCGATCAAGGCGGGCGACACCGGCCCGGCCGCGCGCGCGGAGATGGCGGCGATCGGCCAGGCCCTGGTCGACCAGGGCGCGCAGGCGCTGATCGCCGGCTGCACCGAGGTGCCGCTGGTGCTGGGCGCCCATGACGCCGCCGTTCCGCTGATCAGCTCCACCGACGTGCTGGTGGCCCGCACCGTGGCCTACGCGCTGGGCGAGCCGCTGCCGGTACGCTGAAGCGTTCTTCTCCTCCCCTGCAAGCGAAGCGCCGCGGGGGAGGGGGACCGCCCGAAGGGTGGTGGAGGGGGTGAACCGCCTCACGACCGAAGCCCAATTCTCAGAAGACAGCGCCGACGTTGGCCGGTACGCGCGCCGCTCGCCCCCTCCACCATGCTTCGCATGGTCCCCCTCCCCCGCTCCGCAGGGGAGGAGAGGGGATCACGCCTTTTCGACGAAGGTGTCGATGACCTTCTTCTCGCCGGCCTTGTCGAAGGCGACGGTGAGCTTGTTGCCCTCCACCGCGCGGACCGCGCCGTAGCCGAACTTCTGGTGGAAGACGCGGTCGCCGCGCTTGTAGCCGCCGCCGGCGCCGGGCTCGGACACCGCCACCAGCTTGGCCTGGCCTTCGATCACCGGCTTGCGCGCCGACCCGCCGGCGAAGCTCGCGCCGCGCTCCTGGGCGCGTCGCCAGCCGGGCGAGTCGTAGGACGACGAGCCGAACGACGGGGCCTGGTCCCAGCGGCTGGCGGCCTGCTGCATGCCCGGGCCGCCGCCGTAGTAGCCGGTCTCGCTCTTGGCCTCGACGTGGTCGATCGGCAGCTCGTCGACGAAGCGTGACGGCAGCTGGGTGGTCCAGCGGCCGTAGACCTGCCGGTTGGCGACGAAGGAGATGCGCGCCTCTTCCTTGGCGCGGGTGACGCCGACGTAGGCCAGGCGGCGCTCTTCCTCCAGACCCTTCTCGCCCTTCTCGTCGATCGAGCGCTGCGAGGGGAACACGCCTTCCTCCCAGCCGGGCAGGAAGACCAGCGGGAACTCCAGGCCCTTGGCGGCGTGCAGGGTCATGATCTGCACCTGGTCGTCGCCGCGGTCGGCGCGCTCCAGGTCCATGACCAGCGACACGTGCTCCAGGTAGGCGCCCAGCGTGTCGAAGGCCTGCATGGCCTGGACCAGCTCCTTCAGGTTGTCGAGGCGGGTCTGGCCGGTGGCGCGGTCCTGGCGCCACATGTCGGTGTAGCCGCTCTCCTCAAGCACGGTCTCGGTCAGCTCGTAGTGCGGCTTGTGCGCGGCGAAGGCCCGCCAGCGGTCGAGATCGCGGATGAAGTTGCCCAGCGCCGTGCGCGTGCGCGCCGGCAGTTCGTCCGAGCCCAGCAGCTCGCGGCTGGCGCGCATGGCCGACACGCCGGCCAGCCGGGCCATGGACAGGATCTTCTGCACGCTGGCCTCGCCCACGCCGCGCTTGGGCGTGTTGACGATGCGCTCGAACGCCAGGTCGTCGTCCTCGGACTGGATCAGCCGCAGGTAGGCGTGGGCGTCGCGGATTTCCGCCCGCTCGAAGAAGCGCGGGCCGCCGACCACCGTGTAGGGGATCTGCAGCATCAGGAACCGCTCTTCGAAGGCGCGCATCTGGAACGAGGCGCGCACCAGGACGGCGATGTCCTTGTACTTGCGGCCCTTGCGCCGCGCGGTCTCGATCTCGTCGGCGATCAGCCGGCTCTCGGCCTCGCCGTCCCAGACCCCACGCACGGCGACCTTGTCGCCGCCGGTCGCCTCGGTCCACAGGGTCTTGCCCAGGCGGCCCTTGTTGGCCCGGATCAGGCCCGACGCCGCGCCCAGGATGTGCGAGGTCGAGCGGTAGTTGCGCTCCAGGCGCACGACCTCGGCGCCGGGGAAGTCGCGCTCGAAGCGCAGGATGTTGTCCACCTCGGCGCCGCGCCAGCCGTAGATCGACTGGTCGTCGTCGCCCACGCAGCAGACGTTCTTGTGCGCCGAGGCCAGCAGCCGCAGCCACAGGTACTGGGCCACGTTGGTGTCCTGGTACTCGTCGACCAGCACGTAGCGGAACCGCCGATGGAATTCGGCCAGCACGTCCGGGTGCTGGACGAAGATCGTCAGGTTGTGCAGTAGCAGGTCGCCGAAGTCGCAGGCGTTCAGCACCCGCAGCCGGTCCTGGTACAGGGCGTAGAGCTTCTGCGCCTTGCCGTTGGCGAACTCGTTCTCCGTGCCCGGCAGCTTCTCGGGCGTCCAGCCGCGGTTCTTCCAGTGGTCGACCAGGCCGGCGAAGGCGCGCGGGGTGAAGCGCTTGGAGTCGATGTTTTCGGCCTCAAGCAATTGCTTGATCAGCCGCTCCTGGTCGTCGGTGTCCAGGATGGTGAAGTTCGAGCGCAGGCCGACCAGCTCGGCGTGCCGGCGCAGGATCTGCGCGGCGATGGCGTGGAAGGTGCCCAGCCACCGCAGGCCCTCGGCGTCCGGGCCGATGATGTGGGTGATCCGCTCGCGCATCTCGCGCGCGGCCTTGTTGGTGAAGGTGACCGCCAGCAGTTCCCACGGCTTGGCCTTGCCGGTGGCCAGGATGTGGGCCAGCCGCGTGGTCAGCACCCGCGTCTTGCCGGTGCCGGCGCCGGCCAGCACCAGCACGGGGCCCTCGGTGGCGAGCACGGCCTGGCGCTGCTCGGGGTTCAGGCCCTCGAGGTACGGCGGCGGCGGAGGCGCCGCGCGGGCCAGGTCGGAAATGCGGGGGCTGGGATAATCGGTCATCGAGTCGCGAACATTCGGAATTCGCGCGGAACATAAGGTGCACGCGCGCCCGCGTGAACCCGCTGCGACCGCGGGGACGCGGAACCGGCCCTCTCGCCTGCCGTTCCCTTCGCAAGGAGGAACCATGGCGGCTCGTATGCCATCCAACGCGCCGTGGATCGCTTTGCTGGTCGGGGCCCTGTTGGTGGCCCTGGCGCTGATCGGCTGGACCGCCTGGTCCGCCTCGCGGCTGGCCGAGGCCGCGCGCGACGTGAAGATCGACGTCGAGATGCCGAAGCCGAAGATCCCCGACGTGCCGACGCCCAATCCTCAGCCTTCGGCGGCCTCGTCGGCGACGGCTGCGGCGGCGCCCCCGCCGGCCTGAACCCAGGCCAGGGCGCTGACCCGGCAGGCCGAGGCCAGGGGACGCCGCCCGCGGCCGGCGTCCAGCGCCAGGATCAGGCCCGCGAGGCTGAGGCCCCGCGCCTGCGCCATGTCTTCCAGCACGGCCCAGAACTCGGGCTCCAGCGCCAGGGAGGTGGCGTGACCGGCCAGGCTGACGGAGCGCTTCTTGAGGTTGACCATGGACACTTGCCGGAAAGGGGAACGACGTTCACCTTACAGGCGTCCGTGAGATCCGCCATGACCTCAGCCATGACGACCGCCCCCGAACCGACCGTTCTCGATAAGCCCGTCCTCGAGAAGTACGACCGGCGACTGGAGCCGATGCGCGCCGCGCGCGCCTTCCAGAAGCTGATGGCCGACAAGGAAGACACCACCCAGGTCTTCGTGATCATGGAGGCCCTGACCGGCCGCTCGACCACCAAGGGCTACGCCCGCCTGCTGGCCTCGCCGGGCGGCGGCCGCATCGCCTACGCCCAGGAAGAGCTGTCGCAGCGCTTCTCCGACCGCGACTGGCTGAAGCAGTTCGCGCCGGGCACGGTGGGCGCCGCCTACCGCGACTTCATGTGGAGCGAGAACCTCTCGGCCGAGGGCCTGGCCATGGAGAGCCGCAAGGTCGAGGCCCACATCGACGATCCGCACGTTTACGCCTGGTACTCGCGCCGGCTGCGCGACATCCACGACGTCTGGCACGTGCTGACCGGCTACGGGCGCGACGCCCTGGGCGAGGCCTGCGTGGTCAGCTTCTCCTACGGCCAGACCCAGAGCCTGGGCTTCGCCTTCATCGGGCTCGGCGCCGCCCAGGAGATCCATCGCGAGAACGGGTCGGTGCCGGCGAGGCGCGCGGTCCTGGAGGCTTGGCGCAACGGCCGCCGGGCGGCCTGGCTGCCGGCGGTGAACTACGCCGAGCTGTTCGCCGAGCCGCTGGAGGACGCCCGCCGGCGGCTGAACATCCGTACCCCGGCGACCTACGCGTCGGTGACCAAGGACGTCCGCGACGCCCTGAAGCTGAGGGCTGCCTAAAGGAGGAACCGATGATCGCGCGCTTCTGGCACGGCCGGGTCCCGCAGGAGAAGTCGGACCGGTACGCCGAGTACATGCGCGCGGTCGTGCTTCCGGACTATCGCGGCGTGCCGGGTAACCGCGGCGCCTGGTGCATGCGCCGCGACGACGGCGAGATCGTCCATTTCGAGCTGCTCAGCTTCTGGGACGACGTCGAGGCCGTGAAGCTGTTCGCCGGCGAGGACCACGAGATCGCCCGCTACTACGACTTCGACGACCTGTACCTGATCGAGAAGGAGCCGGGCGTACTCCACTACGAGGTGTGCGCCGGCACCGGCGTCTGAGCCTGCGTCAGTTGGCGGCCTGCAGCACGATCTCGACCTCGTTCGGCGCGCCCTGGGTCAGCACCGGGTAGCGGGTAACGGTGGTCAGCTTCAGCTTTCCGTCCGGATCGCGGATCTCCGCCCGCACGGCGTAGCTGCGATCGGGCCGGATCATGCCGGGGTCGCAGGCCAGGGCGAAGGCGTAGGGCGGGTTGGCCGGCCCCAGGGCGCGGGTCTGCTCGGTCAGCACCGTCGCGGGCGCGTCGAGCCGGCTGACGTCCTCCAGCGCCACCTTCAGCATGGACGTCGGCGCCAGGGTCATTCGCTCGCGGTAGGTCACCTGGCCTCGCACCTCGGAGCCGCCGGTCGGGGCGGAGGTCTGGGACGCGGCGGCGGCCGCCGTGGCGGCCTTTCTGCCGCGGATGGCGCGGGCGGTGAGGGCGGTGGCGAGGACACGGCGCGGCATGACGAACTCCCGGATTTGGTGCTCGTGCGAGCAATGTCGCCGCGCCGGAAACGTTCCGCAGTCGCGCTAGTGAGCGGCCTCCATGACGATCTCGACCTCGCTGGGCGCGCCCTGGGTCAGGACCGCATGACGGGTCGTGGTGGTGAACCGCAGCGTCCCGTCTGGCTCGTGGATCTCGGCCCGGACGGCGTAGGTGTGGTTCGGTTCGATCCAGCCCGGCTCGTACTTCAGGCGGAACGGATAGGGCGGGGCGTTCGGGCCGATCACCCGGGTCTGCTCGGCCAGCGTCGTGGCCGGCGCGTCGGCTCGGCTGACGTCCTCCAGCCGCACCGTCAGGGTCGAGGTCGGCGGCAGCAGGATGCGCTCGCGATAGGTCACGGTCCCGGTCACCGCGGACGCGGCGGCCGGCTCGGCCTTTTCCGGCGACGCGCAGGCGGCCAGCAGGCCGAGGGCGCACAGGGCGGAGAGAGCGGAGCGGCGCATGCGGGCCTCCGGAACGGGCTTCGCCGCAGCAATCGCCGCGGCCGATGAAACGTTCCGGCGCAAGATGTGACAGGACGCTTCCGGCGAAGCCGTGTTAGGCGGGGATCGCCTCCGCTCCTCCCGTTCAGGCGTCCGACCTTGACCGATCTCGCCGTATCCCGGCCGTCGCCCGCGACGGTCGCCGTCCTCTCCGTCGCGGCCTGCAGCATCATCTGGGGCACAACCTGGTACGCCATCACGCTGCAGTTGGGCGTGGTGCCGACGGTCGCCTCGATCACCTACCGCTTCGGCCTGGCGGCGCTGATCCTGTTCGCCATCTGCCTGATCACGCGCCGGCCGGCGGGCCTGACCAAGGCCCAGCACGTCGCGGCGTTCGGGCAGGGGCTGTTCACCTTCGCGGTCGACTACGCCTTCGTCTATTTCGCCGAGGAGCGGGTCGCCTCGGCCGTGGTCGCGGTGATCTTCGCCGGCCTGGCCTTCCTGAACCTGGTGCTGTTCCGGGTGTTCGCCGGCCAGAAGGCGCCCAAGGCGGCCTGGGCCGGGGCGGCGCTCGGCATGGCCGGCGTGGGCGTGCTGTCGGCGGCGGAGCTGTTCAAGGCCGAACTGGACCCGCGGGCCATCGCCGGCGTCGGCTGCGCGGTGCTGGCGGTGATCGGCGCCGGCGTCGGCAACCTGTTCGCCTGGCGCGGCCAGAAGGCCGGCGCGCCGGTGCTGCAGGCCACCGCCTGGGCCATGGCCTACGGCACGGGCCTGCTGTTCCTCTACGGCCTGGTCACGGGCGTGCACTGGAGCTTCGACTTCAGCCCGTCCTACGTGCTGTCGCTGCTGCACCTTTCGGTGTTCGGCTCGGTGATCGCCTTCCTGATCTACTTCTCGCTGGCCCGCAGCAGCGGCTACGCCCTCGCGTCCTACGTGTCGGCCCTGACCCCGCCGGTGGCCATGCTGATGTCGGTCATGTTCGAGCACGCCAGCTTCGGTCTGGGCGCGCTGGCCGGCCTCGTCCTGGTGCTGGGCGGCCAGGTGCTGCTGATCAAGGGGAAAGAGGCGTAGCGCTACCTAAGATCTCCCCCAAAGGGGGGAGGTCTTGGGAACGCTCAGGCCGTCGCCTCGTCCTTCATCAGCAGCGCATAGGCGACCCGCTCGCCGTTCTGCGTGGCGTAGCCGCTGACGATGCGCGAGTTCGGGGCGCAGGGGCCGAGGTCGACGTCCTCGTGCGGGAAGATCACGATCCGTTGGGCGCCGACGCAGACGATCACCTGCGCGCCCTGTTCGACCCGCTCGGACAGCCGCTTGATGCCGCCGTAATAGGGCTCGCGCTTCCAGGCCAGCGGCTGGGCCGGGTCGACCACGACGCTGAGCCGGTTGGTCTTCTCTTCGTACTGCATGACGAACTTGGCCCGGTCGGGCCGCCATTCGTCGCCGAAGTCCTTGGACAGCAGCCACTCGCACATGAACGCGCGGCACTCGCCCGGCCGGTCGGCGTAGATGCCGCAACCGGAGCCGCGGCGGTAATGTCCGCACCACGACCCCGGCTCTTTGGCGATCGAAGCGATGCCCAGCAGCTTGCAACACAGGCTGCAGTCGCCGCAGCTCTTGGTCGGCGCCATGGTCCGCCCTCCGTCCGTCCTCGGACGAACCCTAGCGGCGCTTCATGACGGTTCGGCTACGCCTTGGTCCACACCGCCAGCACGTTGCCGGCCGGGTCGGTGAAGTGGAAGCGCCGTCCGCCGGGGAAGCTGAAGATCGGCTTGATCACCGTGCCGCCGGCCGCCTCGACCGCCGCCAGCATGCCCTCCAGGTCGTCGGCGTAGAGCACCACCAGCGGCCCGCTCAGCTCCTTGCCGTCGATGTCGAAACCTCCGTCCACCCCGGCCTGGGCGGCGTCGAAGGCGGCGTAGGCGGGGCCGTAGTCGACGAACTCCCAGCCGAAGGTCTCGCCGTAGAAGGCCTTCATCGCCGCCATGTCCCGGCCGGGCAGTTCCACGTAGTCGATCGTCCGGTCCTTAGACATGTCGGCGCTCCAAAATCAGTTCCCGGTTTGTTCTAGTATGCTCGCGTAACGCAGGTCAACGCGCCGCGTCACGTGATGGTCCACACGCCGGTGCGCTTGACCTCCTGGTCCTCCAGTTCGCGCGTGGTCGGCACCTGGTACTCGGCCAGCTTGGTGAGGCCGTCCTTGGGGAAGTAGCTGCGGCCCGGATCGCCGATCAGCACCTGGGTCCCGCGGGCGTGGGCCTCGTGCAGCCAGGCCAGCACGCGCTCGGTCATCGGCTTCTCGTAGCAGACGTCGCCGGCGCAGATCAGGTCGACGTCGGGGGCGGGGCGGTCCAGCAGGTTCTCGGCCGTGAAGGTCATCTCGACGCCGTTGGCGGCCGCGTTGACCCGCACCGCCGCGGCGCAGAAGTCGTCGATGTCCGCTCCAAGCGCCGAGACCGCGCCGGCCTTCAGCGCCGCGATGGCGACCATCCCCGAGCCGGTGGCGAAGTCCAGCACCCGCTTGCCGGCGACCTGCTCGGGATGGTCCAGCAACCAGCGCGCCAGCGCCTGCCCGCCGGCCCAGGCGAAGGCCCAGAACGGCGGCGGCACGCCCATCTCGCCCAGCTCCTCCTCGGTCAGCCGCCAGATCGGGGTGATCTCGTCGGCGAGGTGCAGCTGCAGCTCCGGCGCGTGCGGCGGCCGCTGCAGCCGGGTGTTGCCGCGAATGAAGGCGAGGCGGTCGTGGATGGTCATCGGGGGCCGGTCTAGCGCTTCGGAGGGCTGCGCCCAAGCTCGCTGGAAGCTTGGCCGTGGCTGGCCAAGGCGAAATGGGCGCGGCATGTTGCCGTGGGCGATGCGGGGGTGGCGGTGCTCGGGAAGTGGATTCGGATCGGAGCGGTGCTGCTCGCGCTGGCCGCGGCCGCCGGCGCCGTGGCCTGGACGCGTGCCTCGCCGGACGCCCGGGCGCGAGCCGTGTTCCTGGTCCGCTCTCCGGCCTCGTCGCTCTGGGCCAGGGTCCGGCCGCCGAGCGCGATGACGCTGTGCGACCTGAGGGGGCGCGAGGCGGCGATGAACGGCCGGGTCATGCGGATCCGGACCGTATACTTCACCGACGGGATCGAGCGCAGCGGGCTGCAGGACGACCGCTGCCTAAAGCCGATCGTGGACCTCTATGACGAGGCGCCCAAAGGGGCAGGGCTCAGTTCGAAAGTCGATACCCACGGCTACTATTCCGCGGGGCCGGGCGGCGAGTTCGAGGTGGAGTTCGTCGGCGCCTTCGAGCATGTCCCGTCGTCGCAACCGACCGGCCGCTTCCACATGACCTCGGTCATCGCCGCGCGTCGTGCGCCGCCCAATCCCGTGGACCAGCAGTTCGCCGAGGCCGCGCGGGCGGCCTTCACGATCGACCTGCCGAAGGGCGCGGAGATGCGGGCCGACGCGGAAAGCGCGCGGTTCATGAAGGGCGTCACGTTCGACATCTCCGGACCCGACTATTTTCTTTTCATTTCCGCCGGGGGTCGCTGCGGTTCGGGGTGGTTCTATGGCGACGGCGGACAGGTCGCGGACGACGGGCCGGGGCGGCGCAAGCTGCTCGTCAAGGACGGGCAGGGGCGGGCGAGGGCGGTCGAGTACAAGCTCGAAACCCCGGGTCGCGGTTGGCCGGGCTGTGTCGAGGTGACGATCCCCGATGCGGACGGGCTCAATTGGGCCATGGCGGAGCGGATCGCCGCTTCGGTTCGCATCAATGAGGCCGTGCCGACGGACCCTCACGCCGCCGTGAAAGCGGCGCTGCGCGCCCAGGGCTTCAAGGAGCCGCTCGACGACGGCGGTGACCGTCTCGACCTGGTGGGGAGCTGGACCGGCGGTGGTCGCGCCTACCAGGTGTTCTACTACGGGCACACGGATCCCGCCCGGTATGGCGGCCCCGAAACCGGCTCGTTGCTGATCCTCGGCGACGGCGCCTATCTCGGGCGCTATCCGGTCGACCTGCGGCCGGAGCGGATGGTCGGGGCGACGGTCTATTTCCCGGTGCAGACCTCGGTCGGAAACCGGATCGTCCTTACGGCGGACGGCCCGCCGCGCACTGTGCGCGTCGACGGCCGGAACGTTTCGCTGGCGCGCTAGGGGGCTGGGGGATGGGGCCTTCGATCCGACAGGGACTGGTGACCCTGGCCGCCGTCGCTGGGGCGCTCTTCGCCGTGGCGGCCGCCGCGATCGTCGCCGACGGGCTGACCGACGACGTCCGGCGCAGCGACGTGGCGGTGGTGCTCGGGGCCAAGGTCTATCCCAGCGGCCGTCCGGCCCCGAACCTGGCCGCGCGCCTGGACAAGGCCGTCGAGCTGCATCGCGGCGGCTTCGTGCGGGCGGTGATCGTCAGCGGCGGCTTCGGCAAGGAAGGGCACGACGAGGCGACCGTGATGCGGCGCTACCTGATCGCCCACGGCGTGCCGGCGGACGCGATCCTGGTCGACCACGCCGGGGTGAACACCATGGCCACCGCGCGCAACGCCGCGACGATCATGCGCGCGCACGGCTTCCGCAGCGCCGTCATCGTCACCGAGTACTTCCACGTCTCGCGCACGCGCCTGGCGTTCGAGAAGCAGGGGCTGGCCGGCGCTTCGACGGCGCACGCCGACTGGTTCGACGTGCGCAACCTCTACTCGGTGCCGCGCGAGGTGGTGGGCTACGCGGCTTACCTGGTCAGATAGTCACGCCGGCCTGGCCGACGCCGTCTTCAGCACCGCCAGATAGCCCGGCGCGGTCTCCATGCGCGGCCACACGCCCTTGGCGCCCAGCAGCCGGTGGGCCTCAGGCAGGCTCCAGCAGGGCAGGTACATGAACATGTGGTGCTCGCAGTGGAAGTTGACCCAGTAGGGCGCGATCAGGGCGCGCTCCACCAGGTTGGCCCGGGTGGTGCGGGCGTGGCGCAGCGGGTCGTCCAGGGCCGGCGTGCAGGCGTGCTCGGCGATGTTGCGCAGGCGCGTGACCATCGGAAACCACGTCGCCATCGGCAGCAGCCACAGCACGAACCACGCCCACCACAGGCCTGAGAGGCCGAAGCCCAGCAGCATCAGCCCGTTGACCAGGAAGAACGGCGCGACCGAACGGACCGTCACGTTGGCGCCCTCCGGCGCGTCCGGCTGGCGGCGGCGGAAGAAGGGCGCGACGCGCTGCTTGAAGTAGGTCTGGCCGGTCAGGTCGCGCACGATCTTGCGGCGCAGCGAGGCGCGCGTGACCGGGAAGGGCGCCGACAGCGGCAGGTCCGGATCCTCGGCCTGCTGGGCGTACTTGTGGTGGCTCAGGTGGTAGGGCCGGTAGCTCGCCAGGCTGGCCCCGATCGGCACGGCGCACAGCCAGTGGCCGACGAAGTCGTTCACGCGCGCGTTCGGGTGCAGGCCGCCGTGCGCCGCCTCGTGCATCAGGATGGCCAGGCCCAGCTGGCGGGTCCCGACGATCATCACCGACAGCGGGATCAGCACCGGCCAGACCACGGCCGCGGCGATCGCCAGCCCGATCACGCCCCAGGCGTGGGCGACCAGGGCCAGGCCTTTCCATGACGAGCGCCGGGTCAGCGGCCCCCATTCTTCAGGCGTGAAGAAGTCCTTGGGCTGGACGCGGGCGGCGGCGGGCATGGGCGGCTCCTGAACGGCGATAATCCGCCGTGCCCGCGCGGCTCGCAACCGGATGCTGCAGGCGCGGCTACCCATTCCGGGCTCGTTACTGGAGGCGGTCGCTCTTCTTGGTGGCGGAGATCGGGCCGAACGACGGTTGCTTCAAACGCGGCAAGCCGTCCGGCGTAGCGAACACCAGCACCTTGACGAGACGTCCGGCTGTCAAACCGCCGTCCGTCAATTGCGGCGGAGCTCGGAAAGACGGGAGCAGGGCGCGCAGCGCGGCCGAGCGCTCGTGGGAAGCCCGGAGAACTTCCGCCGGGACGCCCGGCGGGTCGGCGCTTGCGACCGCGCATTCCCCGAGCGCCAGGGTGGGTTCGATCACGCATTCGAAGGTCGCCGACCAGTGGCCGATCTGGCCATAGAGGCCCTTCACGGCTTCAGGCGTGGGGATGCTTTCCCATTTGAACGGCGCCCAAGCGCCCGAGGTCTGCTGGATCTGGGCCTGCCAGGCGTCCTCGCGTTCCTGAGCCGACGCGGGCGCGCACATGCAGGCGAAGAGCGCTGCCGCGCATACGGCTCCTGAACGGTTTCTACGGGTCTGCATCTTCATCGGTCCCCCCCGATAGGGGGGCGATCACCGCACGGCGGGCGGCGCCGCGCAAGCCTCAGCCGACGATCCGCTCCACCAGGGCCGGCACCTGGTCGATGCGCTCCAGCTGGATGTAGCGCGGGCTGTCCAGCGGCGGCTCGGCGCGCTCCAGTTCCCAGGTGGTGTGGTAGGGGATGTAGGCCCCCCAGGCCCCGACCTCGACGGCCGGCAGGATGTCGGACTTCACCGAATTTCCGACCATCATCGCCTTCTCGGCCCCGTCGCCGTGGCGGGCGAACAGGCGGGCGTAGGTGGAGGCGTCCTTCTCGCTGACGATCTCGACGGCGGCGAACAACTCGCCCAGGCCCGACTGGGCCACCTTCTGCTCCTGGTGGAACAGGTCGCCCTTGGTGATCAGCACCAGCCGCCAGCGGTCGGCCAGGCTCTCCAGCGTCTCGCGCACGCCGGGCAGGGTCTCGACCGGGTGGGCCAGCATGTCGCGTCCGGCGCGCAGGATGGCCTGGATCACCGAGGCCGGCGCGCGGCCCTCGGTCAGCTCCATGGCGGTCTCGATCATCGACAGGGTGAAGCCCTTCACCCCGTAGCCATAGACCTTGAGATTGCGCTTCTCCGTCTCCAGCAGGCGCGCGGCCAGCGTGTTCGGATCGGCCCACTCCGACAGCAGCTCGGTGAACCGCTCCTCGGTCAGGCGGAACAGGCTCTCGTTGTGCCAGAGGGTGTCGTCGGCGTCGAAGCCGATGGTGGTCAGCGTCATGGGCGCGCTTTAGCCCGCCGCAGCGCGGCCGGGAAGCGCGTCAGCCCGTCTCGGCGGTCCGCAGCACCGGCGCGCCGGCGAACTCGTCGGCGTAGGCCGGCGCCAGGTAGGGCGCGAACACCTCGTAGGGAACGGTGACCTCGTAGGCGCCTTCCGCATAGGGCCCGATCGCGTAGGGCGGGAACAGGAAGATCAGGCCGCCGGCCTTGCCGGCCTGGTTGGAGGGGGCGAGCACGAAGGTCGACTCGCGCCACTTCGGGCAGGTCCACATCTCGCCGCCCAGCGGCATGGCGCCGGGACGCTCGGTCTTGGCGCGCGTGACGGCGGCGCACAGGGCCGCGTCCAGGCGGGCGAAGTCGGCGTCCTTGCGCAACAGGGCGGCCGGCGCGACGCCGCGCTTCATCGCCTTGTCCCAGATCAGCGCCCCGTAGGCGGAGTTGGAGTGGGCGCCGCCGGCGTATTCGTATTCCTTCTTCTCCAGGCTGAGCAGCTTGGAGGTCTCGGCCGAGGTCGACCAGGCGAGGCCGCGCGCGTAGGGCGGGCCGCTCACGCCCTCCTCGGCCATTTCGCTGCGCTCGGCCGCCGCGCCCTCGGCGAAGGCCTTCAGGTCCTTCACGCCCGCCGCGTAGAGCTGGGCGTGCAGGTCGGGCTGGGCCTTCAGCGAGGCGGGCAGGGTCAGTTCGACCTGGGCGTCGGGCGAGGTGGTCTTGTAGCTGAACGGCGCGGCCGCTTCGGCCGGGGTCACCACCGCAGAGGCCACGCCGGGCTGGGCCGGAGTGGGCGTCTCCGCCTTGTCTTCCTTGCGCTTGCACCCGCCGACGGTCAGGACCAGGCCGACCGCGGCCAGGGCGGCCACGCGGGAAAACCGGACGAAGCTCATGCGCGCGCTCCTCATCCCTTGAAGGCCCCCGCCGCCAAGGCCGCGAACAATAGCAGGCCCGCGCCCCGATTCGACTTGAAAAGCTTCAGCGCCAGGGCCGGATCGTCGAGCTTCAGACGGCGCACCTGGTTGGACAGGTGCATGGCGAACAGGGCGAAGGGGGGGAAGAACAGCGGGCCCAGCTTGGCCGGCAGCCAGACGCTCACGGCCAGCAGGGACGCCAGCATGTAGAAGGCCAGGATGCCCTGCGGAGCCGCGCGGCCCAGCCGCCGCGCGGTCGACTTCACGCCGACCAGGGCGTCGTCCTCGATGTCCTGCAGGGCGTAGATGGTGTCGTAGCCGAGCGTCCAGAAGATGCCCGAGGCGTACAGCAGCAGGGCCGGCAGGGTGAGCTCGCCGGTCATGGCCGCATAGCCCATCAGCGCGCCCCAGTTGAAGGTCAGGCCCAGCCACGCCTGCGGCCACCAGGTGATCCGCTTCATGAACGGATAGCCGGCGACCAGCAGCAGTGAGCCGACGCCCAGCGCGATGGTGAAGGGGTTCAGCGCCAGCAGGATGAGCAGGCTGAGCAGGCAGCAGGCGGCCACGAAGGCCCAGGCCTGCTTGACGCTGATGCGGCCCGACGGGATCGGCCGGTCGGCCGTGCGGGCGACCTTGGCGTCGAAGTCGCGGTCGACGATGTCGTTGTAGGCGCAGCCGGCCGCGCGCATCAGCGCCGCGCCGACCGCGAAGGCCAGCATCAGCGGAAGCCAGGTGCGCCAGTCCATGATCCGGCCGTGCTCGGCCGCGGCCAGGGCGACGCCCTGCCAGCCCGGCAGCATCAGCAGCCAGATGCCGATCGGCCGGTCGAACCGGCCGAGCTTGAGCCAGGGCTTCAGGCGCTCAGGCGCGTGGCGGTCGACCCAGTTGGCCGGGCGCGCGTCGGGCAGGACGGTGTCGGTCATCACGCGCGCTGACTAGCACGGCCTGAGCGGGCGCGGGAGGCGGGCGCGAGGGTCAGAGGTCGCCCTTGGAGACCTTGTCGGCGAAGCGGTCGAAGGCCGTCTGGGCGGTGGACCAGACCCCGGCGCCGACGACGTCGGTGAGGGTGTGGTCGTACCACTTGTAGGCAACCGGCGTGCTGGTGCCGTCGGCGTGGACCAGTCGGCCTTTGATCTCGGCGCCGCCGATGCTGATGCTGGCCATCGACAGGCCGGGCTTGTCCTTCAGCTGCTCCAGGGTCGGCCGGTTGGGGACGGCGTCGACCAGCACCAGTTCCAGCCGGTCCGCGCCGGTGTCCGCGGCGCCCGAGAGCCGCCCCTTGCGGGCCAGGGCCTTCTCGACGTCGGCTTCCAGGTCGGCGGCCAGGCCTTCGATCTCCTTGGCCCCGTATTCGTCGGCCTTCTCGCGCAGCTCGGGGCTGACCGAGACGGTGACGTCGGCCACGGCCGCGCGGTCCGACTGGGCGAAGGCGGGGGCGGCGGAGAAGATCAGGGCGGCGGCGAGAGCGAACTTGCGCACGGGGAGGCTCATGGGGGCGGCTCCGGTGAAGCTAGACCATGAGAGTTAGGTGTCGCGCGCGACTTCGCCAGAGGGGGCGCGTCAAAAATCGCCAAGCCTTTAGTGCGTCGAGGTAACCGCTCAGTACTCGCCGCGCGCCACGCGGTCCGCGAACTTGTCGAAGGCGTAGCCGGCGTCGGTCCAGGTGCCCGCACCGTAAGAGAAGCGGATGTCGGTCTGGTACCACTTGTAGGCGATCGGAGTGGTCTTGCCGTCGGCGCCGATCAGCCGGCCTTCGATCGCCGCGCCGCCGGTCCCGACCCCGCGCCGGGTGAGCCAGGGGGTGGCGGTCAGTTGCTGGGCGGTCGGCAGGTTCGGGACGGCGTCTACCAGCACCAGCTCCATCCGCCCGCCGCCGTGGTCGGTCAGGCGCCCGCCGCGGCGGAGCGCGTTTTCCACGTCGGTCTCCAGTTCGGCGGCGAGCTGCTTGACGTCGGCGACGCCGTATTCCCCCTCGGCCTTGGCCTGCAGCTTGGGGCCGATCGAGACGGTGACCTCCGAGACCGGCGGGGCGGCGGCCAGGGCGGGGCCGGCGAGAAGGGTGAGGGCGGCGGCGAACACGACGCTGCGCATGGAAGCCTCCGAAAGCGCTCACCCTGAGATGAGGGCGATCGGTTCCGCGCCTAGGGTCTGTCCCTGAAAAGTGATCAGCCGGGCAGGCGGACCAGGGCGCGCAGGCCGCCCATGTTGCTGCGGTCCAGGGTGACGTCGCCGCCGTGGCTCCGGGCCACGTCGCGCGCGATGGCCAGCCCCAGGCCCACGCCCTTGACGTTCTGGTTGCGCGCCTCGTCCAGCCGCGAGAACGGCTTGAACGCCTCTTCGTAGTTCTCGGGCTCGATGCCCGGGCCGTCGTCGTCGACGGCGAACTCCACGCCGCCGGAGGGCAGGGTGCGGGCCGCGACGCGGATCTTCTCGCCGTGGGCGGCGGCGTTCATCACCAGGTTGGACAAGGCGCGCCGGACCGCGTTGGGGCGCAGCGTGGCCTCCAGGCCGGGATCGGCCTCGACTTCGACGCTCGCGCCGACCCGGCGGGCGCCTTCGGCCACCTCGTCGATCAGGTCGCGCACCGCCACGGTCTCGAGCATCTCGCCGCCCTCGCCGCGGGCGAAGGCGAGGTACTCGTCGATCATGTGCTCCATCTCGCCCAGGTCGCGCTTCATGTCGTTCACCCGTCGCGACGGCTCGGCCAGGGCGAGTTCGAGCTTCAGGCGGGTGAGCGGGGTGCGCAGGTCGTGGCTGACCGAGGCGAGCAGGGCCGTGCGCTGTTCGAAATGGCGCTGGATGCGCTCGCGCATGTCCAGGAAGGCGTGGGCGGCCTGGCGCACCTCCTTGGCCCCGTGCGGCTTGAAGTCGGGGACCTCCGCTCCGCGGCCGAAGGCGTCGGCGGCCGAGGCCAGCCGTTCGATGGCGCGCACCTGGTTGCGGATGAACAGGATGGCGACGGTGGTCAGAAGCACGGTCGCCCCGCCCAGCCACAGCAGGAAGATGTGGCCGCGGGTGGCCACCGCCCGCTCACGCGGGGCGATGATCCGCATCACGCCGTGCGGGACCTGCACGCGGATGTCGACATAGGCCGGATAGCGCCGGCCTGAGGCGTCGAACCAGAACGGATCGTCCAGCCGGGAATCCAGCGCCTGGGACAGCGAGCGGTCCAGCGCCCCGAACAGGGAGCCCCGGCGCCGACCGCCGCCGGGCAGGCTACGGCCCTCCTGCAGCACGATCGACAGCTGCATGGAGCGCTCGGCCCGGTCGGCGATCTCGCGCAGGTTCTCTGGCCTCGGGTCTTCCTTGTAGCTCTCCACCGCCCAGGCGATGTCGCCCGCCAGGCCTTCCGACAGGCGCGCGGTCACCGTCTGCCAGTGGGCGTCGAAGAACACCCAGGTGACCGCCACCTGCATCAGGGCGACGGGCAGGACGATGATCAGCAGCGCCCGCCCCCACAGGGAGGAGGGCAGGCGCCGCTTCAGAAAGCGCGGCCAGAGGCGGGCGGGTAGCAGGCGCATCAGTCGGGGGCGAGCATGTAGCCCACGCCGCGCACCGTTTGCAGGTAGCGGGGGTTGCGCGGATCGGTCTCGATCTTGCGGCGCAGGCGGGTGACCTGGACGTCGACGGCGCGGCCGGCGGCGTCGGCGCTGTCGCGGGCCAGGTCGATCCGGTCGACCGCCGCGTGGGCGTTGACGGCCAGCAGCTTCAGCAGCTGCGCCTCGGCCTCGGTCAGGCGCACCAGCGTGCCCTCGCAGGTCAGTTCCGCCCGCTCCAGGTCGAAGTCGTAGGACCCCAGCTTGACGCTCTTGGGACCGGTCGGCTTGGGACCGGCGCGGCGCAGGATGGCCTCGATGCGCAGCAGCAGTTCCTGCGGCTCGAACGGCTTGCCCAGATAGTCGTCGGCGCCCAGGCGCAGGCCCTCGATGCGGTCCTGCGGGAGGCCGCGCGCGGTCAGCAGCAGCACCGGCGCGGCGCCGCGGCTGCGCACCCAGGCGGTCAGGGAGAAGCCGTCCTCGCCCGGCATCATCACGTCCAGCACGATGAGGTCGAAGTCGAGCAACTCCATGAGACGACGCGCCGCACCGGCGTGGGCGGCGGTGGTGACCCGGAAGCCGGAGCGGGTGAGGAACTCCTTGAGGAGATCACGGATGCGGTCGTCGTCGTCGACCACCAACAGGTGTCTTTGACCCGATTCCGACCCGATCACGTTTCGCCTCCGAGGACAGCCGCGCGGTTGACGCGTCCGGGAAAGAGGCGTCTAAACTCCGGCCGAATTAGGGAGAAAACGTTCAATGTCGTTCGTTCCTTTCGACGATCGTGACGGCTGGATCTGGATGAACGGCGAATTCGTGCCCTGGCGCGAAGCGAACACCCACGTTCTGACCCACGCGCTGCACTACGGCTCCTCGGTGTTCGAGGGCGAGCGCATGTACAACGGCGAGATCTTCAAGCTGCGGGAGCATACCGAGCGTCTGTTCCGGTCCGCGGAGATGCTGGACTTCCAGATTCCTTATAGCGTGGCCGAGATCGATCAGGCCTGCAAGGACACCTGCGCCCGCGCCGGCCTGACCGACTGCTACATCCGCCCGGTCGCCTTCCGCGGCGCCGAGCAGATCGGCGTCTCGGCCCCGAACTCGAAGATCCATGTAGCGATCGCCGCGTGGGAGTGGCCGAGCTATTTCGACGCAGCCACCAAGATGAAGGGCATCCGCCTGGCCTGGGCGAAGTTCCGCCGCCCGGACCCGCTGACCGCCCCCAGCGCCGCCAAGGCCGCCGGCCTCTACATGATCTGCACCATCTCCAAGATGGCCGCCGAGCGTGAGGGCTACGCCGACGCGATGATGCTGGACTGGCGCGGCTACGTGGCCGAGGCCACCGGCGCCAACGTGTTCTTCATCAAGGACGGCGTGGTCCACACCCCGCCGGTCGACGCCATCCTGGACGGCATCACCCGCCAGACGGTGATCGAGCTGGCCAAGGCCCGCGGCGTGGAAGTGGTGGTCCGCCACATCCGCCCCGAGGAGCTGGCCGACTTCACCGAGTGCTTCGTCACCGGCACCGCCGCCGAGGTCACTCCGGTCGCCGAGATCGGCGAGTACCGCTTCAGCCCGGGCGCCCTCTCCAAGGCGCTGATGGACGACTACAGCCGCCTGGTGCGGCGCGAGGCCCAGTCGGTCGCCGCTTAAAGAACCGATCCCTCGTGAGTGCGAAAAGCCCCGCTTCGTAAGAAGCGGGGCTTTTTGTTTTCAGGTCTTGGGGTTCAGGCGACGGCGCGATCGGCGCTCTCGTCCTCGGCGGGCCCGGACAGGACCTCGGAGAGGGCGCCCAGCAGGCGGGCCGGATCCAGCGGCTTGGACACGAAGTAGGTCATGCCCGCGGCCATGCAGGCGGCCACGTCGTCGTCGCCGGTGTCGGCGGTCACCGCGATCACCGGGGTGTGCTGGTTCGGGCCGGCGGCGGCGCGAAGGCGGCGCGTGGTTTCGCGGCCGTCCATCTCCGGCATGCGCACGTCCATGAAGATGACGTCGAAGGCTTCGGCCCCGGCCATCTCCAGGGCCATGCGGCCGTGCGAGGCGGTGGCGATGTCGGCGCCCAGCGGCTGCAGCACCAGCTGCACGGCGCGGCGGTTGATCTCGTGGTCGTCGACGACCAGCACGCGCAGCGGACGCTCGTCGTCCTCGGACGTTTCGACCGCTTCCGCGACGGCGGCGGGCGCGGCCTCGGCCGCGGCTTCGAGCGCAGCGGGGGCCGGAGCGGCGACCGGCGCCGGCGCGAGCGGGCGCATGACGAAGGGCTCGGC
>NZ_JAAIVC010000179.1 GCF_010975005.1 Caulobacter sp. 17J65-9 | reverse complement strand
CCGCCGGCACGGCCGCCTGGATCGCCGCGCGACGGCTCACGGGCTCCGGTCATACTGCCGGCGCGCCGCTCGGCGTGGGGCTGGCCGCGAGCACGGCGGCGGCGGCGATCTGGATCGCGGTGGGCGGATGAGGCCCCGGCCGCACGAGCGTGGCTTCAGCCTGCTGGAGGCGCTGGTCGCCCTGATGATCCTGGCGCTGGCGCTGGCGCCGCTGCTGTCGCTCCAGAGCCAGATCACCCGGCGCAGCGCCCGCCAGGCCGTGCTGCAGGAACAGGCCACCGCGCAACGCAACGCGCTCGCGATGCTGGATACGATCAATCCGATGGCCGAGCCCGCGGGCGAGCGGTCGCTGGCCCGCGGCTGGTCGCTGCAATGGACGGCCACGCCCCTGACCGAGGTCCGCCGCAGCCGTCGTTTCCTCGGCGGCGAGGGCGAGTTCGAGGTGGCGCTCTATGCGGTGGACGCCGCCGTCGTGCGCGACGCACGCACGGTCGCCGCCTTCACCGTCGAGCAGGTCGGGTGGCGGCGCCCCAACAGCTGACTCGCCCGCAAGCTGTGTCGTTTTGCAAGGGGACCGAGACAACCCGGAATCGCAGGCGAGGGTTCGCGGCCGCCGGCTGCGCATGCGCCGCCTCCGACGCCGAAACAGCGCCCGAAGACAGCCCGCGCCAACGCAAGGACCGCTGTCCGAGCCGCCAGTCCCGAGGGGTTTTCGCCCGGCGACGACCGGCCCGGGACCACGTGACTGCGCACTTTCCGAACGTTTGAAAATGCGCGCTCCGGTCGAATATGGCGGCGGCCGCTTATGGGGCCGGTGAGCGCCGATCCGGCGCAGGTCCGCCCAGGCCCGTCAGCTTCTTTTCACGTCTGCGAACGCCCGCGCGCGCGCCCCGAGGACGGGCGTCTGCGAGGCCGCGGGCGAGCACTCCGCGTCGCTTTCCACTCATCCAGTGCGCACGCCCCCGGGAGAGGGTCACCATGGCGAAGTTCATCCGTTCCGATCTGGAATTCATCCTGCAGCAGATCAAGATCGCGGAGGCCCACGCGAACGGCACGCCGCTGACCGACCTGATCCCCAGCCCGGTGCTGTCCTTCGGCCTGCGCACGGTCGACGGCAGCTATAACAACCTGGTGCCCGGCCAGCAGAACTTCGGCGCCGCCGACCAGCTGTTCCCGCGCATGACCAGCCCGTACTTCCGCAACGCGGAAAACGGCACGTCCTACGACCAGGTCAGCGGCATGGTGGTCGACAGCCAGCCGCGCGTGATCAGCAACCTGATCTCCGACATCAGCTCGCATAACCCGGCGGCGGCCGCGGCGGCCGGCTTCGACCTGGCGCTGGGCCTCGACGGCGTCGCCGGCACCGAGGACGACGGCAAGCACGTCGACAGCCTGTTCATCCCCAACGTCGCGCCCGACGTGGGCCTGTCGGCGCCGTTCAATTCGTGGATGACCCTGTTCGGCCAGTTCTTCGACCACGGCCTGGACCTGGTCAGCAAGGGCGGCAGCGGCTTCGTCTACATCCCGCTGAAGCCCGACGACCCGCTCTACGACGCCGACGGCCCGGACAACGTCGCCAACAGCGGCGACGAGACCAACTTCATGATCCTGAACCGGGCGACCAACCTGCCCGGGCCGGACAACGTGCTGGGCACGTCGGACGACATCCACGACCACAACAACCAGACCACCCCGTTCGTCGATCAGAACCAGACCTACACCTCGCACCCGTCGCACCAGGTGTTCCTGCGCGAGTACGCCATGGTCGACGGCAGGCCGGTCTCGACCGGCAATTTCCTGAACGGCGCGCAGGGCGGCCTGGCCACCTGGGACGACATTAAGGAGCAGGCCCGGACCAAGCTCGGCATCCTGCTGACCGACGCCGACGTCACCGACCTGCCGTTGCTGGCCACCGACCCCTACGGCGCCTTCTTGCGCGGGCCGAACGGCCTGCCGCTGGTGGTGATGAAGGGCGCGGACGGCAAAGCCGGCACCGCCGACGATCAGCTTGTCCAGGGCAACCTGGCCAGCCCGATCAGCACGGCGAACGCGGCGCGCACCGGCCACGCCTTCCTCGACGACATCGCCCACGCCGCCAACCCGCGCGACTCGCAGACGGGCGCGATGCTGACCCCCGACAGCGACACCGACGTCGGCGTCGACGACCACAACCCGCTCACCTACGACGACGAACTGCTGGGCCGCCACTTCGCCACCGGCGACGGCCGCGGCAACGAGAACATCGGCCTGACGGCGGTCCACACCATCTTCCACGCCGAGCACAACCGACTGGTCGAGCACACCAAAGAGATCATCCTGGCCACCAACGACCCGGTGTTCATCCAGGAGTGGGTGAAGCCCGGCGCGAACATCGCCGACGGCGTGCAGGACTCCGAATGGAACGGCGAGCGGCTGTTCCAGACCGCCCGCTTCGGCACCGAGATGCAGTACCAGCACCTGGTGTTCGAGGAGTTCGCCCGGAAGATCCAGCCGAACGTCGACATCTTCATCGCCCCGGTCGGCTACGACACGGGCATCAATCCGGCCATCGTCGCCGAGTTCGCCCACACGGTTTACCGCTTCGGCCACTCCATGCTGACGGAGTCGATCGACCGGCTGGATCCCAACTTCCAGTCCAGCGACCTGGGGCTGATCGAGGCCTTCCTCAACCCGGTGGCCTTCGACAAGGACCAGACCATCGACGCCGACGCGGCCGCCGGCGAGATCGTGCGCGGCATGACCCGCCAGGTCGGCAGCCACATGGACGAGTTCGTCACCGGCGCCGTGCGCAACAACCTGCTGGGCCTGCCGCTGGACCTGCCGGCGATCAACATCACCCGCGCCCGCGACGCCGGCATCCCGTCGCTGAACATGGCCCGGCGTGAATTCTACGCCGCCACCACCGACAGCCAGCTGAAGCCCTACACCAGCTGGACCGACTTCGCCGGCCACCTGAAGAACGAGCTGTCGATCGTCAACTTCGTCGCCGCCTACGGCCTGCACCCGCTGGTCACCAACGAGACCACGCTGGAGGGCAAGCGCGCCGCCGCCTGGGCGATCATCACCGGCCAGTCGGTGACTATCGCGGGCGATCCGAACACGACCGACGACGACCGCGTCATCGCCGGGCCCGCCGACCGGCTGGCCTTCCTGAACAGCACCGGCGCCTGGGCCAGCGGCGCGGGCGGGGTCACCACCACGGGCCTCGACAACGTCGACTTCTGGATCGGCGGCCTGGCCGAGGAGGTCATGCCGTTCGGCGGCATGCTGGGCTCGACCTTCGGCTTCGTGTTCGAGAGCCAGCTGGAGAACCTGCAGAACGGCGACCGCTTCTACTACCTGGCGCGCACCGCCGGCATGAACTTCATCAACGAGCTGGAGCAGAACTCCTTCGCCTCGCTGATCATGCTGAACACCGACGCCCGGCACCTGCCGCTGGACGTGTTCTCCACCCCGGCCTTCATTCTCGAGGTCGACCAGTCCCGCCAGTTCCACGCCGGCCTCGGCTCGGCCGACCCGACCGGCGGCTCGCTGACCCAGCCGCTGGTGATCCGCGGCCCCGGCAATCACCTCGAATACACCGGCCCGGACCACGTCGTGCTGGGCGGCACCGACGACGACGACACCCTGATCTCCAGCGAGGGCGACGACACCATCTGGGGCGACGGCGGGCGTGACCGCATCGACGGCGGCTTCGGCAACGACAACATCGACGGCGGCGCGGGCGACGACATCATCTGGGATCGCGGCGGCGACGACGTGATCAAGGGCGGCGAGGGCAACGACGCCATCAACGGCGGCGCCGGCCTGAACCTGATCATCGCCGGCGGCGGCAGCGACTTCATCGTCACCGGCATCGACGTGGCCGAGGTGTTCGCCGGCGAGGGCGACGACTTCATCAACGGCAGCACCGCCAACGAAGGCATGCAGGGCAACGAGGGCGACGACTGGATCGAGGTCGGCACCCAGGACGGCGCGCCCGGCGACAACTTCGATCCGTTCGGGCTGGACCCGATCATCGGCAACGACGTGTTCTTCGGCGACGGCGGCTTCGACGAGTACGTCGGCGAGGGCGGCGACGACATCATGGTCGGCTCGGGCGGCATCAACCGCAACGAGGGCATGTCCGGCTTCGACTGGGTCACCTACAAGGACCACGGCGTCCAGGGCGTGCTGGCCGACCTGTTGCTGCCGGCCTTCGACGAGACCCCGGCCCCGCCGTCGCCGAACACCGCGCTGGACCGCTACGCCGAGGTCGAGGGCCTGTCGGGCTCGCGCTACGACGACGTGCTGTTCGGCGACGACGAAGACGCCGCCACCATCCCGGTCAACGGCGCGCGCGGCAGCACCCTGACCAACATCGGCCTGATCAGCGGCCTGGCCGACGTGCTGGCCCCCGGCGCCACGTCGTTCTCGGCCGGCAACATCCTGCTGGGCGGCGACGGCAGCGACATCCTCGAGGGCCGCGCCGGCGACGACATCATCGACGGCGACCGCTGGCTGAACGTGCGCATCAGCGTGCGCGACCCGGGCGATCCCGCCCACGAGCTGTTCACGGTCGACCGGATGACCGCCCTGCAGGAGCAGGTGTTCGCCGGCGAGATCAATCCGGGCCAGCTGAAGATCGTGCGCGAAATCCTGACGGCGGACGGCAGCGACGACATCGACACGGCGGTGTTCACCGGCAATCGGGCCGACTACACCATCACCGCCGGTCCGCGCACCGGCTCGTTCATCGTCACCGACAACGTGGGGACGAACGGCTCCGACACGGTGCGCAACATCGAGCGCCTGAAGTTCGCCGACCAGACCGTGGCCATCACCGGCGGCAACGCCGCGGCCAGCGGCACGGTCAACATCAGCGACGCCACGCCGGCCGAGAACCAGACCCTGACCGCCACCGGCGCCTTCACCGACCTCAACGGCGTCGACACCAGCACCATCCGCTTCATCTGGCAGGTCGAAACCACGCCGGACACCTGGGCCGACATCGGCGAAGGGACGAACTTCCAGCCCGGCGACGCCCAGGTCGACCGCCGGCTGCGGGTGATGGCGGTGTTCAACGACCTGACCGGCGCGCTGGAGAGCGTCACCTCGGCCCCGACCGCGGCGGTGACCAACGTCAACGACGCGGCCACCGGCAATCCGGACGTGAACGACGTCCGGCCGACCGAAGGCTCGATGCTGACCGCCACGCCGGGCAACATCGACGACGCCGACGGCATGGCCGGCGCGGTGTTCGGCTATCAGTGGCAGCAGCTGATCGGGAACACCTGGACCAACATCGCCAACGCCAACGGGGCCAACTTCACCCCGACCCAGACCCAGGTGAACCGGCAACTGCGCGTGGTGGTCTCGTTCACCGACGCCCACGGCACGGCCGAGCAGCGCATTTCCCAACCGACGGCGGTGACCGGCGACCTGTTCGTCGGCACCAACCTGGCCAACATCTTCAACGGCGGCGGCGGCGACGACAACGCTTCGGGCCAGGGCGGCGACGACACCCTGAGCGGGGGCGGCGGCGACGACATCCTGAACGGCGGGGCCGGAGGCGACACCCTGCGCGGCGACGCCGGCGCCGACACGCTGGACGGCGGCGCCGGGGCCGACAACCTCGACGGCGGGGCCGGGGCCGACACCATGATCGGCGGCACGGGCAACGACACCTTCACCGTCGACAACATCGGCGACGTGGTGATGGAGGCGGCGGGCACCCAGGCGAACGGAAGCGACACCGTTCGCACCAGCCTCAACAGCCGGGTGCTGGCGGCCAACGTCGAGAACCTGACCTTCACCGGAAACGGCGGCTTCGCCGGCACCGGCAACGAGCTCAACAACCGCATCCAGGGCGGGAACGGGGCCGACACCCTGGACGGCGCCGGCGGGGCCGACACCCTGGTCGGCGGCGCCGGCAACGACACCTACTTCGTCGACTCCGTGAACGACGACATCACCGAAGCCAACAACAACGGCGGCGTCGACGTCGTCATGTCGACCAGCGCCAGCTTCAACCTCGACAACAACGTCGAGAACTTCCAGCAGGTCGGCGCCAGCGGCGTGGTGGTCACCGGCAACGGCCTCAACAACAGCCTGATCGGCGGCGTGGGCGCCGACAACATCAGCGGGGCCGGCGGCGTCGACGTGATCGAAGGCGCGGGCGGGAACGACGTGATGGACGGCGGCGGCGGCAACGACCGCTTCGTGTTCCGCGCCGGCTTCGGAACCGACCGGATCAACAACTTCGACGCCAATCCGAACGGCGGCGGCCAGGACGCGCTGGACCTGCGGCCGCTGGGGATCACCGGCGCGAGCTTCGGCGCCTCGGTGACCATCCAGGCGGTCAGCGGCGGGACCATGGTGATCATCGACGACGACGAGATCTTCCTGGCGGGGGTCGGCGTCAACACCGTCACCCAGCAGGACTTCATCCTCGCCGCCTAGGCGGAAAGGTTTACGGCCGGGCGGCCCCGCCTTCGGGCGGGGCCGTTCTGCTGCGCGTGGGGCCGGCGTCCAGATGGTCGTCGAGAATGCGCGCGGCCGCCCCCTTGGGGTCCTCGTACTGGCCGGCGTGGAAGGTCCACAGGAAGGCGGCCAGGCCGATCAGGCCCAGCAGCACCGACAGCGGCGCGAGCCAGATCAGGATGTCCACGGACGCCGCCCCACGAAGTTGAGCCGCAGCGCGTTCACGGTGACCACCAGCGACGAGGCGCTCATCGCCACCGCCGCCACGAACGGCGTGGCCAGGCCGATCACCGCCAGCGGCGTGGCGATCACGTTGTAGGCCGCCGACAGGCCGAAGTTCTCCAGCGCGCGCTTGCGGGCCGCGCGGGCGACGTCGACCGAGGTGACGACCGCCTCCAGCCCGCCCTCGAACACCAGGTCGGCGGCGTTCTGGCTGCCCTCGGCCGCCGAGCCGGGCGCCATGGAGGCGTGGGCGCAGGCGAGCACCGCCGCGTCGTTCAGGCCGTCGCCGACCATCAGGGTGTTCACCCGGCCCGAGGCCAGGGCGTTGACCGTCGCGGCCTTCTCGGCCGGGGTCAGGCCTGAGCGCCAGCGTTCGATCCCGACCGCGCGGGCGGCCTCGGCCACGGCGCTCTCGACGTCGCCGGACAGGATTTCGACGGTCAGGCCGCGCGCCTTGAGGGCGGCGACCACGTCGCGCGCCTCGGGGCGCAGCTCGTCGGCGAAGCGGAAGCGGACCTTGGTCTCGCCGACGAAGCCGAACCACAGCTCGGTCTCGCGGCCCGGCCCGCCGGGCACGCCCACCCAGTCGGCCCGGCCCAGGCGCGCGCGCTTGCCGTCGATCAGCCCCTCCAGGCCGAAGCCGGCGGTCTCGACCACCTCGGCGGCCACGGGGCCGTCGCCCGCCGCGGCGGCCAGGGC
>NZ_JAAIVC010000178.1 GCF_010975005.1 Caulobacter sp. 17J65-9 | reverse complement strand
GTGTGGGACCGGCGCCGGCGGCCTTGACCGCTAGCTGGGCCGAGGCCGACCGCCTGGGCCTGCCGGTCGTCGCGCGCGGCCTGGTCCGGCCCGGCGACTGCGACGTGTTCGGCCGCGCCCGGCCCGAGGCCCTGATGGGCCGCGTCTCCGACGCCGCCTGGCACCTGCTGTCGGGCGTGTTCGACGCCTCGGTCACGGACGCCGGCCCCAGCGGCGGGGCGATGCTGGAGTGCCGCTTCGTGTTCGAGCGCCTGCCGCGGGCGGGCGATCAGGTCTGCGTGCGCGCCGGCCTGGCCGAGGTGGCCGAGAAGACCACGCGCCGGTTCGACTGGCTGCTGGATCCGGTCGGCGGCGAGCCCTGGGCGGTGATGGAGGCGGTCGCGGCCGGCCTCGACCTTCAGGCGCGCAAGCTGGCCCCGTTCGGCCCGGCCGCGCGCGCCCAGATGGAGCAGCGGCTCGTGCCGGGGATCGGCTGGTAGAGCGCGATCGCTCAGACCGCGGCGTCGAGGACGGCGTCGCGGACCAGGTCGGCCCGTTCCATCGGGAAGAAGTGCGAGCCCTCCACCGTCTCGACGGTGGCGTGCGGATGCTTGCGGCGGAAGGCCGCGGCGTCGCCGACATGGCAGGTGACGCTGTGCGGCGCGCGCAGGATGCGCACCGGCCGCTCCAGCGCGCCCAGTGCCTTCCACGGGCGGTTGGCCTGGGAGACGAAGTTCGAGGTCTCCCATTCCGGCGAACAGGCCAGCTCGACCCCGCCCTCGGCGCGCTCGACGAAGCCGCCGGCGACGTAGTCGGCCAGCACGGTGTCGGGCCAGGTCTTGAAGGCGCCGCGGCCCTTGTAGGCCTGGAAGGCGTCGGCGCGGCTGTCGAACACCGCGCGTCGGCGGGCGGCGGCTAGCGCGATCGGGGCGCGCGCCCGGCCCAGGGTCTGGGCGCCGGGCAGGTGCATCAGCGCGCTCTGCAGCGGCGACCAGATCACCGGATCGAACATCACCAGGTTCGACACCCGCTGGGGACGTTTGGCCGCGGCCAGCAAAGCCACCGTGCCGCCCATCGAGTGGCCGGCCAGGGTCACCGGCGGGCCGCCCAGCACGTCCAGCAGGGCGCCGAGATCGTCGCGGTAGTCGTCCCAGCTCTTGCGCCCGCGCGGCTCGGCCGGCAGGCGGGTCGCGCCGTGGCCGCGCAGGTCGGGGGCGACGATGCGCAGCGACGCCGACAGCGGGGCCAGGATGGAGCGGTAGGTCAGCGCGTTGAAGCCGTTGGCGTGGAGGAACACCACGTCGACCGGCCGGCCCGGATCGCCGAAATCCAGCACCGCCATCTCGCCGTCGCCCCACGGACTGCGGATCGGGATCATCCGGCGCCGGGGTTCCTGGAATCGGGCGGCGTCCATGCCGTACTCCGAAATGCGCGTTTGACTGTTAGCTAGGAAGCAGGAAACCGGCTTTCCAGCACCCGAACCTTTGATTAGAGCGCGATGGTCGCTGAAACCGGCGTCCACTTTCAGCTATCGCGCTCTGGGCGCAAGTCAGCTCGCGCGACAGGCGGCGCACAGGCCGTGCGCCTCCACCGTCAGGTTCGTCACCACGAAGCCGTCGCGCCCGGCCGAGGCGACCAGCACGTCGGCGCCGGCCGGCTCGATCTCGCGCGTCGCGCCGCAGCAGTCGCAGATCAGGAAGGCGGCGGCGTGGGTGTCGGCGCCCAGCCGGCAGGCGACATAGGCGTTCAGGCTCTCGATCCGGTGGGCGAAGCCCTGGCGTTCGAGGAATTCCAGCGCGCGATAAACCGTCGGCGGCTTGGCCGCTTCGCCGTCGACGCCGAAGGCGGCGATCAGGTCGTAGGCCTTCACCGGCCCTTCCGCCCCGAGCAGCAGCTCCAGCACGCGCCGGCGCGGCGCGGTCAGCCGCTGGCCGTCCGAATCGCAGCGCGAGCCGGCCTGATCGAGCGCCTGGGCGAGTGCTGAGCCCTTCAGGCCGACGGAGGCTGCGGCGTCATGTTCACAGCGATGGTCCATGAAACTTGGCTACCTGTGCGCCGCGCGCCCTGCAACAGACTTGACCGGATGTAATGTTATTTCATAACACTTCCAGCTTCGCGGGAGGGAACGTTTGATGCGCAGCTGTCGGATCGCCCTGTTTGGGGTCGCCGTCACCGCCTTGAGCGCCGGCGTCTGGGTGGCTCCCGCGGTCGCGGGGGACCAGTCGGACGACGTCGAAGAGGTCGTGGTCACCGCTACGCGCATCGGTGTCGCCGAGCAGGCGATGACCGCCAACGTCGACGTTCTGGACGAGAAGGACCTGGCGGTCGCGCCGTCGGTGGGCCTGGGCGACCTGGTCGCCGGCATGCCGGGCGTGCGCTCCACCTCCTTCGCGCCGGGCGCCAGCCGGCCCGTGATCCGCGGCCTGTCGGGCCCGCGCGTGCAGGTGCTGACCAACGGCCTGGGCCAGATCGACGCCAGCTCCGTCTCCCCCGACCACCAGGTCGCCACCGATCCCTCGAGCGCCAAGCGGGTCGAGGTCGTGCGCGGCCCCTCGACCCTGGCCTACGGCGGCTCGGCCATCGGCGGCGTGGTCAACATCATCGACGACCGGGTGCCCAGCGAGCCGGCCAAGGGCCTGGCCGACGGGCGTCTGGCGACGCAGGTCTCCAGCGTCGACAACGGCCGCAGCGTCGGCGGCGCGGTCAAGGTGGGCGAGGGACCGTGGGTGGTCGGCGCCGAGGCCATGCACCGCGAGACCGACGACTACAACATCCCCGGCCCGGCCATCTCGCAGCAGCTGGCCAACGAGTTGGGCGTGCCGCGCGTCGGCCCCTCGATCGTGCTGAACAGCCGCTCGCGCCTGACCGAGTACGGCGCCGGCGCGTCCTACATCACCGGCCTGGGCTTTGTCGGCGCGGCGGTGACCCAGACCAACAGCCGCTACGGCACGGTCGCCGAGGAAGACGTCAAGATCGACCTCACCCAGACCCGCTACGACGCCCAGGGCGAGCTCGATTTCCCGGTCGGCCCGTTCGAGAAGTTCACCGGCTCGGCCGGCTACGCCGACTACCAGCACACCGAGCTGGAGGACGGCGAGGTCGGCACCCAGTTCCTGTCCACGGGCTGGGAGGCGCGCGCCGAAGCCGTTCAGAAGGCCCGCGGCGGCTGGAACGGCGCGGTCGGCCTGCAGGCCCTGCACCGCGACTTCGACGCCATCGGCGAGGAAGCCTTCGTCCCGGCCACCGTCATCGACGAGGCCGGGATCTACACCGTCCAGCGGCTCGACCATCAGGCCTGGGGCTTCGAAGCCGGCGTGCGCCTCGACCGGCGCGAACTGGACAGCATCGTCGCCGACCGGGAGTTCACCAACTTCTCGGCCTCGGGCGGGGTGTTCTTCCGGCCCGCGACGGGGCTCTATCTGGGCCTGACCCTGGCGCGCAACGAACGCGCCCCGACCGAGGTCGAGCTGTTCGCGAACGGCCCGCACGTCGCCACGGCGTCGTTCGAGGTCGGCGACCCTGACTTCGACACCGAGATCGCCAATTCGGTCGAGGCGGCGGTCCACTACGTCTCTGACCGCTTCGACGCCGACCTGCACCTGTTCGGCGCCCGCTACGACGGCTTCATCGACGCCGTGCCGACCGGGGTGTTCGACGCCGACACCGGTCTGCAGATCTTCCAGTACCAGCAGCTCGGCGCCGAGTTTTACGGGCTCGAGACTGACATGACCTGGCGGGTCTGGACCGACGGCGAGCGGACCGTGTCGCTGACCGGCGCGGGCGACTACGTGCACGGCGAGACCGATCTGGGCCCGCCGGCCCGCATCCCGCCGTGGTCGGCGACCGTGGGCGTGAAGTACGAGACCGAGCGCTGGCAGACGGCGCTGGAGGTCCACCACGCCGGCGAGCAGGATCGGGTCGCACAGTTCGAGCTGCCGACCGACGCCTACACCATGGTCAACCTGTCCGGCTCGGTGAACCTGTCGGATTCGGTGGTGCTGTTCGGCGAGGTGCACAACCTCAACGACACGGAGGCGCGCGAGGCGGCTTCGTTCCTGAAGGACATCGCCCCCCTGCCGGGCCGCAACCTGCGCGTCGGGCTGACCTACCGGTTCTGAGGGAGCGGGGGTCGCTCGCGGCGCGACCTTCGTTGCCGCCGGCCGATCCTTCCGCTACGAAGTCCGACCTTACGCCATTCTTCGAACACAAAGTCCCATGGAACAGACCCAGGCCGCCGGCGCGCTTACCGGCAACGTGCTCTTCTACGGCCAGCCCGAGCCGCTGAATCCCGAGCTGCACGGCGCGCTCGGCGTCAACCGGACGGCCAAGCCGTACGGCTTCGTCACCCAGACCCACGTGGTGCCGCTGACCGTCACGGAGTTCGCGCCGGCCTCGCTGTCCTACCCGATCGTGTTCGTGGGCGACGCGAAGTCGCCGATCGCGGTCATGGGCCTGCGTCAGGGCGAGAACCTGTTCGTCACCGCCGACGGCGAGTTCCGCATGGACGCCTACATCCCGGCCTTCGTGCGCCGCTATCCGTTCGTGTTCGCCAACGACGACCAGCAGCAGCGCATGATCCTGTGCGTCGACCGCAACGCCCCGTTCGTGTCGGACACCCCGGACGTCCCGTTCTTCGAGAACGGCGAGCCGTCGGCCTACACCAAGAACGCCATGCAGTTCTGCACGGACTTCGAAACCGAGCGCCAGCGGACGGAAAGCTTCGTGAAGCTGCTGTCGGACCTCGACCTGTTCGACGTCCGCGAGGCGGTGTTCACCCCGCAGAACCCGGACGGCACCGCGGGCCAGCCGCAAAAGATCGCCGAGTACTTCGCCGTCTCGGAAGACAAGCTGAAGGCCCTGCCGCTCGAGAAGCTGGCTGAGCTGCGCGACAACGGCGCCCTGGGCCAGATCTACGCCCACCTGGTGTCGCTGCTGGGCTGGGACAAGCTGATCGCCCTGGCCGTCAGCCGCGCCGCCCCGGCCGCCGCCAACGCCTAAGTCCCGACCTCAAAGTCTGGACGCTGAAGGGCCTTCCCGTCGGGGAGGCCCTTTTTGCGTCTGGGGCGCGATAGCCGAAAGCGGATACCGGTTTCGGGGCCAGATCGCGTTCCCACCAGGAAAGCGCGCTCTAGCGCGCGAAGACGGATCGGGTCAGGCAGGAGAAGACCAGCCGTCCCGCCTCGTCGACCAGGTCGTGCTGGGCGATGACCACGCCCTTGTTGTCGCCGACCTTGTCTTTTCCCAGCACGGTCATCCGTCCGCGGAGCAGTTCGCCGGCCGGCGGATTGCGCGCCCAGCGCAGGGCGTCGACCGCGAGGCGCTTGTGGGGACCCCAGGCCGGCGCCGCGTCAGCCTCCAGCTTGGTCCACACCGCATAGATCATGGCGTCCGGGACGCCGCTTTCGACCTCCCAGCCGGGCACGAAGCGGCGCGCGAAGTCGGCGACCGCCGCCTCGTCGACGGCGATGGCGCCCAGCGGCGCGACCTGGCCGATCGTCATTTCGTCGAAGTCCACCGAGCGCTCCTCCAGGCGGCAGGCGCGGCATCTTGGCTTCTGCCGCGCGCGTGTCGAGCCCGGCCGCGAAAATCCCGTCGCGTCGCGGGCGTGACCGGGTTCAACGCTCCGAAAGGTCGCACGGCGCCGTGTCGTCTGTCCTTCCGCCGTGAACCGCGCCATATAGCCGTCGAGCTATCGACTTATTTGGGGCCTGACGTGATCGGACGGGTGCTTGCGGCGGTGACGGCGGCGGTGACGCTGGCGGGCGCGCTTTCAGCGCGCGCCGAGCCTGTGCGCACGACCCACATGGAGGCCGAGCTGGCCCCGATGTCGGCCACCGCCACGCCGGGCTCCACCGTCTGGGTGGCGCTGCGGCAGAAGCTGGACGACGGCTGGCACAGCTACTGGCGCAATGAGGGCGACGCCGGCGGCCCGACCGAGATCAAGTGGACCTTGCCGCAGGGCTGGAGCGCCGGCGACATCCTATGGCCGACTCCGCAGCGCATCCGCACCCAGCAGTTGATGAGCTACGGCTTCACCGGCGAGGTGCTGTTGCCGACGCCGCTGCAGGTGCCGGCCGACGCCAAGCCGGGCGACACCGCGCACCTGACGGCGCACGCCGACTTCTTCGTCTGCAGCGACACCCTCTGCGTGCCGGAGCAGGCCGACCTGGCGCTGGACGTGAAGGTCGCCGAGGGGCCGGCCAAGCCGGACCCGACCTTCGGCCGGGCCATCGCCGACGCCCTGGCCGCCGCGCCCAAGCCGGCCGGCCTGCACGCCGCCGTGCAGGTGCAGAACGGGTCGCTGAAGCTGGCCGCCTGGGGCGCGCCGCTGACCGGGGCCGACGCCGCCGGGGCCTACTTCTTCCCCTACAAGCGCGGGGTGATCGCCCACGCCGCCGAACAGACTATCGAGCGCGGGCCCGAGGGCCTGACCCTGACGCTGAAGCCCGACGAGCGCTTCACCGGCGTGACCGGGCCGATCGTGGGCGTGCTCGCCACCCGGGCGGGCGCCTGGGAAATTTCCGCCGTCCCGGGCGCGGCTCCGGCCGTCGCCGCGGGCGAAGGCCCGGCGCCGAGCGCCGATCAGGCGGGCGCGACCGTCGCCCCGGCCCCGGGGCTCGGCGTCGCGACCGCAGTGATGTTCGCCCTGCTGGGCGGCCTGCTGCTGAACCTGATGCCCTGCGTCTTCCCGGTGCTGTCGATGAAGGCCGCGCACCTGGCCGAGCGGGCGCATGCGCCGGGCGCCGCCCGTCGCGACGCCCTGGTGTTCCTGGCCGGGGTGGTCGTCACCTTCCTGGCGCTCGCCGGCGTGCTGATCGCGGCCAAGGCGGCCGGGCAGGCGGTGGGCTGGGGCTTCCAGCTGCAGTCGCCGTGGGCCACCGCCTTCCTGTCGCTGCTGATGCTGTCGGTGGCGCTGAACCTGTCGGGCGTGTTCGAGCTCGGGACCTCGGTCCAGGGCGCGGGGGCGGACCTGCAGCGCCGCGAGGGCGCGTTGGGCGCCTTCTTCACCGGCGCGCTGGCCGTCGTGGTCGCCGCCCCGTGCAGCGCGCCGTTCATGGCCACCGCCATGGGCGCGGCCCTGGCCCAGGGGCCGGTCCTGACCTTCGCCGTGTTCACCGCGCTGGGCGCGGGCCTGGCCCTGCCGTTCGTGGCGTTGAGCGTCTCGCCGGCCCTGCTGCGCCGCCTGCCCAGGCCGGGTCCGTGGATGGATGCGCTGCGCCGGCTGCTGGCCTTCCCGATGTACGCCGCGGCCGCCTGGATGGCCTGGGTGTTCGCGCGCCAGAGCGGCGACTTCGGCCTGGCCTTCCTGTTCGGGGCCGCGCTGGCGCTCGCCCTGGCCCTGCACCTCTACGGCCGGGCCCAGCACGCGCAGGGCCGTCGCGCCCTGCTGCCGCTGGGCGGCGCGGGCGTGGCCTTCGCCGCCGCCGTCTTCCTGGGCGTCTGGGGCGCCGCCGCCGAGCCCAGCGC
>NZ_JAAIVC010000177.1 GCF_010975005.1 Caulobacter sp. 17J65-9 | reverse complement strand
GCGGGCGCCTCGCGGGCGGCCTCCTGGCGCGGATCGGCCAGGCGCGGCGTGGGCGTCGACGCCTCGGCGGCGTTGGCCGCCGCGAAGTCGCGCATCACGCTGGCTGTCGCAGGGCGGCGGGTCTGGCCGCCGGTCAGGGCCGTCTGGATCGCCTTCAGCGTCTCGGCGGCCTGGGCCGCCTCGGCCTGTGCCTGCGCCTGGGCCGCCTCAGCGTCGGCTTGCGCGACTTCTTCAGTGGCCGGCGACGCCGAAGCGTCGGCGTCGGGCTGCAGGACGCGGGCGAACAGGGCTTCGAGCTTGGCCCGCACGTGCGGCGGCGCCTTGGCCATCACCTCGTCGACCGCCGCCTTCACGGCCTGCAGACGCTCGGGGCTCGCCTGGCCGCCGAACGGGACGCCGTTCTCGTTGAGGATGCGATCGATCGCCCCAAGGGCGCGGCCGACGGTCGAGACATCGGCCGCGTCGACTCCCTTGGCCTCGCCGTCGGCTGACGGCGCGGTCGCCTGCGTGGTCGGCGCGGGCGGCACGACGACCGGCGCGGCAGTGTCGGACGCGGCGGCGTCCGCGGCCGGAGCCGTCTCGTCGGAAGCGACCGTCGCTTCGTCCTTGCCCGTGTCGACCTCGTCCGCGTCCGGGGTCGGCGCGGTCGCGGCGGCCGGCGCCGTCGGCGCCGTCGGCGCGGCGGCGGCGTCTTCAGCCGAAGCCTCGGTCACGGCGGCGTTGGCCGCGGCCAGCTTGGCGGAATTCAGGAACCCCTTCTTCGGCGCGGCCGGCCCGTCGGCGCGGGCCGGCGTCTCGGCGTCGTTCGCGACGGCGTCCATCGCCTGCTTGAAAGCGCCGGCGTCGCTCTCGCCGGCCGAAGGCGCGGGCGGAGACGTCACTGGGGCCACAAGGGCGGAAAGAATATCGACAGACGACGACATGCGCGGCTCGGAAGTCCGTGACGGCTTCGGAAGGAGCGCGTGCTGCGCCGGGGTGTTCGCATCGCTCCCATGCAACCGCTGGGCCGCGGCGGCACCACCTTGAATTCATTGACTTTACCCGCTGAAGCGCGGCGCTTCCGGCGCTCCGACGGCGGCGGATTTTGCCGCCCGGCGGCAAGTATCGACCCGGCGCCTTCGCCGAACCGCGCTCTGGCGCCGGTCTTGCGCGTCAATTCCGCGAGGCGAGCGCCTCACCAGAGGAAGTCTATGTTTTTCAAGGCTGAAGCTTTCGAGCGTTCACCAAACGGCGGGCAAAATCCGCCGGGCGGGGCGAAGGCTTTGCCGACCGGGGTGCGCGCATGTCGCTGACCACCATCATGAACACGGCCACGTCCGGGCTGATGACCGCCCAGACGCAGTTGCGCGTGATTTCGGACAACGTTTCGAACGTCAACACGCCGGGATACATCCGCAAGGTCGTCGACCAGACCCCGCTGCTCACCGGCGGCGTGGGCTCCGGCGTGGAGGCCTCGCGCATCCGCCTGGCCACCGACCGGTTCCTGCAGGCCGCCGCGCTCAACGCCAACGGCAACGCCGCCCGCCAAGGCGTCCGCGCCGAAATGCTGGACCGGATCCAGGAGCTGTTCGGCGACCCCAGCGGCGACACGGGCGTCTTCGCCCAGGTCGACCAGATGTACGCCGCCTTCAGCGCGATCACCGACGACGCCACCTCGAGCCCGCGCCGCCAGGACGCCATCTCCAAGGCCCAGCAGCTGTTCGACGAGGCCGCGCGCGTGCACGCCGGCATTCAGTCGATCCGTCAGGACGCCGACAGCCGGCTGGTCACCGCGGTCGACACCATCAACGGCCTGCTAAAAGACATCGAGTCGCTCAACGTCGAGATCTCGCGCGCCACGGTGGTCGGCAACGACTCCTCGGGCGCCGAGAGCGCCCAGGCCCAGCTGATCGACCAGCTCTCCCAGTTCATGGACGTGCGCGTGAGCGCGCGCACCGCGGGCGGCGTCAACCTGCGCACCGGCGACGGCATGGTGCTGGTCGGCGACGGCGCCGCGACCCTGTCCTATCAGCGGGCCGGCAACATCAACGCCGAGACCACCTTCGACCAGATCTGGCTGACCGAGCCGCGCGGCGAGAAGCGCCAACTGGCCGACCACCTGGCGAGCGGCGAACTGAAGGGCCTGATCGAGCTGCGCGACGTCGAGGCGCCGGCGGCCGACGAACGGCTGGCTGAGCTGATGACCCGGCTGGCCGACGAGATGAACCGCGCCCACAACGCCGGCACCTCGGTGCCGCCGCCGACCAGCCTGACCGGCCGGGACACCGGCCTCGACCTGCCGACCGCGGTGAGCGGCTTCACCGGGCGCACCGAGATCGCCATCCTGGATAAGAGCGGCGCGGTCGTGCGGCGCGTCGACGTCGACTTCAGCGCCGGGACCATGAGCACCAACGGCGGCCCGGCGAGCGCCTTCACGCCGGGCAGCTTCCTCGCGGACCTGAACGCCTCGCTCGGGGCCGACGGCAGCGCGAGCTTCGTCAACGGAGCCCTCACCCTCACCGCGAACGGCGGCAACGGGGTGGCGATCGCCGACGACCCGACCGCCAAGAGCGACAAGGGCGGTCGCGGCTTCTCGCACTACTTTGGGCTCAACGACCTGGTCCGCAGCAACGGCATCGCGCTGTACGAGACCGGCCTGACCCCCGCCTCGCCGCACGGCTTCACCGCGGGCGACACCATCACCTTCCGCTTCTCGAACGAGAACGGCGCGCGGCTGAAGGACCTGAAGGTGTCCATCCCGGCCGGCGGCACCATGCAGGACCTGCTGAACCAGCTGAACTCGCCGGCCAGCGGCGTGGGCCAGTACGGGACCTTCTCGCTCGACTCGCTCGGGCGCATGTCCTTCAGCCCCAACACTTCGCCGGCGGCGACCATGGCGCTGGTCGAGGACAAGACCAGCCGGGGCGGGAACGGGCCGGGCTTCTCGGAACTGTTCGGCATCGGCACCGGCTCGCGGGCCAGCCGCGCCGACGGCTTCTCGATCCGCACCGACGTCCGCAGCGACCCTTCCAAGCTCGCCCTGGCGCAGCTCGATTTCTCCGCCGCTGTAGGGTCGTCCGGCGCCGCCCGCGGCGACGGCCGCAACACGCAGAAGCTGGCCGACGCCGGGTCCAACGCCGTCTGGTTCGAGAGCGCAGGCGGCGCGGCCGGCTCGACGGTTTCCGTCACCCGCTACATGGCCGAGTTCGCCGGCGACCTCGGCGGAAAGGCGGCGCTGGCGGAGCAGCGCAAGGAAGCCGCCGAGACCCTCGCCGGCGAGGCCGCCACTCGCCGCTCCGGCGTCGAAGGGGTCAACCTTGACGAAGAGCTGGTGAAGCTCACCGTCTACCAACAGGCGTACGCCGCCTCCGGCCGGCTGATTCAGGCGGCCAAGGACATGTACGACGTTCTGATCGGGATGATGAGATGACCCGCGTCTCCACCGCCAACACCTATCAGTCGGCCCTGCTGGACCTGATGCGCGCACAGAAGCGCCAGGCCGAAGCCCAGAGCCAGGTCTCCACCCAGAAGGTCGCCGACGACTTGAAAGGCTTCGGCCGCGGGTCGGAGACGATCGCCGCCTTCCGCTCGGCCAAGGCCCGGATCGAGGGCTACATCGACGTCGGCGGCCAGGTCGCCCAGCGGTTGTCGACCCAGGATCTGGCGCTGACCCAGGTGGCCGACGCGGCCGACGGGGCCCGCCAGGACGTCGCCGAGGCGCTCGCGAACGGCCGCCTCGACGGCCTGATGCTGGACCTCCAGAGCCGCTTCTCCTCGGCCCAGGACAGCCTCAACATGCAGCACCAGGGACGCTACGTGTTCAGCGGCGCAAAGGTCGATACCGCGCCGGTCACCGCCAACACCCTGGCCGACCTCACCGCCGTGCCCGCGGCCGCCGACGTGTTCGTGAACGACCAGCTGAAAACCGTCTCGCGGCTGGACGACTCCTCCGGCCTGCAGACAGGCATTCTCGCCAACGAGGTCGGCGGCTCCCTGTTCGACGCCTTCCGGCAGATTCAGGCCTACCACGAAGGCCCGAACGGCCCGCTCACCGGCCAGATGAACGACACCCAGCGCGCCTTCCTGCAGGGCATCCTTACGACCTTCGCCGACGCGCACGGGGACGTGCTGCAGCAGGCCGCCCAGAACGGCGCCCTGCAGAAGCGCGTGGACACCCACGTGGAGTCCCAGAAGGACCAGTCGGTGGCCATGGAGAAGCTGATCGGCGAACGCACGGACGCCGACATGGCCGAAGCGATCACCGCCCTGCAGCAGGCTCAGCTCGCCGTGCAGGCCTCCGCCCAGGTGATCGGCCAGCTCAGGAACTCGTCCCTGCTCGACATCCTGAGGTGAGTGCGGCTTGAAACGGCCGCGACGCTTGAGCGCGCTAGCCGAAAGTGGACGCCGGTTTCGGCGGCGAGCGCGCTCAAAATTCTAGGAATCCGGAACCCTTCCGCTTCGAACAGGCTCGTTCGAAGCGGGAAGGTTCAGGAGGGCGCCCTCGCAATCGGGCGCCTCGACCGCTACATGGTCGCCGATGACCACCAACGCCTGCCCGATCCCGACCATCGAAGCCGCCGACCTCGGCGCGGCCGTCGAAACCGCGCGCGCAGCGGTCGGCCTGCCGCAGGGCGCGCGCGTGGTCGCGGCCATGTCCGGCGGCGTGGACTCCACCGTGGTGGCGGCCCTGCTCAAGCAGGCCGGCTACGACGTGGTGGGCGTGACCCTGCAGCTGTACGACCACGGCGCGGCGGTGAAGAAGTCGGGAGCCTGCTGCGCCGGCCAGGACATCCACGACGCGCGCCTGGCGGCCGAGACGATCGGCATCCCGCACTATGTGCTGGATTATGAAAGCCGCTTCCGCGAGAGCGTGATCGACGAATTCGCCGACAGCTATCTGCGCGGCGAAACCCCGGTGCCGTGCATCCGCTGCAACCAGACCGTCAAGTTCCGCGACCTGCTGGACGTCGCGCGCGAGCTGGGGGCCGAGGCCATGGCCACCGGCCACTACGTGCGCCGCGCCGCGACCGAGGACGGCGCCCAGCTGCGCAAGGCCTTCGATCCGGCCCGCGACCAGAGCTACTTCCTGTTCGCCACCACGCGCGAGCAGCTGGACTTCCTGCGCTTCCCGCTGGCCGACCTGCCCAAGCCCCAGGTGCGCGGCGTCGCCGCCGATCTCGGGCTGAAGATCGCCTCCAAGCCGGACAGCCAGGACATCTGCTTCGTGCCGGACGGCAAATACGTGAACCTGATCGACCGGCTGCGCCCCCAGGGCAAGGAGCCGGGCGACATCGCCCACCTGGACGGGCGCGTGCTGGGCCGCCACGAGGGCATCACCCGCTACACCATCGGCCAGCGGCGGGGGCTGAACGTCGCCGTCGGCGAGCCGCTGTTCGTGGTCAAGCTGGATCCCGAGAACCGCCGGGTGATCGTCGGCCCGCGCGAGGCCCTCCTCACGCGCTCGCTGGCGATGAAGGAGATCAACTGGCTGGGCGACCAGGCCACGATCGAGCACGCCGCCGCCGAAGGGCTGGCGGTGCTGGCCCGCGTGCGCTCCACCCGCGCGCCCGCTCCGGCCCGCCTGCAGCTGCGCGACGGCGCGCCGGTCGTCGTGTTCGACGAGGGCGAGGAAGGCGTCGCCCCCGGCCAGGCCTGCGTGCTCTACGCCGCGGCCGACCCCGACCGCGTGGTCGGCGGCGGTTTCATCGTCTCGACCGAGGCGGTGCTGGCCCCCTGAGAACCCTCGCCCCCGATTGCGGGGGAGAGGGTTCGAGATGCGTGTCCTTCCGGCCACGCTTCGCGACCGACGCGTTCACCCCCTCTGGCGCGCGCTGCGCGACCCGTGTTACCCGCCGCGCCCCGAAGTGAGAGGACCCATGTTCCGCACATCCTACGCCCTGCAGGCCCCCACCGGCCTCGACCGCAATCCGGTCGAGCGGAAGGGCGCGTGCGCGCGGGAGGGAGCCGGAGCCTAGGGTCGTTCGACCTTCGGTGTTTCGCAGAAACCCCTCCCGACCCGGTCGGGAGGGGTTCTTCGTTTCGGGGACCTCGCTTCGCCGGGCCGGGAGGCTCACGAAGAAGGAGGTCCGCCATGCGCGGATACGAAGTCCTCGAAAGCCCGGGCGCGCCGATCAAGGCGTGGACCCGCGGCGTGCCGCTGGAAGGGGCGGCGCTGCAGCAGCTGCGCAACGTCGCCAGCCTGCCGTTCATTCACAGCCACGTCGCGGTGATGCCGGACGTGCACTGGGGCATGGGCGCGACCGTCGGCTCGGTGATCCCGACTGTCGGCGCGATCATCCCGGCGGCGGTGGGCGTCGACATCGGCTGCGGCATGATGGCGGTGCGCACCTCGATCCGGGCCGAGCACCTGCCCGACAACCTGGCCGGGATCCGCTCGCGGATCGAAGCCGCCGTCCCGCACGGGCGCACCGACAACGGCGGGCGCAACGACAAGGGCGCCTGGCTCGACGATCCGCCGGCGCAGGCCCAGGCCAAGTGGGCGGCGCTCGAGGACGGCTACAAGGCCGTGATCGAGAAGCACCCGAAGGCGGCCCACCCGCGCGGGGCGGGCCACCTGGGCACGCTGGGCACCGGCAACCACTTCGTCGAGCTCTGCCTCGACGAGGCGGGCGCGGTGTGGGTGATGCTGCACTCCGGCTCGCGCGGGGTCGGCAACAAGTTCGGCAGCTACTTCATCGAGCGGGCCAAGCACGAGATGCGGCGCTGGTTCGTGAACCTGCCGGACGCCGACCTGGCCTACTTCCCGGAAGGGACGGAGGGCTTCGTCGACTACATCCGCGCGGTGTCCTGGGCGCAGAAGTACGCCTCCGCCAACCGCGAGGTGATGATGGAGCGGGTGCTTTCCGTCCTGCGTGACGAGTGGCCGGACCTGTTCACCACCGAGACGGCGGTGAACTGCCACCACAACTACGTCACGCGCGAGAAGCACTTCGGCAAGGACGTGTTCGTCACCCGCAAGGGGGCGGTGCGCGCCGGCGAAGGCGAACTGGGGATCATCCCGGGCTCGATGGGGGCGCGTTCCTTCATCGTGCGCGGCAAGGGCGACCAGGACTCCTTCTGCACCTGCAGCCACGGGGCGGGCCGGGCCATGAGCCGGGCCGAAGCCAAGCGGCGCTTCACGGTGGAGGACCACGTCCGCGCCACCGAGGGCGTCGAGTGCCGCAAGGACGCCGAGGTGATCGACGAGACGCCGATGGCCTACAAGGACATCGACGCCGTCATGGCCGCGCAGGCGGACCTGGTGGAGGTGGTGCACACCCTTCGCCAGGTGGTCTGCGTGAAGGGCTGAGGCTGCGGCCGCCGCGCGCCTGGGTGCGCGGCGGCCGATAGCGGAGCAATCTGCGCCGGAGTCGCGTTCATACGATGAAGGAGATCAGGCGATGATCCGCTCCCGTCCGACGCTTGCCCTGCTGGCCCTGTTGTCGCTCGCCGCCTGCGGGCGCGGGGAAAAGCAGGAAGAGTCCCCCTCCCCCGCCTCCGTCCCGACCGGGACGCCGCCGCCCGCGCCGGTGGCGGTCCAGCCGGCGGCGCCTGCGACCGCAACGCCGGTCACGGCCACGCCCGCCGGGCCCGTCGCGCC
>NZ_JAAIVC010000176.1 GCF_010975005.1 Caulobacter sp. 17J65-9 | reverse complement strand
GAAGAGGCGCTGAAGCGTCTGCAGTCCGGCCAGCCGCTGACCGGCGGCGGTCCCGGCGCGCCCGCCCCGTCGGGCGGCGGCGGCGGCGCCCGCGCGCAGATGCAGGTGAAGGCCGCGGCCCAGCCGCAGGCCCTGCCCCAGATCACCAGCTTCGACCAGGTCGTGGCCCTGCTGGGCGACAAGCGCGACATCCGCCTCAAGCTCGAGGTCGAGCAGTACGTCCGCCTGGTGTCGTTCAAGCCCGGCGCGATCGAGTTCGAACCCGCCCCCGGCTGTCCCGAGGACCTGACCCGCAAGCTGGCTTCGCGCCTGCGCGAATGGACCGGCCGGCCCTGGCTGATCGCGGCCCAGGGCGGCGGCGGCGCGGAGAGCCTGCTCGAGCGCGAGAAGCGCGAGAAGGCCGAGGAGCGCGAACGGCTGGTGCAGGACCCGTTCGTGCGCGGCGTGATGGCCGCCTTCCCGGGGACCGAGATCGTCGGCCTGCGCCGCATGGTGATGACGCCGACCCCGGCGCCGTCGGCCGGGACGACCGACGACGAAGACGACGATTGATCAATCTTGCTTCGCCGGCGCTGAACCGTAGAACGCCGGTCGTACGGATGCTCAGGAGTTTCGCGTGAAAGACCTCTCCTCCCTGATGAAGCAGGCCCAGGCCATGCAGGAGAAGCTGCAGGCCGCGCAGGCGAAGATGCAGGACACCACCGCCCAGGGCACCTCGGGCGGCGGCATGGTCACCGTCACCCTGCAGGGCACCGGCGAGCTGAAGGGCCTCAACATCGACGAGAGCCTGCTGGCCCCGGGCGAGGGCGAGATCCTGTCCGACCTGATCGTCGCCGCCCACGCCGACGCCAAGAAGAAGCTCGACGCCGCCCAGGCCGAGCTGATGCGCGAAGCGGCCGGCCCCTTCGCCGGCGGCATGCCGGGCATGCCGGGCCTGAAGTTCTAGTTCTGAGGGTGAATGGCCGCTTCCGCCGGACCTGAAATCGAACGCCTGATCGGGCTGCTGTCCAAGCTGCCGGGCATGGGCCCGCGTTCGGCGCGCCGGGCCGCGCTGGCCCTGCTGAAGAAGCGCGACCAGCTGCTGGTGCCGCTGGCGGAGGCCATGACCGTGGCGGCCGAGCGGGTTCGCCCCTGCTCGGTCTGCGGCGCGCCCGACACCCGCGACCCCTGCGCCATCTGCTCGGACCCCGAGCGCGACCGCACCCTGATCTGCGTGGTCGAGGAGGCGGGTTCCCTTTGGGCGATGGAGCGGGTCGGCGCCTTCCGCGGCCGCTACCACGTGCTGGGCGGCCTGCTCTCGGCTCTGGACGGGATCGGCCCCGAGGCCCTGCGCATCGGCCCGCTTGTCGAGCGCGTGCGGGCCGAGGGCGTGGCGGAAGTGGTGCTGGCCCTGCCGGCCACCGTCGACGGGCAGACCACGGCCCACTACGTCGCCGAGCGCCTGGCCCCGCTGCAGGTGGCGGTCACGACTCTGGCCCGCGGCGTCCCGGTCGGCGGCGAGCTCGACTGGCTGGACGACGGCACCATCGCCCAGGCGCTCCGCGCCCGCCGGCCGGCCTGACGGCGTCAGACCGCCTCGGGCGACTCCGCACAGGCGATGACGTCGGCTTCCAGCTCGCCCAGCGCGGCCCATTCCCGGTAGAGCGGGTGGGCGATCAGCGCCTGATGGTACTCGCGGGCGCGGCCCTCCAGCTTCACGCCGTAGGTGACGAAGCGCGCCGCCACCGGCGCGAACATCACGTCGGCGCCGCTGAACGCCCCGAACAGCCACGGCCCGTCCGGCCCGCCGGCCTGCGACCAGATGTGGGCCGCGCGGGCGATCTCGGCCTCGACCTCGGGGGTGATCTCGGCTCGACGATTGCGGCCGCGCACGTTGCACGGCATGGCCGCGCGCAGTTGGTTGAAGCCGGCGTGCACCTCGCCGCACCAGCTGCGCGCTCGGGCGCGGGCCAGCGGATCACGCGGCCAGACGGCCGGATTGAGTTCGGCGACGTATTCGAAGATGGCCAGGGTGTCCCAGATCGCGTGCTCGCCCGCCAGCAGCACCGGCACCAGGCCCGTCTCGCCGCCCCGGCGCTGGACCGCTTCGCGCGATCCGGGCCGATAGAGCAGCACGCCCGCCTCCTCGAACGGCACGCCGGCGAACTTCAGCAGCATCCAGGCCCGCATCGACCAGGACGAGTAGTTCTTGTTGCCGATCACCAGGGTGTGAGCCGTCGGCTCGGGCGTCAGCTCGTTGAACTCCAGCACGTTTCCGTCCGGGTCGCGCAGGAAGCAGGTCCGCCGCCGGCCCCAGTCGACCGGGCCCTCGGTGATCGCCACGCCCCGCGCCGCCGCCCAGGCCAGAAGCGTATCCAGCCGGTCGACCACGAAGGCGGCGTGGGTGTAGCCGGGCCAGCGGGCGTCGACGTCCATCAGCACGTTGCGCCCGTCCGGCGGGGTCTCGCCGTTGAGGATCAGGTTGATCCGCACCCCGCCGGGCGCGACCAGCTCCAGGGCGCGCTCGTTCGAGTGCGGCGCGTCCAGCACGAAACCCAGGCTCTCGTAGAAGGCCTGGGACCGGGCCCGGTCCACGACCCGAAGGCCGACGTGATCGTAAGCGGTGATCTGCATGGGGCGGCTCCGTAGCGCTGCAGCCTTCCTAACCGCGCCGGCGCCTGAGCGGTCCCGACGGTTGCTCGTAGGTCGCGTGAGCCAAATTCACCTGTTTCGACGAGTCTTCGTCGCGGCGGCGGCCTTCGCTGCTAGGCTCGCGCCATGCCGGTCCGCCCGCCCTCGCTGCAATCCGTCGCCGCCTTCGAGGCGGCCGCCCGCCATCAGAGCTTCGCCAAGGCGGCCGACGAGCTGAACCTGACCCACGGCGCGATCAGCCACGCCATCCGCAAGCTGGAGGCCCGGCTCGGCCAGACCCTGTTCGAGCGCCGGGGACGCGGCGTCGCCCTGACCGCCGACGGGCGCAGCCTGGCCGCCCGGGTGCGGCTCAGCCTCAACCTGTTGGGCGACGCCTTCGCGCCGGCGGCGAACGATCGCCAGCGGCTACGCGTGTCGCTGATGCCGTCGGTGGCCAGCCGCATCCTGATCCCGCGCCTGGCCGAGCTGCAGGCCGCCCTTCCCGGGCTGGAGCTGGATCTGCGCTGCTCCAGCGCCCTTGCCGACCTGGCGGGCGGCGAGGCGGACGTGGCCGTCCGCTTCGGTCCGGGCGGCTGGGCCGGGGTGCAGGCCCTGGCTCTGGCCGACGAGCGTCTGGTCCCCGTGGCCAGTCCGGACTTCCGCGGCGGCCGGCCGCCGCGCTCGGTCGAGGACCTGCTGGACTGTCCGGTGATCCGCCACCCGGAGAGCGCCTGGCGGCTGTGGCTGGACCCGCTCGGGATCGACGAGGCGCGTCTGCCGACGGGCCTGGCCGTCGACGACGCCGGCGCGGTGCTGGACGCCGCCGCGGCCGGCTGCGGCGTGGCGTTGGCGCGCGTGCGGCTGGCCGAGCCGGATCTGGCGGCCGGGCGGCTGGTCCGCCTGTTCGAGCGCGAGGTCTCGGCCGAATACGGCTACTGGTGCGTCTGGAACGGCGGCTCGCCCAAGCGGCGGCTGATCGAGGCCTTCGCCGAGCGGCTGCGCGCGCTCATGGCCTGAGCCGCGGCGGCTCGGCCCAGCTTTGTCGGCGGGCGGAATCTCGCTAGCAGGGCCGCCGTCCCAGTGCCTGCCGGCGTAAGAACCGTTCCATGATCTCCACTGTCGTCGACGGCGTCTTCATCCACGTGCGCGACCTGCGCGCCGCGGCCGAGTGGTACGGCGCCCTGCTGGGCCGGCCGCTGAAGCCGGACGAGCTCGAGCGCGGCTACTACACGCTGAACGAGCCCGACCAGCGGCCGTGGATCACGCTGGACGACCACAGCAACGACGCGGCCTTCCAATTCGCGCCCGCGCCCCACCCGGTGCTCAGCCTGCTGACCGACGACCTGAAGGCCGCCCGGGCGCGCCTGGTGAAGCTCGGCGCGCGGCGCGTCGGCCCGGTGCGCGAAGTGCATCCGGGCCTGTCGTGCGTGACCTTCCACGACCCCGACGGCAATGCGCTGATGCTGGTCGAGCGCCGCGCCTGACAGCCTTGCGGGCGGCGGAACGCCGTCCGAGATCACGGGGTTCGCAGGGCATGAGCGCGCCTTCCGAGCCCGTGAAGCGACCTGGCCCGTCGGCCGAGGCCGTCGGCGACGCGTTGTTCCGGGCGTTGATCGAGGGGGCGCCGGTCAAGATGTGGATCGGCGATCCCGACGGGGAGCCGTTCGGCGCCAACGCCGCCTGGCGCCGCTACACCGGTGAGGGCGACGACGAGAAGCCGCTCTGGATCGACGTCATCCATCCCGACGAGCGCGCGGCCGCGATCGAGATCCGAACGCGGGCGCTGGCCGAACGCCGGACTTACGAACTGGTCGCGAGGCTGCGGCGGGCCGACGGGGCCTGGCGATGGCACCGCGCCAAGATCTCACCGATCCACCAGGACGGCGCCGTGGTCGCCTGGGTCGGCTCGGCCATGGACATTCATGACGTGCGCGAGGCCGAAGCGCGGTTCCGCGGCCTCGCCGACACCTTGCCGGCCTTGATCTTCGAGACGGACGCGGGCGGGGGAAACATCTTCGTCAACGAGCGCTTCCAGGCCTTCACCGGCCTGCCGGTGGAAGCCCTGTCCGGCGACGGCTGGCTCGACACCCTCCATGACGAGGATCGGCCCAAGGCGGCGCGGCGTTGGGCGCGAGCTGTCGAATCCGGCGCGAATTTCGAGGTGGAGTACCGCGTCCGCCGCCGGGACGGGGTGTTCCGATGGCACCTGGTCCGCGGCACGCCGATCCGCGACGAGGAGGGGCGTATCGACCGCTGGATCGGCGCCTGCGTCGACATCGACGATCAGAAGCAAGCCGCCGAGCAGCTGCGCGAGAGCGTCGAACTGTTCCGGACCCTGGCGGCCGCGATCCCGCAACTGGCGTGGCGGGCCGACGCCCAGGGCTCGGTCTACTGGTTCAATCAACGCTGGTACGACTACACCGGCGGCACGCCCGCCGACATGGAGGGCCAGGGGTGGCGGCGGGTGCATCATCCCGACCATCTCGAGCGGGTGGTCGAGGGCTATGTTCGCGCCTGCAAGGCCGGCGAGTCCTGGAGGGACACCTTTCCGCTGCGCGGCCGCGACGGCCGTTACCGGTGGTTCCTGGCCCAGGCCGAGCCGATGCGCGACGCCGACGGAAAGGTCGTCAGCTGGCTGGGGACCAACACCGACGTCACCGAGCGGGTCGAGGCCGAACAGCTCCAGGCTCTGCTGGGGCGCGAGATCAGCCACCGGGTCAAGAACAGCCTCGCCCTCGTCTCCGGCCTGCTGACCATGCAGGCGCGCGACCTGGAGGGGGAGCCCAGGATCGCGCTGACCGAGGCCTCGCTGCGGGTGACGACGGTGGCCCGCCTGCACGACCTGCTCTGGCGTAGCGCCAGCGCGCGGACCGTCGACCTGGCGGCGATGGCGCTCGAACTGTGCGAGGGGCTCGCGACCACCGCCCCGCTGCACACGCTGAACTGTGCCGCCGAACCCGTGCAGCTCTCGACCGACCAGGCGATTCCGCTGGCGCTGATGATCAACGAGCTGGTCACCAACGCCTTCAAGCACGCTTATCCCGAAGGCGAGGGTGGTCCCGTGGACGTCGCCGTCGCCCTGCGGGACGGTCGCCTCACCGTCGAGGTCCGTGATCACGGGGCGGGCCTGCCGGCCGGTTTCGACCTTCACCGTCGGCACACGAGTCTCGGCATGAAGGTGATCACCGCCCTGGCGCAGCAACTCGGCGCCGACCTGGTCGCCGAGCAGGCCGAACCGGGCGCGCGGTTCCGCCTGACCATGACCTCGCCGGAGCTCGGGCCCGACCGCGCGCCGTCGCCCCCCGTCGCGCCGGCCTCGGCCTAGCGTCGCCGACCGACGCCGCTTATTAGGGTCCGTCAGCTTCGGGGGGAGCCATGACCGACACCGTTCGCGCGCCGCGCCGCCGATCCGCGCCCAAGCCGGCCCCGAAGCCGGAGCCCGATCCGACCACGTCCGACCCGATCGAGATCGCGCTCGAGATGGTGCAGGACGATCCGGCCCCGGAAAGCCCGGCGCGCCGGCTGATCCTCGAGCAGATCGAACTGATCCGGGCCGAGCGTCATCACCTGCGCTGGCAGTTGGCCTCCGAGCGCGCGGGCCTCGGCCTGAAGCTGCTGACCGGCCTGGCCGGCCTGGTCGCCGCCGGCGTGCTGGCCGCCATGGCCTGGAACGCCGCCGGTTCGCGCTCGCTGACCGTCGAGCCGTTCTCCACGCCCGCCGACCTGGCCGGGCGCGGCCTGACCGGCCAGGCGGTGGCCAGCCGGCTGGTCGACGGCCTGACCGCCCTGCAGGATCAGACCCTGTCGACGCGCGCCGCCGCCAACTACGACAACGGCTGGGGCGAGCGGGCGCGGGTCGAAATTCCCAGCACCGGCGTGTCGCTGGGCGAACTCCAGGCCTTCCTGCGCGACTGGCTGGGCGAGGAGGTCCGCATCTCCGGCGAGGTGACCCGCACCCCGACCGGCGTGGCGGTGACCGCGCGCGCCGGTGGCCAGCCGGGCGTCCGCCTGGAAGGCTCCGAGGCCGAGCTGGACGCGCTGGTCCTGAAGGCGGCCGAGCAGGTCTACGGCATGACCCAGCCTGAGCGGTACGCCGCCTGGGCCAACCAGCACGGCCGCGCCGCCGAGGCGGCCGCCATCCTCGACCGGCTGGCGGTGTCGGGCCCGCGCGCCCAGCGCGCCCGGGCGCAGGCGTCGCTGGCGTCCATGCAGCACGACAACCGGGCCGCCCTGGCCCGGTTCGACCTGGCCCGCCAACTGGATCCGGGACTGCCGACGGCGTGGGAAGGCGTCTACGACCGGCAGGGCGTCCTCGGCCACGACCAGGCGGCGCTTGAGGGCGCGCGCCGGACCGCGGCGCTGCTGAAGGGCCGTCGCGCCGCCGATCTCGCGCCGTGGGCGGCGCATCTCACGCGCAAGTCGGCCGAGGCCACGGTCGCCGAAGAACTGGGCGACTACGCCGGCGCGGCGCGCCTGCGAACGATCGCCGGCGATCCGACCGTCGACCAGCCGGTGATCGCCTGCCGCCGATGCGCCGGCAGCGCCCTGCTGTGGGCGAGCGGCGCCCACGCCAGCGACCGCGACGGCGCGGCCATGCGCCGGCTGCGCGCCCAGGGGCTGTCGACCATGGCCCAGGAGATCTACGTCGCGCCCACGGTCCTGCTCACCGACCTGCGTCTGGCGCGCGCGGTCGAGGACTGGCCCGCGGTCGTCGCACTGGCCGGTCATCCGGCCGCCGCCCCGGCCACCGCGGCCATCGGCGGCGAGCCGAAGGTGGTCATCGCTCCGATGCTGGCGCGCGCCCTGGCCGAAACCGGTCGGACGGCCGAGGCGAAGGCGCTGATCGCCGCCACGCCGGTCGATTGCTACGCCTGCCAGATCGAACGCGGCGCGATCGCCGCCCGCGCCGGCGACGCGAAGGGGGCCGACGCCGCCTTCGCCCGGGCCGTGGCGCTGGGCCCGGATCTGCCGGCCGCCCACGCCGCCTGGGGC
>NZ_JAAIVC010000175.1 GCF_010975005.1 Caulobacter sp. 17J65-9 | reverse complement strand
GCCCGACGGGGCGGGCGCGCCGGGACCGCCGCCGGTCAGCGGCTGGCCGGACTGCAGACGCTTCAGCGCCTCTTCCGGGCCCGGCAGGTCGGCGGCGTAGGCCAGGCGCACCAGGGCCATCTCGGCCGCGGCGGCCGGATCGGGCGCGCGGCGGACCTCGTCATAGGCCTTCAGCAGCATCTGCCAGACCCGCGCGAGGGCGCCCGCGGAGATGGTCGCGCCCAGCGCGGTCAGCCGCTGGGCCTGTTCGGCCGGCAGGCGGGTGGCGTCGGGGCCCAGGGTCTTGCCGATGGTGGCGGCGTGGGCGTGCTCCAGCAGGTCGGACATGACCTGGGCCGGATCGGCCCCGAACCCGAACAGGGTGCGGAAGGCCTCCAGGGCTTCGGCGGTGCGGCCGCCCATCAGGCTCTCGAACAGGCCGATGGTCTGGCCGCGGTCGGCCAGGCCCAGCATGTCGCGCACCACCTCGGCCTTGACCATCTGGCCGCGCTCGGCCTGGACCAGGGCCTGGTCCAGCAGCGACAGGCCGTCGCGCACCGAGCCCTCGGCGGCGCGGGCCAGCAGCGACAGGCCCTCCTGATCGACCAGGGCGCCCTCTCGCGAAGCCACCTTCTCCAGGTGCGGGCCCAGCACGTCGGGCTCCACCCGGCGCAGGTCGAAGCGCTGGCAGCGGGACAGGATGGTCACCGGGACCTTGCGGATCTCGGTGGTGGCGAAGATGAACTTGGCGTGCGGCGGCGGCTCTTCCAGCGTCTTCAGCAGGGCGTTGAACGCCGCCGTCGACAGCATGTGGACCTCGTCCAGCACGTAGACCTTGTAGCGGGCCTGGACCGGCGCGTAGCGCACGCTCTCCAGGATGTCGCGGATGTCGTTGACGCCGGTGTGCGAGGCGGCGTCCATCTCCATCACGTCCATGTGCTGGCCGGCCATGATGGCCTGGCAGTGCCGGCCCTCCACGGTCAGGTTCACGGACGGCTGGTGGACGGTGTCGGTGTCGTAGTTCAGCGCGCGCGCCAGCAGGCGGGCGGTGGTGGTCTTGCCGACCCCGCGGACGCCGGTGAGCATGAAGGCGTGGGCGATGCGGCCCGTGGCGAAGGCGTTGGTCAGGGTCCTGACCATGGCCTCCTGGCCGATCAGGTCCTCGAAGGTCTTCGGACGGTACTTGCGGGCCAGCACCGTATAGGCGTCGGCCTTGCCGGCCGGCTCGGCCGCGGCGGCGGGCGCGCCGAACATCTCGGCGGTGTTCTCGTCCCGCTCGGCTTCGACGTCCGGCGAGTAATCGGTGTCGGTCATGGGCTCGGCGCGCTCGACTCAGCACTCGCCCCAGGCGCGGGCGCGCGCATCGTAAAGGCCTCAAGGCTTGAGAAAAAGCCTGGGCGCCCGGCTTTCGCCAGCGTGCGGACCGCTTGTGGGGAAGGTGGAGACTGGACGTGACCCGAAGGGGATCTCGTTGCGGCTGCTTCCTTCCGGACCTGACCGGGTTGGCGAGGCCTCCGCCCACGCCAGTCTCCGCGGCCTATATCGTCTCCAACGCGGGAAGACGCAAGCGCTCTGGACGAGAGGTCGCGGGCGAAATCTTCACCCGGCCGCGCGGTAGCCCCGCACGACGTAGCGGCACTTCACTTCCACGCAGCGCTGGAAGCCCAGGTGCAGGGTGTAGTCGCCCGGCGCCAGCTGCGCCTTGAAGCCGGGAACGCCGCGGGTCACCACGTGACCGTCGGCCGCCTTCAGCAGCAGGCCCACGTCGGCGCAGTCGCCGCCGCAGCCGGCGACGAAGGCGTAGGAGCCGCGCGAGGTCACGCTGACCTCGATGGCCTTGACCTCGGTCGCGGTGGCGGCGCCTTCGAAGGTCATGCCCTCGACTGGCCGGCCGAAGCCGAAGGCGTCCATCTCGGCGACCTGCGGGGCGGCCCAGGCGGAGACCTCGGGCGCGGCGACCACGGCGGTGGACAGGGCGAACATGGCCGCGGCCACGGCGAAGAGCTTCAACGACATTCTCGTCCCCCTCATCCCCCGTCCACGAACGCTAGCGAACGGCGTTCGGCGAGACTAGCGCGCGAAGGACACAGGACGATGACGTCGGCGACGCTTCGCGCTGCGGCGGAACGGCGCTATGGGAACAGCATGCCCCTGACCGCCTACGCCAACACCTTCTCCGGCAACCCGCTCGATCGTGCGGGCGACCGCCGGGTCGATCCCGCCTGGCTCGCCGCGCACATGGCCAGCCCCGACGCCCTGGCGGTGGCGGTCTGGAACGGCCGGCCGCTGGTGGAGACCGGCGGCGACGCCGGCGCCCGGCTGGCCTACCTGCGCGCCGACCTGGTGTCGGAAGCCGCCGGCGGCGAGGAGCGCATGGTCTTCCTCGGCCTCTGGAAGGACGCGCCGGTTTTCGCCGCCGAGTTCGAAGGTCCGGCCGACCCCGCGGAAGGCCCGCTACGGGGACTGGGGCGGTTCGAGGAACTGCGCGGCCTGGCCCTGATGCTGCCGGCGCACGAGGCGGCGATCGCGGCCACGGCCAAGAGCCTGCTGGAATGGCACCGCCGCCACGGCTTCTGCGCCGCCTGCGGCCAGAAGAGCGACATCGTCGACGGCGGCTGGAAGCGCCTCTGCCCGGCCTGCAAGGCCGAGCACTTCCCGCGCGTCGACCCGGTGGTGATCATGCTGCCGGTGCTGGGCGACCGCTGCCTGATGGGCCGCCAGAGCGCCTGGCCGCACGGGCGCATGTCGGCCCTGGCCGGCTTCGTCGAGCCGGGCGAGTCGCTCGAGGAGGCCTGCGCGCGCGAGTTGAAGGAGGAGTCCGGCCTGATCTGCACCCGGGCGGTCTATCACTCCAGCCAGCCCTGGCCGTTCCCTTCGACCCTGATGATCGGCCTGATCGCCGAGGTCGAAAACGACCACGCCACGCCCGACCAGACCGAGCTGGAGGAGGTGCGCTGGTTCACCCGCGACGAGCTGCGGATCATGCTGGAGCGCGGCGAGTTCGACGGCGTCCACCCGCCGCCGCCGCTGGCCATCGCCCACCATTTGCTGAAGGCGTGGGTCGGCGGCTTCGGGAGCTGAGGCGCCCAGCCTGACCTTTCGCCCCGCGACGCTGGTTTAGGCGCCGGTCCCTCAGGAGTCCGGCCGCCATGCTGTCCTACGCGCAACTGTTCGAGGACGTGTACCTGCAGCGCTGCTTCGCCGACCAGGCGCAGGGCTTCTACATCGACGTCGGGGCCTGCCACCCCGTCCACTGCAACACCACCTACCATTTCTACCAGCGCGGCTGGGCGGGCGTGAACGCCGAGCCGACGCCGCACCGCCTGCTGGAGCTGGAGCGGGCGCGGCCCCGGGACGTGAACCTGCGCACCGCGGTCGGCCGCGCCGACGGGCGGGCCGTGTTCAACGTCAGCGTCAACGCCGACCACCTGTCGTCCCTGCGCGAACAGCCGGCGGCGCTGATCGACCGCCACGGCGCCCACATCGAGCGGCTGGAGGTGGAGGTCATCACCCTGGCCTCGCTGTGCGAGCGGCACGCGCCCGGTCCGATCGATTTTCTGAAGATCGACGTCGAAGGCGCGGAGGCCGACGTGATCGCCGGGGCCGACTGGCGTCGCTGGCGCCCGGCCCTGCTGGTGATCGAAGCCACCCTGCCGGACGCGCCGGAGCCGGCCTGGGCGGACTGGGAGCCGGCCCTGCTGGCCGCCGACTACGCCCCGGTCTTCTTCGACGGCGTCAATCGCTACTACGTCGCCGCCGAGCGCGCCGAGCTGGGCCGGCATTTCCTCGCGCCCGCCAACCCGTTCGACGGCGCGGTGGCCCTACACAGTTTCGGACCGGCGCTGGACGACCGGCGCCACCCCGACCACGCCTGGGCCCGCAACTTCGTCGATCGCGTGCTGGCCGCCGCCGCGATCGAAGACGAAGACCACCTGCTGCGGCTGATGACCTGGGATCTGTCCGGGGCCTCGCTCGACGCGCCGGCGTCCGAGGCGGCGATCGCGCTGGCCTACCAGCGGGTGCTGGGCCGCGCCGCCGAGGCCGAGGCTCTGGCGCACTGGGCCGGACGGGAGGAGCTGCCCCTGCGACGGCTCTATCGCGAGCTCGTCGCCGGCGAGGAGTTCCGGACGCGCCGGAGCCGGGTCTCGACCCGCTCCATGTGGCGCTGAGCCGCTTAGCCCTTCTGGATGTCCATGATCTGCAGGATGGCCGGGCCCAGGATCACCACGAACAGCACCGGCAGGAAGAACAGGATCATCGGCACGGTCAGCTGGGCCGGCAGGGCCGCGGCCTTCTTCTCGGCGGCGGCCAGGCGCAGGTCGCGGTTTTCCTTGGCCATGACGCGCAGCGCGGTGCCCAGCGGCGTGCCGTACTTTTCGGCCTGCACCATGGCGGTGGCCACCGACTTGATGCCCGGGTGGTTGGTGCGCTTGGCGAAGCCTTCGTAGGCCTGGCGGCGTTCGGGCAGGTAGCTCAGTTCGGCCACCAGCAGCGACAGCTCTTCGGCCAGTTCGATCGAGCTGCGGCCCACCTCGCCGCTGACCTTCTGCAGGGCGGCTTCGACCGACATGCCGGACTCCACGCAGATCAGCAGCAGGTCGAGCGCGTCGGGGAAGGCCGCCATGATCTTGTCGCGGCGCTTGGAAGCGACGTTGGCGACGTAGATGTTCGGCGCGTAGTAGCCGGCGACGAAGGCCCCCATGACGAAGACCAGCTTCGTCATCGGCGGCAGGTTCCCGACCTTCAGGACGTACAGGTAGAAGGCGGCGAAGCAGGCCAGCACGAACGGCGTGGCGAAGCGGAAGAAGTAGAACAGGGTCACCGGCCGCGGGCCGCGGTAGCCGGCCTGGGCCAGCTTGTCGACGACCTTGGGGTCCTCGAGCAGGGTCTTCAGGTTCAGCTTGGTGACGACGTTGGTGTAGAAGCCCTCGTCCTGGTGGCGCAGGCTGGCGTCCTTGGCCATGCCCTGGCGCGAGCGGCGCTTCAGGTCCTCGCGCCGCGAGGCCACCGACTTCATCCGGTTTTCGAGCTTCTCGCGCCCGAACATGGGCGCCATCAGGCTGACGATGGTGCCGAACACGAGCAGCGCCACCAGCGCTGCGATGATGTTGTCCCGGTTGGTGAGGACGCTGACGATGTTCATGTCCCCGCCCTCAGATCTTGAACGAGATCATTTTCTTCATGACCAGCACGCCCGTGGTCATCCACAGGCCGCCGCCCAGCAGCATCAGGTTGCCGCGCGGGTCGGTGAACAGCATGCCGATGTAGCTAGGGTTGACCAGCGACACCATGAGCATCACCGCCGGCGGCAGACTGCCGATGATGCCGGCCGAGGCGGTCGCTTCCGACGACATGGCCTTGATCTTCTCGCGCATCAGCGCGCGCGAACGCAGCACCGTCGACAGGTTGCCCAGCGCTTCGGCCAGGTTGCCGCCCGCCTTCTGCTGGATCGCGATGACGATGGTGAAGAAGCGCAGCTCCGACGTGGGCATGCGCTCGTACATTTTCTCCAGCCCCTGCTCGAGGCTGACGCCCATGCCGATGTTCTCGACCAGGCGCTGGAACTCCGGGCCGAGCGGCGCGGTGCTCTCCTTGCCGATGATCTTGAGACAGTCGTGGACCGGCAGGCCGGACTTGATGCCCCGCACGATGACGTCGACGGCGTTGGGGAACTCGCCGGTGAACTTCTTGGCGCGCTTCTTGGCGAGGAAGCCGAGCACCCAGCGCGGCAGGCCCAGACCCGCGGCGAACCCGCAGCCGAGACCGATCAGCGGCTTGTGGGTGACCAGGGTCAGCACCGGGGCGATGACCAGGCCGACGCCGAGGCAGATCAGCCAGAAGGTGCGCGGGGCCATCGCCACGCCGGCCTGACGCAGCTTGGCGGCGATGGTGACCCGCGCCTTGCGGTCGCGCTCCTCGACCTCCTTGAGCTGCGCCATGATCTGCTTGCGGCGGCTCTCGGGATCGCTGGCCTTGCCCTCGCGGCGCGGCGTGGCGCCCGACTTGATCCGGCGGCCCGCGTCGGGCGCGGTGAAGGTCTGGGCGCGCTTCAGCGCGTTCTCGGAGCTGTCGCCGCCGCCGGCGAAGGCGAAGCCCAGGCCGGCGATGGTGACGAAGCCGAGGACGGCGGCGAGGATGGTCATCAGCATGCGCGTTACTCCGCCGCGTCCAGGGCCTCGGCCAGCTCGCGCTCCAGGCCGTAGTAGCGGGCGCGGTCCCAGAACCGCGGCCGGGCGATGCCGGTGGAGCGGTGGCGGCCCATGACGCGGCCGTCCTTGTCCTCGCCGTTGATCTCGTAGACGAACAGGTCCTGGGTGATGATCACGTCGCCTTCCAGGCCCAGCACCTCGGTGACGTGGGTGATGCGACGCGAGCCGTCGCGCAGGCGGGCGGCCTGAACGATCACGTCGACCGAGCCGACGATCATCTCGCGGATGGTCTTGGTGGGCAGGCCGTAGCCGCCCATGGTGATCATCGATTCCAGACGGCTGACGGCTTCGCGCGGGCTGTTGGCGTGCAGCGTGCCCATCGAGCCGTCGTGGCCGGTGTTCATCGCCTGCAGCAGGTCGAACGCTTCGGGACCGCGGACTTCGCCGACGATGATGCGTTCGGGACGCATACGCAGACAGTTCTTCACCAGGTCGCGCATGGTGATGGTGCCCTGGCCTTCGAGGTTCGGCGGGCGGGTTTCCAGGCGCACCACGTGCGGCTGCTGCAGCTGCAGTTCGGCGGCGTCTTCGCAGGTGATGACGCGTTCGGTCGGGTCGATGAACGCGGTCATACAGTTCAGCAGGGTGGTCTTGCCCGAACCCGTACCGCCGCTGATCAGGATGTTGCAGCGCGAGGCGCCGATCACGCCGAGCACGCGCGCGCCTTCCGGACTGATCGAGGCCCACTCGACCAGGTTGCGCATCGTAAGCTTGTCTTTTTTGAACTTACGAATGGTCAGGGTCGGGCCGTCGAGGGCCAGCGGCGGCGCGATAACGTTGACGCGGGAGCCGTCGGCGAGACGGGCGTCGCAGATCGGGCTGCTCTCGTCGACGCGGCGGCCGACCTGCGACACGATCCGCTGACAGATGTTCATCAGCTGGGTGTTGTCGCGGAAGCGGATGTTGGTCAGCTGAACCTTGCCGCCGACTTCGATGAACACCCGGTTGGCGCCGTTGACCATGATGTCGGCGATGTCGTCGCGGGCCAGCAGGGGCTCCAGCGGACCGTAGCCGAGCACGTCGTTGATGATGTCCTGGACCAGGTTTTCCTGTTCCGCCACGGACATCTGGACGTTCTTGATCGACACCAGCTCGGCGACGATGTCGCGGATTTCCTCCGCGGCCGCCTTCGGGTCCAGCTGGGCCAGCTGGGCCAGGTCGATGGTGTTCAGCAGCGCGTTGAAGATCGTGGTCTTCGTCGCGTGGTAGTAGTCGCTCTGTTCACGGACGATCTCGGTGACCGTCTGGGCCGCGCGCAGCTGTTCGAAGGCGGCGGTGGCCTTCGGACCGCCGGCGCCGCCCTTGGGGGCCTCGCCGCCGGCCGGCTTCGGCTTGGGCGCGAGGGCGTCGAGCTTCGGCTCGGCCGCCGGCGCGGAAGGCGACGGCTGCGCCGGGGACTGGGGAGCCGCACGCGCCGCGGC
>NZ_JAAIVC010000174.1 GCF_010975005.1 Caulobacter sp. 17J65-9 | reverse complement strand
GGCGAGCGCCGCGAAGCCGGCGACGCCCGCCGCGACGCCCGAGCCCGCCGCGCCCGAGCCGGCGGCCGCGGCCGTCACGAACAACGCCCTCCTGCCCCGCGGCGTCATGCACGCATGGCCGAAAGACGCGCCGGGCCCGGTCCACGTGGCCATCGACGGCCTGCTGCTGACCCTCGCCTCGACGGGCGGCGGCGAGGACGCTCCTGCGGTCCCCCACCTGACGGTCCGCGCTCCGAACGGCGCGAGCGGTGAACTGGTCGGCGAAGGCGGAAGCAGCTCCGTCGCGGCCACCTTCGGCGCCGGCCATTTCGAGGAGCGCCGGCCGGCGCAGGACGTGATCCTGACCACCTACACCGGCGGCGCGCACTGCTGCGTGGAGATCAAGGTCCTCAGCCTCTCCGGTGGGAAATGGCGAGCCGTCGATGTCGGGACCTTCGACGGCGAACCGCTGGACACCTTCCCGAGGGACATCGACGGCGACGGCGTCTCGGAGATCGAAGTCTACGACAACCGGTTCCTCTACGCCTTCACGGCCTATGCGTTCAGCATGGCGCCGCCACAGTTCTGGGTCGTGCGCGACGGCGAAGCCGTCGACGTTTCGGCGGAGCCCCGTTTCCGGAAGGAGTTCGAGGCCTACCTCCCGGACGCCAAGGCGGGTTGTCAGGAGCACAACAACGGCGCCTGCGCGGCCTACCTCGCGGCCGCGGCCCGGGCGGGCCGCTTCGCCGAAGCCTGGAAGACCGTGTCGGCCAGCTACGACAGCAAGGACGACTGGGGCCTGCCCAGCGTCTGCCTGGACGCGCAGAAGCCGGGGCGTGCGTGCCCGAAGAACCGGGAATTCACCTTCACCGACTTCCCGAGCGCCTTGAAATGGTTCGTCATCGACACCGGCTACCTGACCGCCGACGCGATGAAATGGCCGGAGGGCCAAGGGCCGAGCTTCGATTGCGCCAAGGTGCACGACGTGAACCTGACCCTGGTGTGCGTCACGCCGGAGCTGGCCGCCGCCGATCGCGCGCTGAGCGCCGCCTATGCGGCCGCGTCGGGCTCCGGCTCGGCCGGTCTGCGGCGCAGCCAGCGGGCTTGGTTGGCTGCTCGCGACAAGGCGGCGCCGGACGCGGGCGTTCTGCAGCGGCTGTACGAGCAGCGGATCGCCGAGCTGAACGCCCTGGCCCGCTGACCGACGCCTACGCGTCCTCCAGCATCAGCACGCCCGGCGCCGTCTTCAGCGCGCCGCGCAGCGAGGCGTCCAGGCGATAGCGGCCCGGCAGGCGCAGCTCGATCTCGTGGGCGCCGTCCAGGGCCGCGATCAGCACGATCTCGCCCCCGCCCTTCTGGGTCGCGCCGGCCTCCAGCCGCTTCTTCAGGGCCTCGACCTCGGCGGAGCGCGGCGAGACGTGCACGCGCAGGCCACCGGCCGCCTGCTCGATCGCCTTGGCGATCGGCTCGGCCTCGTCGCCGAAGAAGCGCACCTCGCCTTCGGCCGCCTTGGCGCGGACCTTCAGGATGATCGAGGCGCCGGTCTCCAACACGTCGCGGCAGCGGCGCAGGCTCTCCGGCGGGAACATCACCTCGTACTCGCCCGTGGGGTCGGACAGGGTGACGAAGGCGAACTTCTCGCCGGTGCGGGCCGAGGCGCGCTCCTGGCGGCGGCGCACGACGCCGCACATGCGGAAGGCTTCCTGGCCTTCCTCGGCCAGGGCCTGGGCCTCGGCCGCCAGCGTGGTGCGCCGGCGGCGCAGCAGTTCGACCATGTCCTCCAGCGGGTGGCCGGACAGGTAGAAGCCGACGGCCGACAGCTCCTCGTCCAGCCGCTGCGGGCCGATCCACGGTTCGCTCTTGGGCAGGCGTGGGCGCGTGGCCTCGCCGCCCTGGCCGAACAGGCTGACCTGAGACGAGGCGCGTTCGGCCGCCACGCTCTGCGCATAGGCGATCAGCCGGTCGGCGGCCTGGACGATCTGGGCCCGGTCGGGGTGGATGCTGTCGAAGGCGCCGGCGCGGGCCAGGTTTTCGATGGCGCGCTTGTTCACCGCCTTGGGGTCGATGCGCTCCAGGAAATCGAAGATGTCGCGAAACGGGCCGCCCTCGCGGCGCACCTCGACCAGGTGCTTCATCGCCTCCAGGCCGACGTTGCGCACGGCGCCCAGCGCGTACAGCACCTCGCCGTTCTCCACGTCGAAGTCGGCCATGGAGACGTTCACGTCGGGCGCGCGCACCTTCACGCCGAAGCGGCGGGCGTCCTGGTAGAACACCGCCAGCTTGTCGGTGTTGGCGATATCCAGGCTCATCGACGCGGCCAGGAACTCGACCGGGTGGTTCGCCTTCAGCCAGCCGGTTTGATACGAGATCAGCGCGTAGGCGGCGGCGTGCGACTTGTTGAAGCCGTAGCCGGCGAACTTGGCCACCAGTTCGAAGATCGAGTCCGACTGGGACTCGGGGACTCCCTTTTCCTTGGCTCCGGAGACGAACCGGGCCTTCTGGAAGTCCATCTCCTCCTTCTTCTTCTTGCCCATCGCCCGGCGCAGCAGATCGGCTTCGCCGAGGCTGTAGCCGGCCAGGATCTGGGCGATCTGCATCACCTGTTCCTGGTAGACGATGACGCCGTAGGTCTCCTTCAGCACCGGCTCCAGCGAGGGGTGCAGGGTGTCCATCGGCTTACGGCCGAACTTGCAGTCGACGAAGGTGTCGATGTTGTCCATCGGCCCCGGTCGATACAGCGAGATCAGCGCGGTGATCTCCTCGATCGAGCCGCAGCGCATCTTGCGCAGGGTGTCGCGCATGCCCTGGCTTTCGAGCTGGAACACCCCGATGGTCTGGCCCGAAGCCAGCAGTTCGTAGGTCTTCTCGTCGTCGAAGGGCAGCTGCGACAGGTCCACGCCCGCGCCGCGCTTCTCCAGGAACTTGGCCGCGCGGTCGAGCACGGTCAGGGTCTTCAGGCCCAGGAAGTCGAACTTCACCAGGCCGGCTGACTCGACCCACTTCATGTTGAACTGGGTGGCGGGCAGCTCCGAGCGCGGATCCTGGTACAGCGGCACCAGCTCGACCAGCGGGCGGTCGCCGATCACCACGCCGGCGGCGTGGGTCGAGGCGTTGCGGTACAGCCCTTCCAGCCGCAGCGCCGTCTCCAGCAGCTTCTCGACCGCCGGGTCGTCGCGCCGGGCCTCCTTCAGCCGGGGCTCCAGCTCGATGGCCTGGGCCAGGGTCACCGGGTTGGCCGGGTTGTTCGGGACCATCTTGGACAGACGGTCCACCTGGCCGAGCGGCATCTGCAGCACGCGGCCGACGTCGCGCAGCACGGCGCGGGCCTGCAGGGTGCCGAAGGTGATGATCTGGGCCACGCGGTCGCGGCCGTACTTCTCCTGCACGTAGCCGATCACCTCTTCCCGCCGCTCCTGGCAGAAGTCGATGTCGAAGTCGGGCATGGAGACCCGTTCGGGGTTCAGGAAGCGCTCGAACAGCAGGCCGAAGCGCAGCGGATCGAGGTCGGTGATGGTCAGCGCCCAGGCGACCAGGGAACCGGCGCCCGAGCCCCGCCCCGGCCCCACCGGGATGCCGTGCGCCTTACCCCACTTGATGAAGTCCGACACGATCAGGAAGTAGCCGGAGAACCCCATCTTCTGGATGATCCCGACCTCGCGATCGAGGCGGGCCCAGTAATCCTCCTCGGGCGCGGACATCGGCGTGACCGCCAGGCGCGCCTTCAGACCCTCCTTGGCCTGCCAGGCCAGTTCCTCGGGCTCGGAGCGGCCCGCGCCGGTGCCGAAGCTGGGCAGGATGGGATCGCGCTTCTTGACCAGGAAGGCGCAGCGCCGGGCGATCTCGAGGGTGTTGTCGCAGGCCTCCGGCAGGTCGGCGAAGGTCGTTCGCATCTCCGCGGCCGGCTTGAACCAGTGCTCGGCGGTGACCCGCCTGCGGTCGTCCTGGCCCATGAAGGCGCCGTCGGAGATGCACAGCAGCGCCTCGTGCGCCGCGTACATGTCCTTCTTGCCGAAATAGACGTCGTTGGTGGCGACCAACGGCACGTCGTGGTCGTAGGCCCAGCCCACCAGGCCGGGCTCGGCGGCGTGCTCGGCCGGCCGGTCGTGGCGCTGCAGCTCGACGTAGAAGCGGTCGCCGAAGGCCTCGTGCATGGCCTGGAGCGCCCGCTCGGCCTCGTCCTTCTTGCCGGCGGCGAACAGGTGGTCGACCGGGCCGTCCGGGCCGCCGGACAGCAGGATCAGCCCCTCCGAGCGCTCCACCACCCGGCTCCAGGGCACGTGCGGCTCGTCCATCGGGCCCACCTCGAGGTAGGCGGCCGAGGACAGGGCGGTGAGGTTGAGATAGCCGGCCTCGTTCTGGACCAGCAGCACCACCGTGGGGGTGCGGGCCCAGCGCTCGCCGGGCTTGTCGCCGATGCCGGAGACCGGAATGGCGCAGGCCACGATCGGCTGCACCCCGGAATCCTTGGCGGTCTGGGAGAACTCCAGCGCGCCGAACATGTTGGCGCGGTCGGCGATGGCGACGGCCGGCTGGCCGTCGGCGGCGGCCAGAGCGCCCACCTTGTCCGCCTTGATCGCGCCTTCCAGCAACGAATAGGCGGACCGAACCCGCAGATGGACGAAGCCTTCGCCGCTCATGTCATCCCCGACTTAAGCGTCGGGAACGACTCACGCCACCAGGTGCGTCACCGACCACACCATCCAAACGAAGGCGGACACGGAAGCAAGCGCCAGAGTTTCACGAACTGCACGAACGACCATGGAATTTTCCCCCGGCTTCACCGTTTCCGATTTGTTCTATATTCCGGTTTTGTTCTCATTGCAAGCATCGCGAATCGGTGTTCGCCCGCCCCGCTCCCTCAGCAGTAATTCCGGACCGGCTCAGGCGCGGCCCTGACGGCCGGATCCATGCGCGCGCGGTTTCAGGCGCGCACGGATGGAGCAGGAACATGGCGACGCTTCGGACGATCGGCGCCCTCGTCGTCGCGACCGCCCTGACGCTTCCGATTGGGGCGCAAGCCCAGGCCACCGCGAACCCCAGGCTGGCCGACGGGCGCGACTGGCAGCGCTCGTCGCCCGAGGTGCGGCGCGCCTACCTGGCCGGCGTGTCGAACATGATCTCGGTGGGCGCCCGCTACGACGCCAAGCACGATCCCGGCCAGGCCGACACCTTCTCGCAGCGCGCCCAGAAGGGCCTCGACGGCTTCACCGTCGACGCGGCGATCCAGACCGTCGACGCCTGGTACAAGGCCCACCCCGACCAGCTCGACAAGCCGGTGCTGTCGGTGATCTGGGTCGAGATGGCCAAGCCCCGGCTGGCCGAGTGAAGCCGCAGGAGACCGCGATGAGAAAGCTCGCGACCGCCCTCGCCGCCGTCGCCCTCGTCCTGGCCGGCTGCGCCACCGCCACCGGCGCCGTCGTCGGGGCCGGTATCGGCAGCCTGTCGGGCAACGCCGGAACCGGAGCGCTGATCGGCGGCTCGGTCGGCGCGGTGATCGACATCGTCGACTGACGTCGACCACCGGCGCCTCCCTCAGCCGACGGTCGCGGCCGCCGGCGACCGTACGCCTCCCTTGCCTCGCGCGAAGGCGGCTGCGGCCAAGCTAGCGAACCCCGCCACGCACCCCCAGGCCAGCCAGTCGCCCAACCGCGCGTACGGCGTGACCGCGCCACGGACCGGCAGGTCGGCGACCATGGTCTTCACGCGGTCCTTGGTCCCGTAGTCGTCCATGGCGGCCAGCACGCGGCCCTGGGCGTCGACCGCCTGGCTCAGGCCGTCGTTGGTCACCCGGAACATGGACGCGCCGTTCTCGACCGCGCGCAGCCCGGCCATGTGGGTGTGCATCGGATCCATGCCGCGGCTGTCCCAGGACGGGTTCAGCAGGATGTCGGCGCCGGCGCGGCCCGCCTGACGGATCAGGGCCGGGTAGTCGAAGTCGTAGCAGATGGCCCAGGCCAGCCGGCCGTAGGGGGTGTCCATCACCTGCATCTGGCCGTCGCCGGGCACGGAGGCTTCGGCCGGGGTCGGATGGCTCTTCAGATAGGTCGAGCGCACCGCGCCGCTCGCGTCGATCGCCACCACCTTGTTCTGGGCCTGCCGCTCGCCCGGGGTGATCGTGGCCATGGCCATGAACAGGTAGACGCCTTCCTCGCGGGCCAGCCGGCGGCCCTGCGCCACGAAAGCCGCTTCGTCGTCGGCGAAGACCAGCGCGTTGGCCTCGGACCAGACGACGATTTTCGCCCCCGCCCGCGCCTCTTCGCGGCTGCGGTCCAGAAGCCGCCGCTGCAGCTCCTGGGTCGCCGGCCGCGCCTTCTCCACCACCTCCGGCGTCAGCTTCCGGCCCTGGGCGAGCGGCGCCCAGGCGCCCATGAACACGTCCAGGTTCTCGGCGACCACGCCGGCCACGCGTACGGTCGGCCCCTTCGGCGGATCCAGCGCCAGGCGCAGCCCGCCCCCGGCCAGCACCGCCGCGATCACCGCGGCGGCGGCGAGCCCCGCACGGCGGGCGGCCGGATCGGCCCAGCCGCGCGCCCAGACGAAGTTCGCCGTCGACGCCCCCCAGCCGACCAGGAAGCTCACGCCCCACAGGCCCGTGATCGACAGCACCTGCAGCAGCGGGAGCGCGCCCCACTGCGAGTAGGCGGCCAGGCCCCACGACCCCAGCCCGGAGCTCGACCAGGCGAACTCGGTGGCGACCAGCGCGCAGGGGAACACCAGGGTGGAGGCGAAGCCCTTCAGACGCGGCGCGATCAGCCGGTCCGCCACCACCGGCAGGAAGAACAGCAGGCCGATGGCCGCGACCACCGCGTGATAGGTCGGCCCCTGGAAGACGATCGCGCCGCGCCAGGCCAGGTCCTGCCCCGCGATGAACGCCACCGCGCCCAGGGCGAGCCCCGGCAGGGGCGCCGAGCTTCGCGTGAAGCGGAGCAGGAAGACCGGCGCCAGCCAGGCGGCGATCGGCACGGCCGTATTCCCGACCGTGAAAGCGGCGCAGGCGAAGGCGAGCGCCAGCCAGACGAATCTCGACATAAGGAACCTCGGTTTGCGGGTTGCGTGCGCCGGACAAAGCCGGAGCGGACGACGCCCGCGAGCGAAGTTGCGTCGCCGGACCGGCGGCGTTCGCAGGCGGAACCGGAGGCGTCGATGAGGCCCGTTCACGAAGCGTCGGCGGGACTGCGCGCAGGCCTCAGCCCGCGCGGCCTCGCCCGCGAGCTGGGCGCCCTCCTGGGCGTCGCCGTCGTGCTGGCCATGATCGGCGCCTTCGGCCTGTTCGTGACCGGGCCCTGGCCGGAGCGGGTGCTCTACTGGTCGCGCACCGTTCTGGCCGGCTACCTCATTCAACGGCCGTTGATCCGGCTGGGCGCGGGCGCGGCGGTGCGGCTGGGCCGGAACGAAGCCGTCGGCTGGGTCGCGGCGGTGCTGCTGGGCGCCGTGCCCATGACGTTCTGGCTGTGGTGGCTGGGCCCGGCGATCGACCTCGCCCGTCCCGGGCCGGACGACGCCGCCTTCCTGCAGACCTACGCCCAGGCCCTGCCGATCGGCGCGCTGGGCTGGAGCCTGATGTGGATCCTGGCCGGCCGCCGCCCGGAGGCCGAAGCGGCGCCCGCCGAACCTTCGGTCCCCGCGCCCGACGCCGAGCCCGCCCTCGAGC
>NZ_JAAIVC010000173.1 GCF_010975005.1 Caulobacter sp. 17J65-9 | reverse complement strand
CGCCAGGGCGGCGGGCGGCGCCGGACGGGCCGGCGCTGGGGCGACGCGCGCCTGCGCCTGACGCTCGCCGAGGCGGAAGCGGGCGACCGAGCCGGCCAGCACCTCGGCCTCCTGGGCCAGGGCGTGGCTGGCGGCGGTGGTCTCCTCGACCATGGCGGCGTTCTGCTGGGTGGCCTGGTCCATCTGGGTCATGGCCGCATTGACCTGCTGCAGGCCGGTGGCCTGCTCCTGGGCCGAGCCGGCGATCTCGCCGACCAGGGCGTCGATCTCGGCCACCCGTTCGACGATGCGGGCCAGGGCCTCGCCGGTGCGGCCGACCAGATCCACGCCGGAGCCGACCTGGGCGGTCGAGGTGGTGATCAGCGCCTTGATCTCCTTGGCGGCCTCGGCCGAGCGCTGGGCCAACCCGCGCACTTCCGACGCGACCACCGCGAAGCCCCTGCCGGCGTCGCCGGCGCGGGCCGCCTCGACCCCGGCGTTGAGCGCCAGCAGGTTGGTCTGGAAGGCGATCTCATCGATCACGCCGATGATCTGGCCGATCTGCTTGGCCGAGCCCTCGATCTCGCCCATGGCGGCGACCGCGTCGCGCACGATCACGCCGCTCTGCTCGGCGTCGCCGCGCGCCGCGCCCACCACCTGGGAGGCCTGCTTGGCGCCGGCGGCGGTGCGCCGGACGGTGACGGTGATCTCGTCCAGCGCCGCGACCGTCTCCTCCAGGCTGGCGGCCTGCTGCTCGGTGCGGCGCGACAGGTCGTCGGAGGCGGCGGAGATCTCGCCAGCGCCGCCGCGCAGGCCGTGGATGTTGGCGACCACCGTCCGCAGGGCCGCCTGCAGCCCGCTCATGGCGGCGTTGAAGTCGGTCTTCAGCTTCTCGTAGTCGCCCGGGAAGCCCTGGATCAGGCGATAGGTAAGATCGCCGGCCGACAGCCGTTCCAGCCCCTCGGCCAGGGCGGCCACCACCGCGGCCTGTTCGGCGGCGCTCGCTTCGCGGGTCGCCTCGGTGTGGCGGCGCTCCGCCTCGGCCGCCTCGCGGGTCGCGACGGCCTCACGCTCCAGCCCCAGCTTCTCGATCGCCGCGTCCTTGAACACCTGGACGGCCTGGGCCATCGCCCCGATCTCGTCACGCCGGTCGCGGGCGGGCACGTCCACGGCGTTGTCGCCGGCCGCCAGGCGACGCATGACCCCGGTCATGGCGACCACCGGGCGGGCGATGGCGCGGGCCAGCAGCCAGCCCATGGCGGCGGCGATCGCCACCGCGCCGGCGAGGCCGACGTAGAGCACCAGGTCCGCGGTCTTCACCGCCCGTTCGTGGGCGGCCCCGATCGCGGCTTCGCGCGCCTTTTCCAGCTTCACGATTTCGTCGATGGCGTCTTCGGCCGGGGCCATCAGGCCGTCGGCGGCGCCGCTCGGCCCGACCATGGCCACCGCCTCGGCCCGACCGACCGGATCGGCGACGAGAGTCTCGCCCTTCTCGACCACGCCCGCGAACCAGGCGTCCGCCCCTTGCTCGGCCTGGTCGACCCGGGCCAGGGCCTGCGCGTCGCCGGTGTAGAGGCGGCGCAGGTCGGCCAGCCTGGCCTTGAAGGTCGCGCGGTGCTTGTCGATCCGGCCGACATAGTAGTTGTCGCCCGACAGCAGCAGGCCGCGATAGCTGTTCTCCTGGCGGGCCAGGGCGTAGCTCGCGCCGGTCACCGCCGACAGCACCTGGGCGATCTCGGCGTCCTGCCGCTTCAGCCGCTCGACCGCCCTCAGGTTCACGGCCACCGTCGCGCCCATGGCGGCGATGGTGACGACCACGGCGGCGAACGCCACGGTCAACTTGCGCGAGACCGAAAGGTGGGCGAGCGACATGGGCGGATCTCCTGCGTCCGTACGATTCCGGACACGGCGCAAAAGCTTCAGTGAATGTCGTTCTTTTCGAGTTGCATTGGTTAACGCGCCGTTGACCGACCAGTGATCGAGGTCGACTAAGCTTTGTAAAAACCTGACTAAATCACGTTCAATGAAGGCTCGACGGCGGGCACAAGCCACGAATACCGACGTTATTCTTTCCGGGACGAATGCGCGCCGCCCGCGCCCGAAAGCGCCCTCGCGAACCGGCGTTCAGGGGTTCCTAAGCTTTCCCCCCTAGGGTGCGACTCAACCCAGTGCAGTCTGGGAGGAGACGCCATGGCGCAGGCTCAGGCCCGCCTAAGACAGACCGCCCCGCGACCGGCCGCCGCGCCGGCCTACGCGACGGTGGTGAAGACCGCCCGGCGCCTGCACGGCGCCCTGGTGACGGACGACACCGGCGCCGAACGCATCGACCTCCACGGCGACGACGGGGCGGTGCTGCTCGGCTGGAACGACCCGCAGGTCGAGATCGCCGTCGCCGCCGCGCCTTCGGTGGGCGCGGTCGAGGCCGAAGCCGCCGAACGGCTGGCCGACGCCCTGCCCTGCGCCGAGGCGGTCGGCTTCCGCACCTCGCTGCAGCTGGCCCTGGCCGACGCCCTGGTCGTCGCCAAGACGGTCACCGGGCGCGACGGCGCCTTCTTCTGCGACGACGCGATCGCCGCCGCCGGCGACGTCGAAAGCATCGGCGAAGCGCTGGACACCCACGCCGGCGAGGTCGCCGCCCTGGTGGTCCGCCCGCTCGACGCCCCGCGCGAATTCCTGCTGGCCGCCAAGCGCCTGGCCCGCCGCGACGGCGTGGTGCTGGTGTTCGACGAGAGCCGCACCGCGCTGCGCGTCCACGCCGGCGGGGCCCAGGCCCTGCACGGCGTCGTTCCGGACCTGGCGGTGATCGGCGCCTCGCTCGCCAACGGCCGGCCGCTGGGCGCCGTGGCCGGCGCCATCGACCTGATGAAGACCCTGCCGGCCTCCGGCCCGCGCCCGAGCGCGGCGTCCCTGGCGGCCGCCTGCGCCACCCTCGACACGGTCGAACGCGCCGACGTTCCCGCCGCCCTGCGTGTGCGCGGGGCCGAGATCGCCGCCGAGGTGGAGGCGCGCCTGCACGCCGCCGGCGCCGGCTCCTTCCTGGAGATCGTCGGCGACCCGACCTGGAGCTGCCTGAACGTGCGCGCCCGCGTCGGCCGCGACGGCAAGGCCGTGCTCGAGGCCCTGACGCGGCGCCTCTACGACCAGGGCGTGCTGAGCCTGGGCGCCCACGTGCCGTCGCTGGCGCTGGGCGAGGCCGAGATCGCCGGCCTGCTGGCCGCCTACGACGCGGTCCTGCCCGAGCTCGCCGCACAGGTGCTGAACGGTCGCTTTGACAAACCCGTGCGTCGGCGGACAGTGGCTTGATGGTGGTTCGACGCGCGGAACTCGGGCTGGGAACGGCCCAATTCGGTCTCGACTCCGGCGTGTCCGACGCCCGCGGGCGCGTGCCCGAGGACGAGGTGCGCCAGCTGCTGGACCACGCCGCCTGCTCGCAGGTCGGCCTGATCGACACCGCCGCCCAGTACGGCGACGCCGAGCGGGTGCTGGGCAAGAACTGGCCTTTCCCGAGCCCGTTCAAGGTGGTCACCAAGACGGTCCGCCTGTCCGAGGGCCTTGACCGGCTGGAGGCGCGCGCGCGGCGCTCGCTGCAGAGCATGGGCCTGGCCCGCGCCCACGCCCTGCTGGTGCACTCGGCCGAGGATCTGCTGGGCCCCGAGGGCCGCGAGCTGTGGGCCCGGCTGCAGAAGCTGAAGGACGAGGGCCTGTTCCAGAAGATCGGCATCTCGGCCTACGCCGCCGAGGAGCCGGTGCTGCTGGCCCGCCGCTACAAGCCCGACCTGATGCAGCTGCCGGTCAGCCTGCTGGACCAGCGCCTGGTCAAGGACGGCACGCTGGAGACCCTGGCCGGCATGGGGGTGGAGATCCACCTGCGCTCAGTCTTCCTGCAGGGCCTGCTGTTCCTACCGCGCGACGGCCTGCCCGCGGGCCTGGCCGACGCCGGTCCGCGCCTGTCGCGCATCCGCCGCACCCTGGCCGAGGCCGGGGCCGACCCCATGCAGGCCGCCCTAGCCTTCGCGCTGGACCGGCCGGAAGCCTCCGCCGCGATCGTGGGGGTCACGTCCGCGGCGGAGCTGCGGGCGGTGCTGGCCGCCGCCTGCGCGCCCTCGCCGAAGCTGGACTGGAGCGCCCTGGCGCTCGACCACCCGCGGGCCCTGGACCCGCGTCTGTGGGCGAGCGCCCCGCCGCCGCCGGCCCGGCTCAGTACCGCAGCCTGAGCCCCACATAGGCCGAACGGCCCGGCTCGCCGTAGCCGAGGGTCTGCTGCCAGTGCTGGTCGGTCAGGTTCACCAGCCGGACCGTCGCCTCGACCTTGTCGGTGAGCTTCCAGCCGCCGGTCAGGTCGGCGACCACGAAGCCGTCGCGCACCACCGGCGTGTACACCGCGCCCGTCGGGTCGGAGTCCATCTGCTCGCTCTCGCCGCGCACGGTCAGCGAGGCGCGGGCCCGATCGCCGGTCCAGTCCACCCCGACCGAGCCCTGGTGCTCAGGCACCCGCAGCAGCCGCTCGCCGGTCGTGGCGTCCTCGGCGTCGGTGTAGGCGTAGGCCGCCTGCAGGGTCACGCCGTCCACCAGCTCGGCCGAAGCTTCCGCCTCCAGCCCGCGGGTCTGGGTGCGGTCGATGTTGCGGTAGCGGAACGAGAAGTCCGACGGGTCGAAGAAGAAATCGATCTGGTCACGCACCGCCAGCCGGTAGCCGGTGACCGAGGCGTCGAAGCGGCCGTCAGCCGAGGCCCAGGCGATCCCGATGTCCCAGCCCTCGGCCCGCTCGGGCTTCAGCCCCAGCGACGGCCCCGGCGGCGAGCAGAAGTCGCACATCGCCTCGCTGATGGTCGGGGTCTTGAAGCCCTGGCCCCAGGAGCCCTGCAGCGACACGCCCCAGCCCAGGTCCAGGGTCGCCGACGCGCGGCCGGTGGTGACCGCCTTGATCTTCTCCGGATCGTCGCGGCGCAGGCTGCCGGTGACGGTCAGCCGATCCACCGGCTTCACTCGCACCACGCCGAAGGCCGAGAAGGCGCCCTGCTCGGCGCTCGAGCCGTCGCTGAGATCGGCGCGGACGTCCTCCTGCTCGACCCCGAAGGTGGCGGCCCAGCGCTCGTCCGGACGGGCCCGGTCGATGGTGTAGCGGTTGAAGCTGAGCTGGTGCTGGAAATCCAGCGGCCCGTCGACCACCGCGCGGACCAGGCCCGACCAGCTTTCGCTGTCGGAGGTCTCGGGCGTGTCCTCCAGGCTGAACACCGGATAGCCGTCGATGTCGGCCTCGGCCCGGGCGTAGCGCACGGCGGCGTCCAGCCGGACCTTCTCGTTGATCGTGTAGCGGCCCTTCAGGCCGGCGGTGCGGGAGACCAGGCCGTCGCGCTCGGTGTTCCCGTCGGCCTTGTCGGCCTTGGAGATCCCGTCGGTGGCGAAGCTGGCGGCGTTGACCGAGAGCGCCCAGCGCTCGGTGCTGCGCCCGGCGGCGGCCGAGACGCGGACCGTCTCATAGGAGCCGACCTCGATGTCGGCGCGCGCGCCGTCCAGCTCGCGGGTGGTGAAGCTGATCACCCCGCCGATGGCGTCCGAGCCCCACAGCGAGCCCTGCGGCCCGGACAGGATCTCGATGCGGCTGACGTCGCCCAGGTCGAAGGCGGCGAAGTCGAAGCTGCCGGCCGGCTGGGAGGGATCGTTCTGCGGCACCCCGTCGACCAGCACCAGGGTCTTGTCGGCGCTGGCCCCGCGCATGCGCACCGAGGCGACGCCGCCGTAGGCGCCGTTCTGGAAGACGCTGAGGCCCGGCACGGTGTCGAGCAGGTCGGCGGCGAACACCGCCCCGCTGCGTTCGATCTCGGCCTCGTCGATCACCCGCGCGCCGGGCGCGAGCTCCACGGGGGTTGGCAGGCGGGTGGCGGTGACCACCACCTCGTCGACGTCGGACGCATCGGCAGTGGTTTCGGCCGCCGCGGGGGTCACGGCGGAAAGGACCGCGAGGGTCGCGGTCGAGAGCAGGAGGCGCTTCATTGGCGCTCGTCTCCGAAGCCCCAAGCGCGGCGCGCGCGGGGGCTGTTAGCGACACGGTCCGCCCCTGTTCAGGGGACGACGCCGGACCGGTGTCGCTGCGACGGAGCAGTCCCGCGCCTCATGCCTGTTCCCGGGCGGAGGACGAGCGACGTCGGCGGCAGGTCTCCTGGCTCGCGGGTCATCGGGACCGACGCGCCCTCGCCTTCCCGGGTCACCCCAGTGGCGCCGTCCCTTCCCGGATCACGTCCGGGCGGACGGGCGGACACGGCCCTCGCCGCTCACAGTTGCGGGCACAGCCGCGGATTGGGGCTGATCGCCCGCACCGCGTTCCCTCTTAGGTCCCCTCTCAGGGACACCACCTGAGCTTGGCCGTACGCTCGCGCCTCCGCGACGGCAAGTCCCGCATCCGCCGCTTGAGCCGAAAGCCCCGCTCGGCGACAAGGAAGCCACACGTCGCCGGGGCGATTCCCCGGGCTTCAAGTCCCCGTTTCGAGCCCTCGCCCCTGCCGATGAACGCGCCTTCGACCCCCGCCGTCCCTGTCGTGCCGCCGGACGCGACGCCCGTCATGGCCCAGTTCTTCGAGGCCAAGGCGCGCCAGCCCGACGCCCTGCTGTTCTTCCGGATGGGCGACTTCTACGAGCTGTTCTACGACGACGCGGTGAAGGCGGCAGAGGCGCTGGGCATCACCCTGACCCGCCGCGGCAAGTCCGGCGGCGAGGAGATCCCCATGGCCGGCGTGCCCGTGCACGCGGCCGAGGCCTACCTCGCCAAGCTGATCCGCATGGGCTTCAAGGTCGCCGTCTGCGAGCAGATGGAGGACCCGTCCGAGGCCAAGAAGCGCGGCTCCAAGTCGATCGTGCGGCGCGACATCGTCCGCGTGGTCACGCCGGGCACCCTGACCGAAGATTCCCTGCTGGACGCCCGCGGCTCCAACCGTCTGGCCGCGGTGGCCGTGCGCTCGGGCCGCGCGGCGGTGGCCAGCGTCGAGCTGTCGACCGGCGACGTCGAGAGCCTGCTGGTCGCCCGCGAGGACCTGGCCGCGGCGCTGGGCGCCCTGCGTCCGTCCGAGACCCTGGCTGCCGACCGGCTGTTCGCCGACGAGCTGGTCAACGCCGCCCTCAAGCAGGCCGGCGGCGCGGTCCAGCCCATGGCCGCCGCCCTGTCCGAACCGGCCGGGGCCGAGGCGCGGCTGAAACGCCTGTACGGCGTCGACACCCTGGACGGCTTCGGCGAATTCGCGCCTGCCGAGATCTCGGCGCTGGGCCTGATCGCCGCCTACATCGAGACCACCCAGGCCGGCAAAGCCCCGATCCTGAAGGCGCCGCGCCGCGGGGCCGAGGCCGAGTTCATGGCCGTCGATCCGGCCACCCGCTCCAGCCTGGAGATCGACCGGGCCCAGTCCGGCGCGCGCGAAGGCTCGCTGCTGGCTGCGATCGACCGCACCGTCACCTCCGGCGGCGCCCGCCTGCTGGGCGCGCGCCTGTCGCGCCCGCTGCTGGATCCGGCCGCCATCGACGCGCGCCTGGACGGGGTCGAGTATTTCGTCGAGCGCCGTCCGCTGCGCCGCGACGCCCGCGACGTGCTGAAGGGTTCGGGCGACATGGCTCGCGCCCTGGCCCGCCTGACCCTGGGCCGCGGCGGCCCGCGCGACCTGGGGGCCCTGCGCCAGGGCCTGACCGCCGGACTGGAGCTCGGCGCCCTGTTCGCCGCCGCCCGCGAGCCGCTGGCC
>NZ_JAAIVC010000172.1 GCF_010975005.1 Caulobacter sp. 17J65-9 | reverse complement strand
GGCTCGTGCAGCCGGGCCAGGATCTCCCCCCGGCGCAGCCGCGCGGCGGCGGCCGTGCCGGCGTACTCGGGCATGTCGCCCGCCGCCGCGAACAGTCGCTCGGCGCGTGGCAGGTCGCCGCGCCAAGCCGCCGCCTGCGCGGTCATGTCGGCGGCGGTGATCGCGGCGGCGACGCGCGTCGTCCGCCATTGTTGCCGGGCGGCCAGGTCGGCGTGCGCCAGGGCTTGCTCCTCGCGCCCCAGCATGTGCCCCAGCAGGGCCGCGTTGGTGTCGCTCACCAGGCTGGAGTCGAGGGCGGCGCCGTGACGGGTGGCGGCGAGCGCTGCGTCGACGTCGCCGAGGTCGAACAGGGTGGTGGTCACGCCCACCCAGGCCCAGCCCCGCTCGGTCCGATCCGCGTGATGCGTCAGCCCCCGGAAGGTCTCCAAAGAGCGCGCCCGGTTCTCGGGCGTGGCGGCGAGCATGATCGCGTAGCGATAGGGTTGGGTCTGCGCATAGACCGCCTCGGCCGCCTGGTTCAGCAGGCCCGGCAGGTCGGCGTCGTCGCCGGACACCGTGGCGGCGGGACCCGCGCCGCTGCGCACGGTCAGTTGCAGCCGCCCGTCGGGACCGCGCACCACCTCGCCGCGGATCACCGTGCGCCGACCCAGCCGGCTCTTCAGCATCTGAAGCGCCTGGTCCAGCGACACGCCGGTCTGGGGAATCTCCACGGTCAGCCCGCCGCTCCAGTCCTGGGCGTAGCTGTCGGCCGGCCGGGCGGAGTCGGTCTTCGCCTGCAGGTCGGCCAGTCGGTCGATCATCTGCGCCGCCAGCACCTCGCCGGTGGCGCCGCGGGCCGCGAGTTCCGGCGGCACGGAGAACGCCTGCACCGCAAGGCTCCGGCTGCGGGCGGCGTCCCACACGACGGCGAGCACGCCGACCAGGACCAGCACCGCCAGACCCGCCAGGGCGGCGTCGCGCAGGGCCTTGATGCGCGCGCGAAAGCGTTCGTTGTCGGCCAGGCCCAGCTGCTTTTCGACCAGCCGGACGTGGCGCTCCAGCAACTGGCGCGCCGGGCTCTCGGGCGACAGATCGCCTCGCTCCAGCTCCATGGCGATCTCGACAGGATCGGGCGTGCTCGGCGCCGGCTCGGCCGCGCGCCGTCTAAGCGCCGCGCGCGGCGGCGCCGCGGTGATGTCGTCCATGCCCCGTTCCCCCGAATGGCGAGGCCAACCTAACGGCGAGCGCGGGCCGCGCAAGCTCAAGGGTTGGGTGGGGCGCTCTCGCCTAGCCCACGATCTCCCACGCCACCGCGAACCGGCCCAGCACCTCGCGGGCCGTCGCCGCCTGGGCCGGGTCGGTCAGGCTCACCGTCGCCAGCGTGCCGCGCTGCTTGTCCTCGGCGGCGACGACGACCGCCTTCACGCCGGCTTCGGCCAGCGTGTCGGTCAGGGCGCTCTCGACCTCCATCCACTTGAGCTTCGGCTTGAACAGCTTGCCGACGGCGGTCAGCGGCATTTCCGGGATGATCCGCACCGCCTTGGGCTGGGCGGCGCGCTCGCCGATCTCGGCGTGGGCGAAGGCCAGGAGCTCGGCGGCGGTGGCGTGCTGGCCCGGGCGCAGCTGGACGTAGGCGATCGGCACCTCGCCGGCGTGCGGGTCGGGGCGGCCGACCGCGGCGGCCAGCTCCACCGACGGATGGCGGTGCAGCGGGTCCTCGATCGAGGCGGGGTCGATGTTGTGGCCGCCGCGGATGATCAGCTCCTTCTTGCGGCCGGTCAGCCAGAAGTAGCCGTCGGCGTCCTGGCGGCCCAGGTCGCCTGAGTTGAACCAGCGCTGGCCGTCGCCCAGATCGAGCCAGATGTTGGCGTTGTGCGCCTCGGTGCGATAGCCGGCGAACATGTTGGGGCCGGCCAGGGCGACCACGCCGATCTCGTCGACGGCGGCGTCGCGCACGTATTTGCCGGCCTCGTCGACGACCACGATCTTCATCTGCTGGAACGGCAGGCGCAGGCCGATCGAGCCGACCCGCCGGTCGCCCAGGGGCGGGTTGACCGAGCTGACGCAGGTGGACTCGGTCATGCCGTAGCCCTCCAGGATCTTCAGCCCGGTGCGCTCCTGGAAGGTCTTGAACACCTCCACCGGCATGGGCGCCGCGCCGCACAGGGCGAACTCCAGGCTGGAGACGTCGCGCTTTTCGATGGGGACCTGAAGCAAGGAGGCGAACAGGGTCGGCACGCCGTTGAACAGGGTCACCCGGTGGCGCTCGACGATGTCCCAGAAGTGCGGGATCAGGCCCTCGGCGCGATAGCCCTGGGGCGTGCCGACCAGCACGTGCGCGCCGCGCGCGAACGGGGCCAGGCCGCTGACCAGCACGGCGTTCACATGGAACAGCGGCAGGCCGGAGAAGATGGTGGTCTTCGGCCCCAGGCCCTGGCCCAGCAGCCGCCCGGCCATCCAGGCGTTGGCCACCTCGTTGGCGTGGCGGCGCATGGCGATCTTGGGCGTGCCGGTGGTGCCGCCGGTGCCGAAGTAGGATGAGAAGTCGCCGGGCGAGATGCTGCGGCCGCTGGTCAGCCGTTCGTGCGGCTGGCCGGCGATCGCCTTGCCGAAGTCGTGCACTCGCACCCCGGACATGCGCGGATGCTTGCGCGCCTCGCGGCTCTGCAGCCAGCGGGCCGGCAGGTTGCGGACGCCGCGCACGCGGTCGGCCAGGTTGACCAGCACGACGTGGCGCAGGCTGGGCACCTGATCCACCACGCCCTGCAGTTTTTCGTAGAGGTCGGTGTGCGGGAAGGGGGCCAGGGTCACCAGCACCTTGGCCTCCGCCGCGTTCAGCAGTTCGGCGATGGTCTCCGGCCCCAGCAGCGGGTTGATCGCAAACGCGATGCCGGCGGCTTCCGCGCCCCAGATGGTGAAGTGGGTCTCGGGCAGGTTGGGCAGGACGTAGGCGACCACGTCGGTCTTGCCGACGCCCAGGCTGTGAAACAGGTTGGCCGTCTGGGTGATGCGGCGGAAGAAGCGGCGATAGCTCCAGCTTTCCGGCCGCGCATGGCCGTCGACGCTCAGGAAGAAGGACAGCGCCTTGGCGTGCGGCCGCTGGCGGGCGGTGCGCCCGATCATCTCGTAGGTGCTGGCCGGCAGGTCGCGCGGCATCCCGGCCGCCTCGATGGCCGTCACGTCGTTCAGGCCGGAAACGGCCCTTTCCTTGGGCGTCCACAACACGAAAGCGTTTCCTGTAGGCAGCGTCTGGCGGCGGCCGTGGAATTATTAAGCCGCTGAACCGGGCGGCTGTCACCTAGGTGAAAAATCCTCCCCTGAGCGAAGCGGTGGGGGAGGGGGACCGCGAAGCGGTGGAGGGGGCTCCAGCGGAGAGCTTCGATGCAGCTGCACCGTCGCGCCAAGACGAGCCCCCTCCACCATGCTTCGCATGGTCCCCCTCCCCCAGTGGGGGGGGATTAGGCGTGCCGCGCGTACTCCAGCCTCGCGATCGCGCGGCAGTGCACCTCGTCGGGGCCGTCGGCGATACGCAGGGTGCGGATCATGGCGTAGAGCCGCGCCAGGCCGAAGTCCTCGGAGACGCCGCCGCCGCCGTGGGCCTGGATGGCGTCGTCGATGACCTTCAGGGCTATGCGCGGGGCCGCCACCTTGATCATGGCGATCTCGAGCTGGGCGACCTTGTTGCCGGCCTTGTCCATCATGTCGGCGGCCTTCAGGCAGAGCAGGCGGGTCATCTCGATGTCGATGCGCGCCTCGGCCACGCGCTGCTCCCACACCGACTGCTCGGCCACCGCCTTGCCGAAGGCTTTGCGGGCCAGCAGCCTCCTGACCATCTTCTCCATGGCTGCCTCGGCCGCGCCGATGGTGCGCATGCAGTGGTGGATGCGGCCCGGGCCGAGCCGGCCCTGGGCGATCTCGAAGCCGCGGCCTTCGCCCAGGATCAGGTTCTCGGCCGGGACGCGCACGTTCTCCAGGATCACCTCGGCGTGGCCGTGGGGCGCGTCGTCGTAGCCGAACACGGGCAGCATGCGCACGATCTTCACGCCCGGCGCGTCGAGCGGGACCAGGATCTGCGACTGCTGCTGGTGGCGGTGCGCGCTCGGGTCGGTCTTGCCCATGACGATGGCCACGGCGCAGCGCGGGTCGCCGACGCCCGACGACCACCATTTGCGGCCGTTGACGACATAGTCGTCGCCGTCGCGGACGATCGAGGTCTCGATGTTGGTGGCGTCGGAGGAGGCGACCTGCGGCTCGGTCATCAGGAAGGCCGAGCGGATCTCGCCGGCCAGCAGCGGGGTCAGCCAGCGGCGCTTCTGCTCAGGGGTGCCGTAGCGGTGCAGCACCTCCATGTTGCCGGTGTCCGGCGCCGAGCAGTTGAACACTTCCGATGCCCACAGCACCCGGCCCATCTCCTCGGCGCACATGGCGTATTCGAGGTTGGACAGGCCCGCCCCGTGGAAGCCGTCCTCGTCGTGCGCCTCGTTCGGCGGCAGGAACAGGTTCCACAGTCCGTCGGCCTTCGCCTTGGCCTTCAGCTCTTCCAGGATCGGCGGAACGGTCCAGCGGTCGCCGCTGGCGTGCTGTTCTTCGTAGGTCGCCAGGTTCGGATAGACGTGGGCGGCCATGAAGGCGCGCACGCGGTCGCGCCAATAGCTCTGACGCTCGGACGGGGTGAAGTTCATGAAGGGCACTCCAGGGCCTGATAAGGGCGACCCGTCAGGCGTAGCACGGACTCCCGCAGCCGCCAGAACGAATTTTCAAAGCGAAAGGCGGCTGGGTGGTATCGGCTGTTACGTAAGGGAAGTTGCGTGATCGGCTCCGCCGTACCGCACTTTCAATTCGGCGGCTGCTTGGGCGCTTCCTGGGGCGGCGGCGGAGGTTGCGGCTCCGCCTCGGTGGCGTTCTTCGACGGCCCGCCGCCCAGCGGCGCGGCCTGCTCGCCCAGCCGGTCGCGGGTGTTCGGATCGACCAGGGCCAGCGGGGCGGCCACCACCACGCCGGCCGCCGTGCCGACCGTGCGTCCCGCGCCGACCGCCAGCACCCCGACCTGCTCGCCCAGGCTGGGATTGTAGTCGCTGAGCTTCTGGCCCTGGGCCAGGCGCCCGCCCAGCACCTGCACGATCTGCGGGCTGGCCACGAACTTTTCGTGGTTGAACGGGTCGCCGGTCTTCAGCTTCGACAGGTCGATCACCGTCACGCCCGGGTGGGCCTCCAGCCGCGAGCGCCAGGGCTCCTTCGCCGGATCGACGGCGCCCAGCCGGCCGACGTCGCCGGCGATGAAGCGCGACAGGGAAAGCGCCCGGTCGTCGGTGGAGACGAAGATGGTGAAGTGCGGCTTGTCCGGCCCCAGGGATTCGTACTGCTCGCGAAAGACGTCGATGTCGATGTCGGGGGCGGCCAGCACCACGTTGGTGATCTTGGCCGGCAGGCGCCCCTGGCGGACCGCGGTCTGGCGCAGGGCCTCCATGGTCAGGTAGGTGCCCATGGAGTGGGCCATGATGGTGATGTCCTTCACTTCCGGCGCCTCGGCCGCGCGGGTCAGCGCCGCCTCCAGGGCGTTGCGGGAGTAGTTGGCGCTCTCCCGGTCGTAGACGTAGGCGAACACGCTGCCGCGCGAGGGCCAGGTGAACAGCACCGGCGCCATGGGCGCGCCGGTGTCATGGACGATCTGGGCGAAGCGGAAGACGGCCGCTTCGAAGCGGGTGTTGAAGCCGTGCACGAACACCAGGAGCCGCCCGTCCGCGCCGGCCGTGCGGGTGAACCAGTCGGTCGCCTGGCCGAGCTCCAGCGGCTTGACGCTGAGCACGGCGAACTCCTTGGCCGGGTCGGGGGTGTTCGTCTTCGGCCACTCGACGTCGCCGACCTTGCGCGCGGCCTCGGGCGGGATGGAGACGACGATCTCGGTGGTCCGGTAGCCGATCCCCCGCTCGCCGGTGAACAGCACCCCCGGGTCGGGCGAGGGCTTGCGGGTGGTGACGATCAGCATGTCGACCCTGCTGCCGCCCGGCGGCGCCGGACCGACCGGGCGGAGGTAGGCCTCCGGCGTCGAGGCGCAGGCGGCTAGGAGGGCTGCGGAGAGCAGGGCCGAAACGCTCGAGCGGACGCGGAGGGCGAAGCGAGCCATCGCCGGCTCAACCGGGGGAGGGCGGTGGCGGTTGCAGCTCATGCTCCGACGCCCGAGGGCGTGAGCACGGCCAAGTTTACACGCGCTTCCAACCACCTCTGCGGCGAGCGGAGCGCCGCCTGAACCGTGGTGATCCAGTCAGAATTTCGGTTTGGCCAGAGCGGGACTCTCGGTCGCTTCGCACGTCCCAGTCCCGATGCGTCCATCCCGTTTGTACCACGGATCACCGTAGGGGTTCGGCCTGCCGTCGAGCCCGAACTTCTCAGAACTGTAGTCCAGAGAAATCACACCGGTCCGTCGTTCGATCCTAAGCGTGTAGTCGATATCGTCGTACGCCGTCGTACCGCGATCGACCTGTCGCCACTGCAGGACATATGCGTCGCTAGAGAAGCTGCAGCTATTCCGGGCGCACTCATTCACGCCCCAGCCAGAAGACGGGTCCCAAGTCTGTATCGAGTCCGGCGCGATGCGGTAAACGGCTCGAACCCAAGGGGAATTCCCGCTCGCCTGGGTGCATGAAATGAAGACTTCGGCCGACGCCGCCGACGCCAAACTCATGGCTCCGACGAACGCACCGATCACGGCAATCCGGTTGGCCAACCTCAACGAACCCTCCCACGCAAGCGCAGCAAAAGAATAGCAGCAGGGCGTGGAGCCGCAATCAATGCGGGCTTGGCTGGCGCCAGCTCAATCCAGCGAATGATCCGCCTGCCGCAGTCGTGTCCAACGCGGCGCTGACGCGATTGAAGCTGAGCAATATGGGCGCCCCTCAGAACGGCCCGTGCTTGCCGTAGTGCTCGAACTTCCCTTCCTCGGCCTTGTAGTAATACTGCGAGGCCACCAGCCAGCCCTTGATGGGCCGCAGCGTCGCCAGGCAGCCGATCACCAGCAGGGGCAGGGTGAAGGCCAGGTGGAAGGCGATGGGCGGGTGGTAGGCGACCTCGATCCAGGCGAACAGGGCCATGATCAGCAGGCCCACGCCGGTCATCGAGAAGAAGGCCGGGCCGTCGGCTGGGTCGGCGAACGAGAGGTCCAGCCCGCACACGTTGCAGCTCGGGGCCAGGGTCAGGAACCCCTTGTACAGCTTGCCCTTGCCGCAGCGCGGGCAGCGGCAGGCCGGGCCGGTCTTCCAGGGCGAGAGGGGCGGGTAGGCGGCGGACTCGGTCATCGGCTGATCCATACAATCCGGTTGACGTCTGCATACATCTGAACGCTAATGTATGGATTCTTGCGGCCGGAGGCCAGAGTGCCGGACCCTCGCCTGATCGAAATTCTGCGTTCGCGGTACGAGGCCGCCTCGGGCGCGCGCTACCTGCGCATCGTCGACGCCCTGGAGGCGGCGGTCCGCGCCGGCGAGCTGCAGGGCGGCGACCGCCTGCCGACCCATCGCGCCCTGGCCGAGGCGCTGAGCGTCGACCTGACCACCGTCACCCGCGCCTACGGGGCCGCGCGCGAGCGGGGCCTGCTGGACGGGGCGGTCGGGCGGGGCACCTTCGTGCGCGGGGCGGCGGCCGAGGCCGACCGCGGGCTGGTCGACCTCAGCATGAACATCCCGCCCCAGCCGGAGGGGCGCTCGCTTCGCCGCCTGCTGGCCGAGGGTCTGGCGGGGGTGCTGGGGCGGGCCGACGCGGCGACCCTGATGGCCTACCGCCCGGTCGGCGGCGGGGCGGCCGAGCGGGCCGCGGCGGTCCAGTGGCTGGAGCCCCTGC
>NZ_JAAIVC010000171.1 GCF_010975005.1 Caulobacter sp. 17J65-9 | reverse complement strand
GCGCCGCGCATGCCCGCGCCGTCCGAGGCGCCCGCGCGCCGCGAACGCCGTCCGGAGCCGGAAGCCCCCGCGGCCCCGCCCGCCGGCCTGCGTCCGCGCCTGAAGCTGACCCCGACCGCGACCGACGACGAGTTCAAGACCGTGTTCGACGCCGCCGGCGGCAAGAAGGAGCCCGACGGCTGGACCTGGCGCGACCTGCTGGGCGGCATGGACAAGGCCCAGGCCGGCGAGCCGGAGGTCGACGACGAACACCTGGCCGACCGCCTGATCGACGAGATCGAGGCCCTGGGCGTCGATCCCAACGCCCTGCTGCCCCGCGCCCGGGTCGAGGAAGCCGCCGCCGCCTTCCACGAAGGCGACCCGGACACCGCCCGCGAGGTGGTCCGCCGCGTGGCCCCGGCCGCGATCCGCCGGATCTCGCGCCGCGTGCTGTCGGACAAGGGCCTGCGCGCCCAGGCCGAGCGCTACGTGACCCGCTACGAGGAACTGCTGGAGGACGCCCGGCGCAAGGACGAGGACGGGTACATGACCATCTCCCTGCTCTCCTCCGAACCCGGCCGCACCTACCTGCTGATCGACGCCGCCATCGGCGACCACGCCTGAGGCGATCCCGTTCCGGATGGACGACCATCCGGAACGGACGCTCAGCCCTTCGCCTCGACCATCCGGCGCAGGCGCAACACGCCGACCAGACCCAGCCCCGCCATGGCCGTCATGGCCAGGTAGCCGCCCGCGCCGTAGCGGTCGTACAGCGGCCCGGCCATGATGGTCCCCAAGCCCGTCAGCAGGCCGCTGGACAAGGCCGAGCTCAGGGTCTGGGCCGCTGACGAGCTCTCCCGCGGCGTCAGCTTCTCGATGATCTGCAGGCCGCCCAGGAACGCCGCCGCGAAGGTGAAGGCGTGCAGCATCTGCAGCGGCCACAGCCAGGCCAGCGGCGGGGCGAACGCCATGGCCGTCCAGCGCACCATCGCCGCCGCCCCGCCCAGCATGACCAGCCGCCAGGGGCCCATCCGGCGGCGGAACGGCTGCATGAACCACATGAACACGATCTCGGCCGCCACGCCGGTCGCCCACAGCAGGCCGTGCCAGGCCTGCGGGACGCCCTGCGCCTTCCAGCTCAGGATCGAGAAGCCGTAGTAGAAGGCGTGCGCCGCCTGGATCAGGCCGAGCGACACGATGGCGGTCATGAAGGTCGGATCGCCCAGCAGCCGGCCCAGGCCCGCGAACCGGTCCGCGTGGCTGGTCGTCACGCCGTCGTCGGCCACCGGCTCGTCGGGCAGAATCCGCCACGCGGCCAGGGCCAGCAGGGCGTTGACCACGGCGACCCAGACGATGATCAGCTCGGTCGTGTAGATCGCCAGCAGGGCGCCCATGGCGACGTTGGCGGCGACGAAGGCCAGCGAGCCGATCCCTCGCGGGCGGGCGTAGTCGAAGCCGTCCTTGCGCGATCGGCGCAGGCAGAACACGTCCAGCAGCGGCAGGATCGCGCCCAGGCACGAGGCGGCGACGAACCATAGCGGCAGCCAGGCCGCAAAGCCCCGCGTCAGCGCCATGCCGACGTAGGCGCAGAAGGTGACCGAGGCCAGCACCGCCACCGCCGTGCGCCGCAGCTGGAAGCTGTCGGCCCACACGGCCAGCAAGGGGCCGGTGACGATGCGGGCCAGCATGGGCGCGGCCAGAATCACCCCGATGTCCGCCCCGCTAAGCCCCTCGGCCCGCAGCCACAGCGAGAGGTAGGGCAGGCTGACGCCGGTGCCGGTGAACAGCAGGGCGTAGGCGACGGAAATGCGGGAGGAGCCCTTCACGGGTTTCCGCTTACCAGATTAGGCGCCGCGCGGTAGGGCTGCCTGCGCAAACGGAGCCCGCCATGTATCCGCAAGACCGCGCCGCCGTCCTGTTCGCCGCCGCCAACGGATTTGCGGCGGTGGCCCTGGGCGCCTTCGCCGCCCACGCCGTGAGCGATCCGCAGGCGGTCGCCTGGCTGCGGACCGGTTCGGCCTACCAGCTGGCCCACGCGGTCGCCGCCCTGGCCTGCGCCGGGCGCTCGCGGACCGCCGCCCTGCTGATGAACCTGGGCGCGGCGGTGTTCGCCGCAACGCTTTACGCCATGGCGCTGGGCGGCCCGCGCGTGCTGGGCGCGGTGACGCCGGTCGGCGGCGTTCTGATGCTTGCGGGCTGGGCCGTGCTGGCCTGGACGGCGCTGCGGACGAAAACGCCGCCGCACGAAAAACTTGACGGGTGACCATCGGTTTCGGAGACAGGAACGCGATGGCCGCCTTCAATATCGACGCCGCCCGACGCGGCCTCTATCCGGAAGTGGAACCGTTCGCCTACGGCTGGATGCCGACGGGTTCGGTCCACGAGGTCTATTACGAGGAATGCGGCGCGCCCGGCGGCAAGCCGGCCGTGGTGCTGCATGGCGGTCCTGGCGGGGCCGTGAACCCCGGCATGCGCCGGTTCTTCGATCCGAACGCCTGGCGCACCGTGCTGTTCGACCAGCGTGGTTGCGGCAAGTCCCGCCCGCACGCGGTGCTGGAAGACAACACCACCTGGACCCTGATCGAGGACATCGAGCGGCTGCGCGAGCGCTGCGGCATCGAGAAGTGGACGGTGTTCGGCGGCTCCTGGGGTTCGACCCTGGCTCTGGCCTACGCCATCACCCACCCCGACCGGGTCGAGGCGCTGATTCTGCGCGGCATCTTCCTGCTGACCAAGCGGGAGCTGTCCTGGTTCTACCAGGACGGGGCCTCCATGCTGTTCCCCGACGCCTGGGAGCGCTTCCTGGCCCCGATCCCGCCGGCCGAGCGCGACGACCTGATGGCGGCCTACTTCAAGCGCCTGACCCATCGCGACCCGGTGGTGCAGACCGAAGCGGCGATCGCCTGGAGCTCGTGGGAAGGCGACACCATCTCCGTGCGCGGCCCCGAGGCCCGGCCCGACAAGTTCGCCCAGCCCGACTTCGCCACCGCCTTCGCGCGGCTGGAGTGCTGGTACTTCGTCAACGGCGGCTTCATGCCGGAAGACGGCTGGATCCTGAAGAACATCGACAAGATCCGGCACATCCCCGCCTGGATCGTGCAGGGCCGCTTCGACGTGGTCACGCCGATGGAGAGCGCCTGGTCGCTGAAGAAGGCCTGGCCCGAGGCCCGGCTGGACGTGATCCCCGACGCCGGCCACGCCTCCACCGAACCCGGCATCGTCGACGCCCTGGTGCGGGCCACCGACACGGCGCTGAAGCTCTAGAGCGCGATAGCCGAAAGTGGACGCCGGTTTCGGCGGCCATCGCGCTCTAACTCTAAGAATTCAGAACCTTCTCGTCCGCTTCGGATGATTCCATCCGAAGCGGGAAGACTCTAGGTCAGGGACGCTCGCCGCGGCCGGCGGGCGTCTTTCCGGTCACGGCCTGCGGCTGGCCGCCTTGCGGCGGGGCCGGCGCGTTGTCGGCCGCGGCCTCCTCCATGCGCGAGCGCAGGGCGAAACCGATGCGGCGGGCGGGCCTCGCCTCCTCCTCGCGCGGCAGGGCCGACAGCAGCACCGACAGCTGCTGGTAGTGCTGGATCAGGCGAACGGCGCGGCCGTGCTGGTTCTTGCCGTAGAACATGATCAGGTCCGGCCCCCAGAAGCCGATGTCGTCGACCCGGAAGGCCCCCTCGCCGGGCGCGCCGACGATGGTGGCGCCGATCTCCTCGTCGGCGCTTAGCCTGTTCTCGAAGTCCTCGATCATCCGGCACAGGCGCTCGAAGGTCCATTCGGCCGGATTGGCCTTTGCCTTCATGCCGGCCGCCATGACCTTGGCGTCCTCCGGCGAGGTCCAGGCGCTGATCGGCACCAGGGCCTGAGCGTCCTCGTCAGGCGTGGAGGCCGCGTTGCCGTTCGCGGCGGGCGGGGTCGCCGGCGGCGCGGAAGGCCCGCACGGCCCCAGCCCCTCGCCCGTGGGGGCCTCCGGCGAGGCTTCCACGGACAGGCGCAGGGCCAGCTTGCGAAGGTCTTGATCGTCCATGCCTCGCCAACCGGCGGAGGCCCGGGACGTTCCGGCGCGGCCGGGGCCTTCTTAGAAGAAGAACCCGCGGCCGCTCGGCAGCTCGAGATAGCGGTGCACCCGCGTCGACATCACCAGGCCGAAGCCGATCATCACCGTCAGCATGACGGTGCCGCCGTAGGACAGCAGCGGCATGGGCACGCCCACGACCGGCGCCATGCCCATCACCATCGCGCCGTTGATCAGCACGTAGAGGGCGAAGGTGGCGGTGACGCCGGCCGCGCTCAGCCGCCCGAAGTGGCTGTGCGACAGGCTGGCGATGCGTAGCGCGATCAGGATGACAGCGGCGTAGAGCAAGAGCAGCGAGAAGCAGCCGACGAAGCCGAACTCCTCCGCCAGGGCGGCGAAGATGAAGTCGGTCTGCTTTTCCGGCAGGAACTCCAGCTGGCTCTGCGAGCCCAGGATGTAGCCCTTGCCCAGCGGTCCGCCCGAGCCGATCGAAATGGTCGACTGCATGATGTGGTAGCCGGACCCCGACGGGTCGGATTCCGGGTCCAGGAAGGTGAGGATCCGCTTCCGCTGATAGTCGTGCATGACGAACATGACGAACGGCGGGATCGCCGCGGCCATGCCAGCCACGCCAGTGAAGATGATCTTCCAGCTCAGGCCGGCCATGAACATCACCGCAGCACCGGTCAGGGCGATCAGCATGGCGGTGCCGAGGTCGGGCTGGTGGGCCACCAGCAGCACCGGCGCGCCGATCATGGCCGCCGGGATCAGCAGCTTGAAGGAGAACGACGCGTCCTTGGCCGAGGCCCCGTGGTAGAACCGGGCCAGGGCCAGCACGATGCCGATCTTCATGATCTCGGACGGCTGGATGCGGGTGAAGCCCAGGTTCAGCCAGCGGGTCGCGCCCATGGCGGTGTAGCCGAACAGCTCCACGCAGATCAGCAGGATCAGGCCGAGCGCGTAGACCGGATAGGCCGACGCCATCCACACTCGCAGGTCCACCAGCCCCAGCGCGATCATCAGCGCGAAGCAGAGGCTGAAGCGGATCAGGTGGTTGGCGGCCCAGGGCTCCCAGGAGCCGCCGGACACCGAATAGAGCATCATCGAGCCGGCGCCGGCGATGGCGAACAGCAGGCCGGCGAAGCGCCAGTCGATCTCGCTGAACTTGACCGAAAGGCGGTCCCGCTCGCCGGGACGCGTCAGGGCGGAGGCGGTCACGTGGGCGTTCCTTGCGGCGTTCCTTGGGGCGTGCCTTGCGGCGCGGGCGCCGCGGGCTCGGAGCCGATGAAGCTGTCGGGTTCGTCCTGCGGCGCGCCGCTGTCGACCGGGGCCGCGGGCTCGACGTAGGGCTGTTCGATGCGCTTGCGGATTTCCGGATCCTTCAGCAGCACCACCTTCATGATCTCGCGGGCGCGCGGCGCGGCGTCGGCGGCGCCGCCGTGCGGGGCGTGCTGGATCAGCAGGGAAATGGCGTAGCGCGGGTCGTCATAGGGCGCGAAGGCCACGAACCAGGCGTGGTCGCGGTAGTTCCAGTCGGCGAAGTTCTTGCGCGACTCGCCGGCCCGGTAGTTGCGCGCCTGGGCCGTGCCGGTCTTGCCGGCCATCTGGATGGGCCCAAGGCCCAGCTGGCTGGCGCGGTAGGCGGTGCCGGTCACGTCGTTGGCCACCGCGGCCATGCCGCCGCGCACGATCTCCAGGTGCTCGTGCGGGAACGGCAGGTCGGGCACCGCGGCGCCGGAGGGCTGCTCCACCCCGCCGATCGACTTGATCAGGCGCGGGACGACGGCCTTCTTGGTGTTGGCCAGACGGGCGGTCATCACGCAGAGCTGCAGCGGGTTCACCGCCAACGCGCCCTGGCCGATGGCGTAGCTGGGCGTTTCGCCCGGCCACCAGCGCCGCGCGTCCGGGTTGGACGCCTTCTTGAAGTATTCTTTCTTCCAGGCGGTCGAGGGAACGATGCCCTTCTTCTGGCCGGAAATGCCGATGTCGAAGGTGTCGCCCAGGCCGAACGCCTTGGCCACCTCGGCCAGGCGGTCCGGGCCGATCTCCAGCGACATGGTGTAGAAGTAGGTGTCGCAAGAGTTCTTGATGGCGTCGTGCAGGTCCTGCGAGCCGTGACCGCCCTTCTTCCAGCAGCGGAAGGTGCGGCCGCCGAAGCTCCAGCCGCCCGAGCAGTGGACGCGGCGCTTGGGGTCGATGCCCGCCTGCAGGGCGGCCAGGCCCGTCATGGTCTTGAAGGTCGAGCCCGGCGGGAAGGTGCCGGACAGCGCCTTGTCGAGCAGCGGCTTGCGCTCGTAGTCGGCGAGCGCGCGATAGACCTTGGACGGCACGCCGCCGACGAACAGGTTGGCGTCGAAGGCCGGGGCCGACATCAGGCACAGCAGGTCGCCGGTGCGGATGTCCATCACCACCGCGGCGCCGGATTCCTCGCCGAACACCTCGAGCGCGCGGTTCTGGACGTCGGCGTCGAGGGTGAGCACGACCTCCTTGCCGGGGACCGCCGGGCGCGAGCCCTCCGGGTCCTCGCCGACCACGCGGCCGCGCGCGTCCACTTCGACCTTCTGGCCGCCGGGCACGCCGCGCAGGTCTTCGTCCAGCGCCTTCTCGATGCCCTGCTTGCCGATCCGGAAGCCCGGGTGGAACAGGATCGCGTCCGGCGACTTGCCGCCTTCCTTGGCGCGCGCGACGTCCTTGTCGGACACCTTGGCGACGTAGCCGATGACGTGGGCGAAGGCCCCGCCGAACGGGTAGAAGCGCGCCTCGTTCATGTCGGCCATGACGCCGGGCAGTTCGGAGACGTGCAGGTTCACCCGCGCGAACTCCTCCCAGGTCAGGTCGTTGGCCACCGGCACCGGGGCGAAGCGCGGGCTCTGGTTGATGTCGCGGATCATCGAGCGGCGGCGGTTGGCCGTCTCGGGCACCAGCTTCTCGACGGCGTCGAGGGTGGCGTCCAGATCCTTGGTCTCGTCGCGCACCACCAGCAGGCGGAAGCTGGGGCGGTTGCCGGCCAGCACCACGCCGTTGCGGTCCAGGATGCGGCCGCGCGGCGGCGGGACCAGGCGGAAGTTGAACTGGTTCTCCGCCGACATGGTCTGGTAGCGGCCGGTCTGCACCAGCTGCAGCTGGCCCAGACGCGCGCCGAGCGCGAGGATGCCGGCGCTGGTCAGCCCGCCCATCAGCATGGCGCGGCGCAGGAACCCGCCCTGACGTTCGTTGACGTCGGAGAAGAAGATCGCCGGTTCGCTCATCGGAAGCGCACGTCCCCGTCGTCGAAGCGCTCGATCAGATTATTGGCCAGCGGAAACAGCAGGACCGTCACCAGGACCTGGAAGAAGGCGCCGACCAGGCTGGGCGCGGCCTTCACGTCCAGGGCCGTGAACACGTAGCCCAGGGCGTAGGCCAGAATGGTGGCGCCGACGTACCAGCCCAAGAGGGCGCGGACGTCCTGGCCCACGATCAGCGGCCGGGCGAACAGGATCACCCCGTAGGCGCACAGCAGGCTGAGCGCCCACAGCCCCATCGGCCCGCCCCACAGCAGGTCGAGGAACAGGCCGACCACCAGCAGCACCGCCGGGGCCAGCATGGACGGCCGGATCAGCGGCCAGGCGAAGGCCAGGACCATCGGAAAGATCGGCTCCGGCAGGGGGAGCCTGAACAACCGCACCGGGGTGGCGAACACCAGGGTGGCGGCGACGACAGCGAGCGCAGGGTACCCGATCCAATGAAGCGGGCCCACAACGCGGACCGCGCGGCCCCTCATGGCCGGCCCCCGTTGCCTTGAGCCGGGGTCGGCGCGGTCGCGGCGGGCGCGGCGGCCGGAGCCGCGGGCCTCGGC
>NZ_JAAIVC010000170.1 GCF_010975005.1 Caulobacter sp. 17J65-9 | reverse complement strand
GGCCGCCAAGGCGCTCGCGACCCCGGCGCCGGGCGCGGAAGGCGTGGCGGTGGCGGAGGTCGCCCCGGCCCGTGATCCCGAGCGCGTGGGCCGCCTGAGCCGGCGCCTGACCGAACTGGACGCCGTGCGCGGCGCCGCCGTGGGTCAGCTGCCGCTGGTGCGGGTGGTGCAGAACGTCGACGCGCCGCTGTCCGACCGTCTGGCCGAGGCCGCCTCGGCGCTCGCCGCCTGGCGCGCCGACTGGGCCGAACTGCTGGGCCTGGTGGGCGTGCGCCGCGGCCGTCGCATGCGCCCCGACCAGGTCTCCCTGGCCGAAACCAAGGCTGCGGTCCTTAAGGCCGCGGGGGCGCCGCTCGCCGAGCTGGAGGAAGGCCGCGCCCGCCGCGCCGAAACCGAGGCGCGGATGGAGCAGACCGCCGAGCTGGTGCGCCGCCCCGGCTGAGCCCCCTCGTGCCCTAGCGTTGAGCCGCCGCCGCGCCCGCCGTCGCGGTCGCGTCGGTCCAGCCGACCAGTTCGCCCAGCGCCTGATCCATCGCCGCCTGATAGGCTGGCACGATCGCCCGCACACGGTTCTCGTTCGCCCGCTGCTCGACGCGGATGGTCCGCTCGCCGATCAGCTTGCGATCGGGGAAACGGACTAGCTTGGCGTCCATGGACAGCACGATGGTCGGCGCGGCGTTGGCGCCGTTGTCGTAGCGGGCCGCGAACTCGCGCACGTCGAGATCCAGGATCAGCGGCGCGCCGTGCTCGCCGCGGCCGGCCTGCAGGCGCACGTTGCGCGCCTGGTTCGAGAAGGCGCCGTCCAGCGCCTCGACGAACAGGATCTGCGCCGGCGCGACCCAACGGGCGTCGGCGATGTAGGCGGCTTCCGGCCCGGTGAAGGTCAGGATCCGGTCGCCGGCCGCCGCCCGCGGGAACTCGGTCGGGGCCAGGGCCACGTCGATGCGGGCCGCCTCAGGCGCGCCGCCGGCCTGCGCCGCCGCGGCGGGCGGCGACAGGCGGTAGAGCTGCACCGGCTCGGATTTCGGCAGCAGGCTGACGCAGCCGGCCAGGCCGGCCGACGCCGCGGCGAGGGCCAGCAGGGAAAGCTTCTTCATCACCGCGGCACCTCTTTTTCCTTGGCCGGAGCCTTGCTGATCAGCGTCTGCGGGCTGGCCTGCGCTTCGGAGGCCAGACGGTTGAGCGTGTCGGCCGCCTCCTGCAGGGACGTCGCCGCGGCGGTCATCTGCGGCAGGCCGGTCGTCGCGAACTCCGTGGTCGGGCCGTCCAGCTTGGCCGTGACCGCGCGGATGTCCTTGGCCGCCGCGTTGATCTCGGCCGCGGCGCTTTCGATGTTGGCCAGAGCCCGCTTGCCCTCCCCTTCGGTCAGGCTGCGGCCCGACTTGGCCAGGGCGGCGAACTCGTCGGCGGCGACGCCGGCCTTCTCGATGGCGGCCTCGGCCTTGGCCAGCACGGCCTTGCGCTCGTCCAGCTCGGCGCTGATGGATTCCGCATGGGCGAGGGTGGCCGAGAAGGCCTGGATGTTCTCGTCCGACAGCACCCGGTTGACCCGGTTGAGCGCGTCGATGGCGCGGGCCAGCACGTCGCCGCCGCCGGTCAGAAGCTCGCTGATCGGGCTGGGCTGGCTCTGGATCACCGGCACCACGTTTTCGGGGTACAGCGCCTTGAGCAGCTTGGCCTCGGGGGTGCCGGCGGTGATCTGGATGTAGTTCACGCCGGTGATGCCCTGGGGCTCCAGCTGGGCGCGCGAGTCGGTCTTCACCGGCACGTCGGAGGTCATGCGCACGCGCGCGATCACCCGGTCCGGATTGCGCGGGTCGAGGTTCAGGTCGGTCACCTCGCCGACCTTGATGCCGTTGAAGTGCACCTCGCCGCCTTCCGACAGGCCACGCACCGGTCCGTGGAACAGCACGTCGTAGACGTCGTAGTCGCGCGCGAACTGGAAGCGCGCCAGCCAGACGGCGAACAGCGCCATGCCCACGAGGAGCACCAGCGTGGCCAGGCCGACCGCCGCGTAGTGGGCGTTTCTTTCCATCAGCGGGTTCCCCCTGCGGCGCGTGCGGCGGCTCGGCCGCGCGGGCCCAAGAAATACTCCCTGATCCAGGGATGGGTCGAATGCTCGAGTTCGTGCGGCGGCGCCACCGCGACCACCTTGCCGTCGGCCAGCACCGCCACGCGGTCGCAGACCGCGTACAGGCTGTCCAGGTCGTGGGTGATCATGAAGACCGTCAGGCCCAGGTTGGTGGCCAGCTCACGGATCAGCGTGTCGAACGCCGCCGCCCCGATCGGGTCGAGGCCGGCGGTCGGTTCGTCCAGGAACAGCAGGTCCGGATCCAGCGCCAGGGCGCGGGCCAGGCCCACGCGCTTGCGCATGCCGCCCGACAGCTCGGCTGGCCGGCGGTGAAGCGCCTCCGGGCCGAGGCCGACCAGGGCGATCTTCATCTCGGCCAGTCCGTCGGCCAGGGCGCGCGGCAGGGTGGTGTGCTCAGCCATCGGCGCGGCCACGTTCTCGCGCACGGTCAGGGCCGAGAACAGCGCGCCCTGCTGGAACAGCACGCCCCAGCGCTCCTCCACCTCGGCCCGTTCGCGCGCCTTCAGCTTCGACAGCTCGCGGCCGAACACCCGGATCTCGCCGGCGTCGGGCCGGTGAAGGCCGAGGATGCTGTTCAGCAGCACGGTCTTGCCGGTGCCGGAGCCGCCGACCACGCCCAGCACCTCGCCGCGCTCGACGGTCAGGTCGACGCCATTGTGGACGACCTGGTCGCCGAAACGGTTGACCAGGCCGCGCACCTCCACCGGCGGGGCGTCGGGATCGAGGCCGGGGTCGCTCAAATCCCCGCCTCCAGGTAGATCAGCGCGAACACCGCATCGACGGCGATGATGGCGAAGATCGCCTGCACGACCGCCGAGGTAACCCGGCGGCCCAGCGACTCCACGTCGCCGCCCACGGCCATGCCCTGACGGCAGCCGATGGCCGCGACGATCAGGGCGAACACCGGGGCCTTGGACATGCCGACCCAGAAGTTGACGCCGCCGACGTTCTCCTCGATCCGCTGCAGGAAGAAGGCGGGGCTGAGGTCCAGCTTGGCCCAGACCACCAGGGCGCCGCCGATCAGGCCGGTCACGTCGCCGACGAAGGTCAGCAGGGGCGTCATCAGCAGCAGGGCGGCCACGCGCGGCAGGACCAGGGCCTCGAACGGATCGACGCCCATGACCTTCATGGCGTCGACCTCCTGGTTCATCTTCATCGCGCCGATCTCGGCGGCGAAGCTGGAGGCGGACCGGCCGGCCAGCAGCACGGCGGCGATGACGACCGAGAACTCGCGCAGCACGGCGATGCCGATCAGCTCGACGGCGAACACCGAGGCGCCGAAGGTCATCAGCAGGTCGGCGCTGAGGAAGGCCACCACCGCGCCGATGAAGAAGGTGGTCAGCGCCACGATCGGGATGGCGTCCAGGCCGGCGCGCTCGGCCAGGCTGAACCAGGCGGCCCAGCGGATCCGGCGCGGATCGACCAGGGTGCGCAGGCCGACCAGGCCCAGGCGGCCGTTGAAGGCCAGGTTGCGATAGAACTCGGCCCCGAAGTCGGTGACCCCGCGACCGATCTTCTGCAGCGAGCCCTGGACGGGGTCCAGCCGCCGGTGCGGCGGCGGCGCCTGGCACTCGACGCCGGCGACCAGGGTGAGGATCTGCTCCGCTTCCGGACGGTCGCGGAAATCGGCGGGGTCCACATGGCCGCCGGTGGCCTTCAGCAGGGCGAAGGCGCCGGCGGTGTCGAACCGGCCCAGCTCGCGCAGGTCGATGGCGCCCGGCGCGCGACCGCGTAGCGCCCGGGTCAGGCGCGCTGTCGCGCCGCCCAGCGCGGTCGCCGTCCAGTCGCCCGTGAGCGCCAGGGTCGCGCCGTCCGGCCCCGAATCGATGCGGAAGTCCGCCGCCTGCATCCCGCACCCATACCAGAGCTCGGCCAAACCCTTAACGCGCAGGTCCGGTTCAGCTTAACGTCCCCCGACCGTGGCTGTTCCTTTGAGACCAGAATCCCACAGCCGCAGTCGTCGCAGCGGGAGCTTCAATCAAGATAACGTCGTTGTCCGCATTACGCGGCGAAGGCTTCAATGCTCGCGGAAGTGGAGAAGTATCGCGCAGGACGATCGCACAGTGACGCTTTCCGTTCGCAAGTGCGGAACCGGCCCGGCTTCGACGGTGTTGTGCCGCCAGTATCCTGGCCGCGACGTGCTGAGAAATCATGATCTGGCTCGATTCGACGTCATCCGCCCGTCCGGCCGCCCATGACGTCCCAACTCTCGACGCGTGCCCCCCGGGCGCCGCGCCGCTGATCTGCTTCACCCATCTTCGCTGGGGCCGCGTGCAGAGCCGCACCGGCCATCTGATGAGCCGCTTCGCCCGCCACCGCCCGGTCTACGTGGTGGAGGAGCCGCGTCCGGCCGATCCCGACCGCGGCCCGTCGCTGGACATGGCCTCGGGCGCGCCGGGGGTCTCGGTCGCCACCCCGCGCCTGCCCGCGGGCCTCGACGGCTGGGGCCGCGACGTGATCCTGCGCCAGCTGCTGGACGAGCTGCTGGACCAGCACGTCCCGGCCGATCCGGTGTTCTGGTACTGCACGCCGACCATGCTGCCGTTCTCGCGCCATCGCGACCCGGCGGCGGTGATCTACGACTGCGCCCACCCGGTCGCCGCTTCGCGCCTGGGCGAGGACGAGCTGCGCGAGCTGGAGAGCGAACTGCTGGGCCGGGCCGACCTGGTGTTCGCTGGCGGCTGGAGCCTGTTCGAGGCCAAGAAGGCGCGTCGCCGCGACGTGCACCCCTTCCCGCCCGCCGTCGACCGCGCCCACTTCGCGACCGCGCGCGCGGGCCTGTCCGAGCCGGCCGACCAGCAGGCCATCACCGGCCCGCGCCTGGGTTGGTTCGGCGCGATCGACCGGCGGCTGGACCTGGGCCTGCTCGCCGCCGTCGCCGACGCGCGGCCGGCCTGGAACATCGTGCTGGTGGGGCCGGTGATCGGCCTGACCGACGACGAGCTGCCGCGGCGGCCCAACCTGCATTACCTGGGCGCGAAGCCCTACGCCGAGCTGCCGGCCTACCTGGCGGGCTGGGACGTGGGCCTGATCCCCTTCGCCCGCGGCGCGTCCGCGCGCTTCGCCTGCCCGCCGCAGACGGCCGAGTATCTCGCCGGCGGCCGGCCGGTGGTGGCCACGCCGCTGGTCGACCTGGTGCGCCACTGGGGCGAGCTGGAGGCTGTCCGCGTCGCCGCCACCCCGGAGAAGTTCGTCCAGGCCTGCCAGACCGCATTGGACATGTCGGCCGAGGCCGACGGCGGCGCCTGGCGCGCGCCGGCCGACCAGGCGCTGGCCGAAAGCTGCTGGGACACCACCCACGCGCGGATGGCGGAACTGGTCGAAGGCGTGGTGTCCGCGCGACGCCCGATCGCCGCCCCCTTCCTGCGCGAGATCGTCTCCGCGCCCGCGGTGCGCCCGTCGGCGCGCCGGTCGCACTACGACGTGCTGGTGGTCGGCGCCGGCATGGCCGGCGCGGTCGCGGCCGAGCGTCTGGCGGCCGAGGGCGGCAAGCGCGTGCTGCTGGTCGACCGCCGCCCGCACCTGGGCGGAACCGCCTACGACCACCTGGACGCCGCCGGCATCCGCGTCGGCAAGTACGGCGCACACGTGCTGCACACCGACCGCTCCGACGTTTTCCACCACCTGTCGCGCTTCACCGACTGGCGGCCCTGCGCGCCGCGGGTGCTGACCGCCACCGACGGCAAGCTGGTGCCCTCGCCGATCAACCGCACGGCGCTCAACGCCCTGTTCGGCCTCGACCTGGCCGGCGAGCAGGAGGCGGCCGCCTTCCTGGCCGCGCGCACGACGCCGGTGGCGACGCCCCGGACCGCCGAGGCGGCGGCCCTGGCCCGGCTGGGCCCCGAGCTCTACGAGGGCGTGTTCCGCGGCTGGGCCCGCAAGCGCTGGGGGGTCGACCCGTCCGCCCTGCACCGCCGCGCCGCCGCCCGCGCCGAGGTGCGTCTGGGCGACGACGACCGCTACTTCACCGACACCTTCCAGGCCGTTCCGGCCAAGGGCTTCGGCCTGATGTTCGAGAACCTGCTGGACCACGACGGCATCCACCTGGAGCTGGACGTCGAGTTCGAGGACGTGCGCCGCGAGGTCGTCTACGACCACCTGGTCTTCACCGGCCCGCTGGACGGCTATTTCGAGCACCGGTTCGGCGAGCTGCCGTTCCGCTCGGTGCGGTTCCGGCACGAGACCCTGGACCAGGAGTGGCACCAGCCGGCCGCCGTGGTCGAGTTCCCGTCCGAGGAGACCGCCTGGAGCCGCATCGTCGAGCACAAGCACCTGACCGGCCAGGTTCACCCGAAGACCAGCATCACCTACGAGCAGCCGGGCGGCGCCGGCGACCCGTTCTTCCCGCTGCCGACGCCGGAGAACCTGGCCCTGCACCGCCGCTACGCCGCCCTGGCGCGCACCCAGCGCGACGCGACCTTCATCGGCCGGCTGGCCTCCTACCGCGAGTTCGGCCTCGGGGAGGCCGCCGCTCAGGCCCTGGCCGCCTCGCGCCGGCTGATCCGGCGGGGGCTGCAGCGGCCGCTGGACGAGGACCGGCTGGCCGACGCGGCGCTGGCGATCTAGCTCCGCGCCGGCGGCCATGCCCCCCTTGCCTAAGAGGCCGCGCTCCTGGAGTCGGCTCGACCGGTCCGCGCGGCTTCGCTAAAGTTGCGCCTCTCCACGCCCCGCCATGGACCTCGGCGTCGGGAGGACGTCACGGGGGGAGTGTTGTGAGCGCGCAATTCTGGCGTCCCCTCGCCTACGAACTCGTGGCGGTTGGGTTGATCGCCCTGCTGTTTGGCCGGATCGGCCCGTTCGACACCTTTTCGGAAATGGAGACGGGGGAACGCCACCTCTACTGGCTCGGCGTGCTCCTCTTCGGCTGGGGACACGTCGTCCTTGTGCGCGAACTGCTGCGGAGGGCCGCCCTGCTTCAGGACCGGCCCGTGGCGGGGACGATCACGAGCGCGCTCGCGGCCGCGGCGCCGACCGTGTTCGTGGTCGCCTGGGCCGAGACCGTGGTGCGGGCGAAGGGGCCGTTCACGCCGCAGGACCTGGCGACCCTGTATGGGAACGTCGCCGTGGTGACGCTCGGGCTGGCGGCGGTGGTGGAGCTGACGCGCCGCCGCCGTGTCGGCCGCGCCTCCGTGGCCGCGGCGGCCGAGGCCGAGGCCCAGGGCGACGATGCGGATCTGCGGCGCTTCCTGGACCGGCTGCCCCGCCGCCTGGGGCGCGAGATTCTGACGGTGGAGGCGGAGGACCATTACCTGCGCGTGCACACCACGCTCGGCTCCGACCTGGTGCTTCTCAGCATGTCCAAGGCGATGGAGGAACTGGCCCGCCTCGACGGCATGCGCGTGCACCGCTCCTGGTGGGTGGCCCGCGACGCGGTGGCGGGGTGGGAGCGCGACGGCGATCGCCTGCTGCTAGCCTTGCGCGACGGGCGCAAGGTCCCGGTCAGCCGCAGTTACGCCCTGGTGGTCCGCAACGCGGGGTGGCTTCCCGAGGCGGCCTGAGCCAGCTTCGGCAGGCGGTTCCCGCGAATGGCGTTCACGCATTAGGACTGGCGGCGGCGAAGTCAGGGCGGCGCGGCGCGGTGAAGCTCTGTAGCGGCGAGGGTTCCTAACAACCGCCGCCCCCGGCGTTTTCTCCGGAACCCTAGCTTGAGACCCTCCGTCCTGATCGGCGCTGCCTGTGCCCTTGTTCTGACCTCGACCGCCGTCGCCCAGACCGCGCCCCCGGCCGCGCCTCCCGCCGCGGCGCCGGCGGCCCAGCCGGCCCGTCCGCCC
>NZ_JAAIVC010000016.1 GCF_010975005.1 Caulobacter sp. 17J65-9 | reverse complement strand
GCGGTCTGGAACGCCGCGGCCGACGACGCCGTGCACGAGGCGCGCGCCCAGGCCGAGCGCCTGGCCAAGGCGGCCGGCCGCGACCTCGGCGCGGCGCGGCAGATCACCTTCCTGTCCCGCAGCGGCGACAGCGACAGCGCCACGGTGACGGTGGCGGTCCGCTTCGCCCTGGCGCCGGCGCGCTGACCTGAGCCCGCGCCTCTCGCCCCCGGGCGGGAGGCGCGCCTTCAGACCCCTCCGAACGGCACGACCTTGTTGTCGACGTCGTGGCCGATGTCGGCGCGACCCAGGTAGGGGATGCCGGCGCGCTCGCACCAGTAGCGGGCGACCTCCTCCTCGGTGCGGCCGAAGTCGGGGTCGTTGGCCGGGATGTCGGAGCAGCGGCCCAGCCGGATGCCGGCGACCTTGCGGATGTCCGGATTGCTGGTGATCTGCAGCAGGGACCGGTCGATCCGGTACATGTACTCCGACACCTCCTCCAGCAGCAGCACGTGGCCGCTCAGGTCCGGCTGCCAGGGCGTGCCCAGCAGGTGGCTGAGGATGACGATGTTGAAGGCGGCGGTCTTCTCACCCGGCGCGATCCCGCCTTCCAGGCTGGACGGCGCGCGCTCGGCCAGCCAGGCCAGCGAACGGGCTACAGCCGCCTCGCCGCCGGCACGGACGATGTCCTGGGGCATGGAGCCGTGGACGATGTTGCGGAAGCCCCGGCCGTAGAGCGCGCCCAGCAGGCTGCCGGCGTCGCTGTAACCCAGATAGGTCTTGGCCCTGGCGGCGTCAGTCAGGCGCGGCAGGACCAGCTCGGTCAGCCGCCCGGCCCCGTAGCCGCCGCGGGCGAACCACAGGGCGTCGAAGCTCGGGTCGTTGGCGACCTCGACGAAGGCGTCGGCGCGGGCCTGGTCCGGCCCGGCGAAGTGGCCGTCGGTGAGGAAGCACTGCGGATGGAAGACCAGCTCAGCCTGCGGGTACGCCGACGCGACCAGCGCCTGGACGCGCGCGGCCACCTCGGGCGTGCTGCGTCCGCCAGGCGCCACGACGCCGATCCTCACCTTCCCCCCGCTCATCGTGCCCTGCGTCGTTTCCGTTGGTTGCCAAGGGTTTGACCGGCTTATACGGTCCCCTCATGCTTCAAGACAAAGCTTACTTTTTCTGCGGCGTCGGCGGCAGCGGCATGGCGCCGCTGGCCCTTATCGTGCAGGCGCGCGGCGCGCAGGTCGAAGGCTCGGACCGGGCGCTGGACCAGGGCCGCATCGGCAAGAAGTTCGAGTTCCTGAGCGGGCGCGGCGTGGGCCTGTTCCCCCAGGACGGCAGCGGAATCACCCGCCCCGAACAGATCCTGGTCGCCTCCGCCGCGGTCGAGGAGACCGTGCCGGACGTGCAGGCCGCGCGCCGGGTCGGCGCGCCGATGATGACCCGCGCCCAGCTGCTGGCCCAGCTGTTCAACGCCGCCCCGTTTGGAATCGGCGTGGCCGGCACCAGCGGCAAGTCCACCACCACCGGCATGATCGCCTGGATCCTGCACGAGGCCGGCCGCGACCCGACGGTGATGAACGGCGCGGAGATGAAGAACTTCATCACCCCCGAGCAACCCTTCGCCAGCGCCCTGGTCGGGAACGGCGACGTGTTCGCCTCCGAGGTGGACGAAAGCGACGGTTCGATCGCGCTCTACCGGCCCAAGGTCGCGGTGGTGAACAACATCTCGCTGGACCACAAGTCGATGGAGGAGCTGCGCCAGCTGTTCGGCGCCTTCGTCGCCAAGGCCGACACCGCCGTCCTGAACCTCGACAACGACGAGACTGCGGCCCTGGCCGAGAGCGTCCCGGCCGACAAGCGGGTGACCTACAGCCTCTCGCGCGCCGACGCGGACCTGACGGCCCGCAACCCGATCCCGGCGCCGGACGGCATCAGCTTCGAAGTGGTCGAGCGCGCCACGGGCGCGGCCTATCCCGTCCGGCTGAAGACGCCGGGCCTGCACAACGTCTCCAACGCCCTGGCGGCTCTCGGCGCGGCGATGGCCAGCGGCGTGGCGCTGAAGGACGCGGCCGCCGCGGTCGGCGGCTTCGCCGGCATCAAGCGGCGCATGGACGTGATCGGCACGGCTAAGGGCGTCACCGTCATCGACGACTTCGGGCACAACCCGGACAAGATCGGCGCGACGCTCGACACCCTGCACGCCTTCCCGGGCCGGCTGCTGGTCATGTTCCAGCCGCACGGATACGGCCCGCTGCGGCTGATGAAGGGCGCCTTCGTCGACTGCTTCGTGAACGGCCTGGCGGCCGACGACGTGCTGCTGATGCCCGAGCCGGTCTACTTCGGCGGCACGGTCGACCGCAGCGTCGGCAGCCGCGAGGTGGCCGAAGCCATCGCCGCGCGCGGCCGCAACGCGAGCGCCCTGCCCGACCGGCCCGCCTGCGGCGACCGGCTGGTCGAGCTGGCCAGGCCCGGCGACCGCATCGTGATCATGGGCGCCCGGGACGACACCCTGTCGATCTTCGCGGCGGAGCTGTTGGAGCGGATCGGCGGCTGAATCAATCGGCGTCACCCTCGGGCTTGTCCCGAGGGCCCAGCCGTCCGCCGCGAGCCCTCAGACCGGCGAGAACCGCAAGGCCACGCCGTTGTTGCACCAGCGCTGGCCTGTCGGCGGCGGGCCGTCGGTGAACATGTGGCCCTGGTGGCCCAGGCAGCGGGCGCAGTGGTACTCGGTGCCCTGCCAGGGCAGCAGCGGCGGCTTGGTGACGACGTTGGCTTTCAGCACCGTCCAGAAGCTGGGCCAGCCGGTCTCGGCGTCGTATTTCCACTCGGACTTGAACAGCGGAAGCGCGCAGCCGGCGCAGACGAAGGTCCCGCGCCGCAATTCGTTGTTCAGCGGACTGGAGCCCGCACGCTCGGTGTCGGCGTGGCGCAGCACCCGATAGGCCTCGGGCGACAGCCGTTTCTTCCATTCGGCGTCGGAGAGCTTGCGCCACGGCGAGTCGGCGAAGCGATCGGCGGCGCTGGCCTGGCCCGGCGAGCAGGCGACCAGAGCGGCGGTTCCCAGCAGGAACAGACGACGGTTCATGCGGGTCATTATAGACCCGCGATATTCAGACTCCGAATCCGATCAGAGCGTGAGCACCAGCTTGGGCCGTTCCCAGGTGATGGTGTCGCTCGGCGGTTTCACGCCCGCGTCGCTCGCCCCCATGCGCCGGTAGAAGTCGGCGGCGCCCGGGTTGGAGCAGATCAGCACCGCCTGCGCGCCCACCGCCCTCGCCTCCCCGGCCATGTGGTCGAACAGGGCGCGGCCGACGCCTTGGCCCTGGCGGTCGTCGGCGGTGAAGAACAGGTCGAGCTCGCGGTCGCGCTCGCCCCAGCCGATCAGCTCGTAGAAGCCGGCCAGGCCGGCCTCGTCCTCGAGCACGAAGGTCTCGCCCTGGGGCGTCCAGTCCGTCGCATAGCGCACGATCATGTCGCGCGGCGGCCCGTCGGCGTAGCCGTTCGAGCCCGCCATCATGCGCCGCAGCGCCGGGACGTCCTCGGGGCGGACCGGACGGATCATTCCAGCCCCAGGCCCTCGTCCAGGCCCAGCGCCAGGTTCAGGTTCTGCACCGCCGCGCCAGAGGCGCCCTTGCCCAGGTTGTCCAGCAGAGCCACCAGGCGCGCCTGGCCGGCCGCCTCGTCGCCGAAGACGTAGAGCTTCAGCCGGTTGGTGTCGTTCAGGCCCTCGGGGTCGAGGGTCTTGGTGGCGGCGGTCTCCTCGGCCGTGGCGACCGAGACGAAGCGCTCGCCCTCATAGGCGGCGGCCAGCACCTCCCGCACCCGGGCGACGCTGGGCGCGCCCGCCATGGCGGCCAGCTGCAGCGGCACCTCCACGATCATGCCCTGGGCGTAGCGGCCGACCGCCGGCGCGAACAGCGGCGGGCGGGTCAGGCCGGTGTGCTGGCGCATCTCGCCCACGTGCTTGTGGCCTAGCGCCGTGGCGTAGATGCGGAAGGCGGCGGTGGTGTAGGCCGGCGAGGACGCGTCCTCGAACTCGGCGATCATCGCCTTGCCGCCGCCGGAATAGCCGGACACGGCGTTGACGCTCACCGGCCAGTCGGCCGGGATCAGGCCGGCGGCCACCAGCGGGCGCACCAGGGCGATCATGCCGGTCGGATAGCAGCCCGGATTGGAGATGCGGGTCGAGGCGGCTATGGCCGCGCGCTGGCCCGGCGCCATTTCGGCGAAGCCGTAGGTCCAGCCCTCGGCCGTGCGGTGCGCGGTGGAGGCGTCGATCACGCGGGTGGTGTCGTTGGCGATCAGGCTGACCGCCTCGCGCGCGGCGTCGTCGGGCAGGCACAGCACCACGGCGTCGGCGGCGTTCAGCGCCTCGGCCCGGGCGCTCGCGTCCTTGCGGCGCTCGGCCGGCAGGCTGATCAGCTGAAGGTCGGTGCGGCCTTCCAGCCGCGCGCGGATCTGCAGACCGGTGGTCCCGGCTTCGCCGTCGATGAAAACCTTGTGGGACATGAACGCCTCCCGGACCCCGCCGTCTAAGCGAGGGAAAAGCCATAGAAAAAGGGCGCCTCGGTGTCCCGAAGCGCCCTCTCGTATCGCGTGCGCGCGAGCCTTAGCGCTTCGAGAACTGGAAGCTGCGGCGGGCCTTGGCGCGGCCGTACTTCTTGCGCTCGACCACGCGCGAGTCGCGGGTCAGGAAGCCCTGGGCCTTCAGGGCCGGGCGCAGGCCCGGCTCGTAGTAGGTCAGAGCCTTGGACAGGCCGTGGCGGATGGCGCCGGCCTGGCCCGACAGGCCCGAACCCGCGACCGACACGATCACGTCGAACTGGGTGGCGCGGTCGGTGATGGTCAGCGGCTGGGCGATCATCATGCGCAGCACCGGACGAGCGAAGTAAACTTCCTGGTCGCGGCCGTTGATGGTGATCTTGCCGGTGCCCGGCTTCACCCACACGCGGGCGACGGCGTTCTTGCGCTTGCCGGTGGCGTAGGCGCGGCCGTACTTGTCGATCTGCGGCTCGCGGATCACGGCGGCCTCGACCGGCGCGGTGCCCATGCCCTTCAGGGCGTCGAAGCCGGTGGCTTCAGCAGCTTGCACGTCGGTCATGACTTACTGGCTCCGCGCGTTCTTGTCGTTGAGCGACTTGAAGTCGATCACTTCGGGGTTCTGGGCGGCGTGCGGGTGCTCAGCCGAGTTGTAGAGGCGCATGTGCGTCATCTGCTTGCGAGCCAGCGGGCTCTCCTTCGGCAGCATGCGCTCCACGGCCTTTTCCAGAACGCGTTCCGGATAACGGCCGCCGAGGATCTTGCCGACAGCGCGTTCCTTGATGCCGCCCGGGTAACCGGTGTGCCAGTAGAAGATCTTGTCGGTCAGCTTCTTGCCGGTGAACTTCACCTTGTCGGCGTTGATGACGACGACGTAGTCGCCGCAATCGACGTGCGGGGTGTAGTCCGGGCGGTGCTTGCCGCGAAGTCGCATGGCGATGAAGGACGCGAGACGGCCGACCACGGCGCCTTCGGCGTCGATCACGATCCACTTCTTCTCGACTTCCGCCGGCTTCAGCGAAGCCGTGGTCGTTTTAAGCATGGTTCGAAATCCTGTTGAGCGGACGGCCGGGGCCGTTCGCGGAAGCGGGGTTGATACAGAAGGCGCCCGGCTGCGTCAATCGGCCGAAATGCGCCCAATCAAATCCAATGCTTTGTTTTAAAAGAAGATTTTAAAAACGGTATGAAAATACCGCATCGGCCGCGGTGTTTTCGAAGCGGCAGCGTGGCGCTTTTAATCCGAACACGGCATATCCATGGCCAAGCCGGAGTCTTCGCCATGTCGTTTTCCCGCCGCTCGTTCCTGTCCGCCGGCATCGCCTTCGCCGGCTACGCCAGCTTCGCGCGGGCCCAGGACAAAGGCGATCCCGGCTACACCAGCGAGGTCGCCGGCTACGGGCCGCTGGTCGAGGATCCGGCCAAGGTATTCGACCTGCCGGAGGGCTTCTCCTACCGGGTGGTGTCGCAGGCCGGCGAGACCATGAGCGACGGACTGTACGTCCCGCACAAGGCCGACGGCATGGGCTGCTTCCCGCTGGGCCGCGACAAGGTCGTGCTGGTGCGCAACCACGAACTGCGCCCGGCCGACGTCAACCACGGGGCGCTCGGGGTCTCCAGCCACAGCCCGCTGCGGCTGCCCAAGGAGCGGATCTACGACTTCAACGACCGCGGCCAGCCCCTGCCCGGCGGCACCACCACCCTGGTCTACGACCTGCGCAAGCAGCGGCTGGAGCGCCAGCACCTCAGCCTGATCGGCACCAGCACCAACTGCGCCGGCGGCCAGACCCCCTGGGGCTCGTGGCTGACCTGCGAGGAGACCGTGCAGCACGCCGGCTCCGGCGTGGGCAAGGACCACGGCTGGGTGTTCGAGGTGCCGGCCAGCGCCAAGGGCCTGGTCGATCCGCGCCCGCTGACGGCGATGGGCCGCTTCAAGCACGAGGCCGCCTGCGTCGATCCCCGCACCGGCGCGGTCTACATGACCGAAGACGAGAGCTCGGACCTGAAGGGCCTGTTCTACCGCTTCCTGCCGAACACGCCCGGCGAACTGCACAAGGGCGGGCGGCTGCAGGCCCTGGCCTTCCGCGACGCGCCCGAGGGCGGCGACAGCCGCAACCAGGACGGCGTCACGACCTGGAACCCCGGCGACTGGAAGGACGTGTTCTGGGTCGACCTCGACGGGGTCGACAACCCGCACGACGACCTGCGCATGCGCGGCCACGCGGCTGGCGCGGCCTGGTTCTCGCGCGGCGAAGGCGTGCACTTCGGCAACGGCGAGCTCTATTTCTGCTGCACCTCGGGCGGCAAGCACGGCCAGATCATGCGCTATGTGCCGAGCCCCCACGAAGGCCGTCCGGAGGAGAAGGACGCGCCCGGCCGCATCCAGCTGTTCGTCCAGCCCGAAGACCCGAAGGTGTTCGACTACGGCGACAACCTGACGATCGCGCCGTGGGGCCACCTGATCGTCTGCGAGGACCGCTACTCCGACAACCTGCGCAACCACCTGCGCGGCGTCACCCCGGACGGCAAGATCTACACCATCGGCCGCAACGTGTTCCGCGAGAACGCCGAGCTGGCCGGCGTGTGCTTCTCGCCCGACGGCACGACCATGTTCGTGAACATCTACTGGCCGGGCGTGACGCTGGCGATCACCGGCCCGTGGGACCGGCTGCGGGCCTGATCCGCCCCACCGGGACGATTGTCACAATCCTGCGGTAGCGCCTGCTGCTGGAGGACCGACAGATGGCGCCTCCAGTCCGGAGGGCTTTCATGTCGTTTTCCCGTCGCACCTTCATGGCTTCGGCCGCCGGCTTCGCCTTCGCCGGTTACGCCCGGCTGGCCCGGGCGCAGGAGGACGTCGACCTGGACGCCCCCTCCTACCGCAACGAGGTCCCGGGTTACGGCCCGCTGATCGCGGACCCGAACCGGGTCTTCGACCTGCCGGAAGGCTTCAGCTACCGGGTGATCTCCCAGGCCGGCGAGACCATGGATGACGCCTTCCTGGTCCCCTACAAGGCCGACGGCATGGGCTGCATCCCGCTGGGCGGCGACCGGGTGGCGCTGATCCGCAACCACGAACTGAGCGTGCCGGACGTCAACTACGGCCCGCTGGGCGCCGGCCGCCGGCTGCCCCCGCAGAGCCTGCCGAAGAACCTCGTCTACGACTGGGCCGACGACGGAAGCCTGATCGGCGGCGGCACGACCACCATGATCTACGACGTGCGCCGCCAGAAGCTGGAACGCCAGCACCTGAGCCTGGTCGGCACCGTGCGCAACTGCGCCGGCGGCGTGACGCCCTGGGGCTCGTGGCTGAGCTGTGAAGAGACCCTGATGAGCGCCGGCGTCGGCGTGGGCAAGGAGCACGGCTGGGTGTTCGAGGTGCCGGCCAGCGCCAAGGGCCTGGTCGATCCGCGACCGATCAAGGCGATGGGCCGCTTCAAGCACGAGGCCGCCTGCGTCGATCCCCGCACCGGCGTGATCTACATGACCGAGGACGAGAGCTCGGACCAGAAGGGCCTGTTCTACCGCTACCTGCCGAACGTGCCGGGCAGGCTGCACGAGGGCGGCCGGCTGCAGGCCCTGGCCTTCAAGGACGCGCCCGAGGGCGGCGACAGCCGCAACCACGAAGAGGTGGTCTGGCGCCAGGGCGACTGGAAAGAGGTGTTCTGGGTCGACCTCGACGGCGTCGAGAACCCCGACGAGGACCTGCGCTTCCGCGGCCACGGCAAGGGCGGGGCCTGGTTCGCCCGCGGCGAAGGCGTCCACTTCGGCGACGGCGAGCTCTACTTCACCTGCACGTCCGGCGGGGACGCCGGCTGCGGCCAGATCATGCGCTACGTGCCCAGCCCCCACGAGGGCCAGCCCGGCGAGAAGGACGCGCCCGGCCGCCTGCAGTTGTTCGTGGAGCCGCAGGATCCGAAGGTGCTCGACTACGGCGACAACCTGACGGTCACGCCGTGGGGCCACCTGCTGATCTGCGAGGACCGGTATTCCGACACCGACCCGAACCACCTGCGCGGCGTCACGCCCGACGGCAAGGTCTACACCTTCGGGCGCAACGTGTTCCGCGAGAACGCCGAGATGGCGGGCGCGTGCTTCTCGCCCGACGGCTCGACCCTGTTCGTGAACATCTACTGGCCGGGCTTCACCCTGGCGATCACCGGCCCCTGGAACCGATTCCAGGGCTGAACAGGCGCTCTTCCAGGCGCAGGATCCGCCACAGGCCGAAGGTCGCCGCGGCCAGAACCGCGACGGCCCCGGCCTGGTGCAGCGCGCCCAGCGGCAGCGGCACGGCGTTGACCAGGGTCAGCACGCCCAGCGTCGCCTGGCCCCAGACCAGCACGGCCAGGCCCACCGCGCCGGCCTTCACCGCCTCGGGCATGCGCGCGGTGAAGGCGCGCACGGCGTAGAGCGTGACGGCGATCAGCACCACGTAGGCGCCGATGCGGTGGTTGAACTGAACCAGCGCCTGGTCGTGCAGGAAGGCCAGCGGGCCCTTGCTCCAGTCCACCGGCGGCAGCCAGGACCCGTTCATGCGCGGCCAGTCGTTGTAGACCATGCCGGCGTCCGAGCCGGCGACCAGGGCGCCCAGCAGGGCCTGGACATAGACCAGCCCCAGAATGGCGGCCGACGCCCTCGCCCACCCGGCCGGCGGACGCGAGCGCTCAGGGCCGCTCAGCGCCTCCAGGCCGGTCCAGACCAGGAGCACGAAGATCAGCAGGGCCATCCCTAAGTGAATCGCCAGCCGCTCCGGGGCCACGTCGACCCGGTCGGTCAGGCCCGAGGAGACCATCCACCAGCCGATCGCGCCCTGCACCCCGACGAGCGCCAGCAGGCCCACGCAGCGCCAGATCAGGCGCTGGGGGATCTTGCGCAGGGCCAGCAGCACCAGGAACGGCAGGGCGACGGCCAGGCCGATCAAGCGGCCCAGCTGACGGTGCGCCCACTCCCACCAGAAGATGCCTTGGAACTCCCCAAGGGTCATGCCGCGGTTGATCTGCTGGTACTCAGGGATCCGCTGGTAGTTGGCGAACTCCTTCATCCACTCGGCGTGGTTCAGGGGCGGGATCGCGCCGGCCAGCGGCTTCCACTCGGTGATCGACAGGCCGGAGTCGGTCAGGCGGGTCACGCCGCCGACCACCACCATGGCGAACACCAGGGCGGCCACGCCGAACAGCCACAGGGCCACGGCCAGGGAACGATGCTGAAAAGCCCGGTTCATCTCAGGCGTACTCCACACACTTCATCGCCACCTAGGCCACGGCCGCGGACTCGTCCAGACTGCAAAGCTGAAGCTCGGCCCACGGACAGGAACCGTGGAGCCGTTCCCGGCATTTGATAAGCAAGACCGCGCCGTGCGCGGCTCTGGTTCGGAGGTATCAACATGAACGGTGTCGGGATCATCGGCGCGATCATCATCGGGATCGTGGCCGGCTGGATCGCCGAGCAGGTCACCGGACGACGGCACGGCCTGCTCATGAATCTGATTGTCGGCCTCGTGGGCGCCTTCCTCGGCGCGTTCCTGGCCGGCGTCCTGGGCTTCACCTTCGCGGGCTTCTGGAGCAGCCTGGTCGTCTCCACTCTGGGCGCCATCCTGCTGTTGGCCCTGTTCGGCCTGGTGCGAGGACGCGCCTGACTTAAGCGCTGAACAGCGCTAGGATATCGAACGCCGCGGGCCTACGTCCCGCGGCGTTTTTGCATGGAGAGTTCCGAGTGGGGGCGCGAGCGCGTCGAGCCGTAGCCGCCGTAGGCGTGCTGGCGTTTCTGGGCTTCTACATCTGGGCCGCGGCGACCCTCGCCGACCGGCTGCCGGACGTGCGCTGGGTCCAGCTGATCTATTTCGTGGTGGTGGGAACGGCCTGGGGCGTGCCGATCATGCCGCTTCTGTGGTGGGCCGAACGTGGTGACCGACCCCGCCGTTAGAGGCGATGGTCGGAGCGGCGGGATTCGAACCCACGACCCCTTGACCCCCAGTCAAGTGCGCTACCAGGCTGCGCTACGCTCCGAAGAGCGGCCCTTATAGAGGCGCCCCGCAGGGGCCGCAACGGCTTTAGGCGTCGTCGCGCGCGATCATCGCGTCCAGCCAGGCTTTCGCCTCTTCCAGCTCGGTCAGCACGGCGCGCAGCCGCGTCGCGGTGTCCGCGTCGGCGAGGTCGGCGGGCGGCTGCGCCTCGGTCTCGGCGGCGCGCGGCAGGCGCGTTCCGGCCACCGACGGCACGAAGCCGGGCTGGGCCGCCGCGGCCAGGTTCTTGATCCCCTGCTCGCGGTAGAGCTTCTGCACGCCCTCGATCTTGTAGCCCTTGTCGTACAGCAGGGTGCGCACCCCCTGCAGCAGGGCGACGTCCTGGGGCCGGTAGAAACGCCGGCCGCCGGCGCGCTTCAGCGGCCGGATGAAGGAGAACTTGGTCTCCCAGAAACGGAGGACGTGCTGCGGGACGCCGACCTCGTCGGCGGCCTCGGAGATGGTGCGGAAGGCGTCGGGCCCTTTCGTCACCGCGGCGTCACCCCGCGTGACCGGCGCCGTTCGAGCCGTCGACGCGAGACTTCATGATCTGCGAGGCGCGGAAGCTGATCACGCGGCGCGGATCGATCGCGGCCGGCTCGCCGGTCTTGGGGTTGCGGCCCATGCGGGCGCGCTTGTCGCGCACCTGGAAGACGCCGAAGCCGGACAGCTTGACCGTCTCGCCGCGCTCCAGCGCTTCGGCGACCAGGTCCAGGGTGCGCTCGACCAGCTGCGAGCACTCGTGCCGGGACAGCCCCACCTCTTCGTGGACCGCTTCGCACAGATCAGCGCGCGTCAGCGTATCGCCCTTCATGACGAGCTCCCCCGAGCCAGGACCAATCGTCATTGAATGACCCGAAACCGGGGCGAAGTCAAAGGCTTCGACCCGCGTTCTCAGAGACGCAGGGTGCAGGCGCCCCAGGTCAGGCCGCCGCCCATGGCTTCCAGCACCAGAAGATCGCCCTTCTTCACCCGGCCGTCCTCGACCGCCGCGGCCCAGGCCAGCGGAATCGACGCCGCCGAGGTGTTGGCGTGGTCGGCCACGGTGGACACCACCTTGGTCTCGTCGATGCCCAGCCGGTCGGCCACGCCCTGCAGGATGCGCTGGTTGGCCTGGTGGGGGATGAACCAGTCGATGTCCTTGATCTCGACGCCGGCGGCGCGCGAGGCCGCCTCGATGGCCTCGGAGATGTTCACCACCGCGTGGCGGAACACCTGGTTGCCGACCATGCGCAGGTGGCCGACGTGGCCGGTCGAGGCCGGGCCGCCGTCGACGTAGAGCAGGTCGGTCTTGGCGCCGTCGCAGCGCAGCGCGAAGCCCAGCAGGCCGCGGTCGGCCGTGGTCCCCTCGCCTTCCACCGGCTCGACCACCACCGCGCCGGCGCCGTCGCCGAACAGCACGCAGGTGCCGCGGTCGGTGTAGTCGAGCAGCCGGGTCATCTCCTCGGCCCCGATCACCAGGGCGCAGCGGGCGAGACCGCGCGCCACGAAGCCGTCGGCGACGCTCAAGGCGTAGACGAAGCCCGAGCACACCGCCTGGACGTCGAAGGCCGGGCAGACCGGCACGCCCAGCTTGCGCTGCACGATGGCGGCGGTGGCCGGGAAGGTCAGGTCCGGCGTGGTGGTGGCCACCACGATCAGGTCGACCTCGGCCGGGGTGCGGCCGGCGGCGGCCAGCGCCTTCTTGGCCGCCTCGACCGCCAGGTCGGAGGTCAGCTGGTCCGGGCCGGCCTTGTGGCGGCGGCGGATGCCGGTGCGCTCGACGATCCAGGCGTCGGTCGTGTCGACGAGCTTGGCCAGATCTTCGTTGGTGACCACGTTGTCGGGCAGATAGCCGCCCACTCCGGTCACCGCGCTGCGAACGGTACGCGTCACTCAGGCCTCCGCTTCGGTGCGGCCGTCATGAATGACCGCGTCCAGGCGCTTCAGATTACGGGCGATTTCCGCGGCGTAGTCGCTCTCGGCGAGGTCCGTGGCCACCCGGATGGCGTTGCCGAAGCCGCGCGCGTCGGCGCCGCCGTGGCTCTTCACGACGATGCCGTTCAGCCCCAGCAGCGGCCCGCCGTTGTATTCGTTGGAATCGATGCGCGAGCGCATCCGCTTCAGCGCCGGCATGGCGATGAGCGCGCCCAGCTTGGCCTGCAGGTCGGAGGACAGCGCCTCCTTCAACAGGCTGGAGATGAAGCGCGCGGTGCCTTCGGCGGTCTTCAGGGCGATGTTGCCGGTGAAGCCGTCGGTGACCACGACGTCGACCGTGCCCTTGCCGATGTCGTCGCCCTCGACGAAACCGTAGTACTCGAAGTCGAAGCCGTTCTCGCGCAGCAGGCGGTGCGCCTCGCGCACCTCCTCATGGCCCTTCACGTCTTCCGAGCCGACGTTCAGCAGACCCACGCTCGGGCGCTTGGAGCCGTGCACGGCCTTGTGGAAGGCCTCGCCCATGATGGCGAACTCGACCAGCTGGGCGGCGTCGCTGGCGACGTTGGCGCCCACGTCCAGCACGGCGGTGACCCCCTTCAGGGTCGGCCAGCTGGCCACGATGGCCGGACGATCCAGCCCCGGGGCGGCCATGCGCAGCTGCAGCTTGGAGACCGCCATCAGCGCGCCGGTGTTGCCGGCCGACACGCAGGCGTGCGCCTCGCCCTTCTTCACCGCCTCGATGGCGTTCCACAGGCTGGAGCCCTTGCCCCGGCGAAGCGCCTGGGCCGGCTTCTCGTCCATGGCGATGACCTGGTCGGTGTGCCGGATCTCGCTGACCGCGGCGGCCAGCGGCGCGCGGTCCAATTCAGCCTGGATGCGGGCCTGGTCGCCGTGCAGCAGGACCCGCACGGTCCGGCCCTGCATGCGTTCGAGGGCGCGCGCGACGCCCGGGACGACCACGGCCGGGCCGTGGTCGCCGCCCATGGCGTCGATGGAAATGATGGTCGGTTCGGACAAGCGGTCGACTGCGCTCCCTGACGCGCCGCCGCCCCCGGTGTCCGGGCGAACGCGTCTTCAAAAGGCGGGCGGACGATAGCGCCGCCGGGGGCCGATGCAAGCATGCTGACGTGGGGTCAGCGTTCCGGGTTGTTCAGCTTCAACTGGGCCAGCTTGGCGAAGGGCGACGGTTCGGCTTCCTGGGCGGGGGTCTCGAACTCCACGCCGGGCTTGCGCGGGAACGCGTCCAGCCCGAGCGCCAGCTGCTCGACCACGTAGGCGCCCAGGTCCAGCACGCCGTGCTCGATCAGGTCCGGCGGGTCCATCGTCTCAAGCGTGATCTCGCCGCTGTCCTCGTAGGAGACCGCGGCCGGGTCGGTGGTGGCGCGCATGTCGAAATCGCCGTCCACCTCCGAAGGGAAGGTCTCCAGCGTCACGCCGCAGGTGTAGACCACCGCCGCCCTGAACCGGCCGCGGATCTCGTAGTGGGTGTCGAGCACCGGGCGCACCTCGACGTCGGCCTCCAGGCTGTCCAGCCCGGCCAGGTCCAGCGCCTTGGCGATCCGCGCCCGCACGGCTTCTTCCGCCACCAGGCGGCGCGTCAGGCCCGCGCCGACCACTTCGAGGCGCACGGGCACGGACCAGGGGATGTCGTCTCGCTGCGGGGTCATGGGCGGACCTGCGGCCAGGCGGGCCGCCCTTCCAGGATCTGTTTCAGGGGTTGGGCGGCGAGCGTGTCGTGGGCGCGGACGATGTAGTCGACCACCGGGGCCGCACGCTCCAGCGCCGCCTCGTCGGAAAACACGTTGCGCGCCACGATGCCGGCCAGGGCGTCGGAATCGGGTTCCGGATCCAGCGCTTCGACATAGGCCTTGGTGCGACCCATCAGCGCTTCGCCGAGTTTGCGAATCTTCTTGGCCAGCGACAAATCGCCCACGCCCATTTCGCGCAGCGAGTCGTCCAGCGCGGAGACGTAGGTTTCGAACAGGGCCTCGGATGTCTCGGCGGCCTGTTCGCCTTGATCCTTCAGGCGTTCGACCAGCAGGACCACGTGCAGGGTGTATAGTTCGAACCGCGCGTCGACCCGGTCCTCGACCCCGAGGTCCAGATAGAATTCAGGCTGTCGCGCCTGGGCCACCGCGGCGGCGTAAAGCGTTGTTCCAGCCGCCTTTGCGGCCCTTGGCTTGAGCAGCCGGTGAAGCATGTCGCAGGCGCCCCTTTGTCGCCTGCCGTTGAACTAATGATCGAGGAGCGATAGGTCAAAGGGCTGAACACTCGTCGCGAGGGGCGCCATGTCGAACTTCCGCACTGCCTTGATCGTCGCTGCCACCGTCGCCGGCCTGTCGGCCTGCGCGCCGACCGTTGCGCGCCAGGGCTACCAGGCGGTCGACGCCAACCCGAAGGAAGTGAAGGTCGGCGAGGACACCAAGTCCACCGTCCTGTCCAAGCTGGGCTCGCCGTCGGCGATCTCCACCTTCGAACCGAACACCTGGTACTACGTGTCGCAGATCACCTCGACCACGACCTACCACCGCCCGCAGGTGAACAGCCGCGACGTCACCGTCGTCAGCTTCGACCCGGCCAGCGAGCAGGTCACCGCGGTGAAGGCGCTGGACATGGCCGACGGCCGCAAGATCGCCTTCAACGATCGCGAGACCCCGACCCGCGGCCGCGAACTGACCGTGCTGGAGCAGCTGCTCGGCAACGTCGGCCGCACGGTCATGCCGAACACCGAAGAGAACCAGCCCGGCGGCCGCCGCCCGGACTGACGGCTCTCGCCGGACCAGAACGCAGAACGCCCCGGAGAGCGATCTCCGGGGCGTTTTTCTTGGCGATCAGCCTCCCGCTAGCGGCAGAACCGAACCCACTTTCCAGCGACGTCCCGGGCGCGAACGTCCGGCGCAGGCATCACGTGGAAGAGCGACGTGTCGCCGGTCCGCGGCACGCCCAGGTACTCGCCCTTCCGGTCGCCGCGCAGCTCGTGCAGGCCCGGACGCTCAAAGCGGCCGGCGTCGTTCGTATCCAGCAGCTCCTCATCCGCGCCGGAAACGTCAGGATGGTTGCCGACATAGACCAGGGCGACGGGCTTCTCGTCCTTCATCACCGCGACCAGGGCGAAATCGATCATGTCGTTGCGCTGATAGGTGTAGTCGCCGCCCTGCCGGAAGCAGACGCCCTCGACTTCCAGCGGCGCCACGCGAGGCTGCCTCGCCATCACGACGGCGCCCAGGCCGCCGGCGACCACCACCGCGCCGATACCGGCCATCCACAAACGCTTGTTCATCGGCTCCCCTCGCCCGGCCGCCCGGCCTCCAGGAAATCCCACAAGAGGCGGTTGAGACATCGCATGTCTCGTTCACTCGCAGGCCGCACTCAAAAAAGCGCCCCGGAGATCGCTCTCCGGGGCGCCTGCAGTTCAGCCTTACGGCTTTGATCAGCCGATGTTGCCGCTCGCCAGCACCGCCAGCAGCAGAAGCGCGACGATGTTGGTGATCTTGATCATCGGGTTCACGGCCGGGCCGGCGGTGTCCTTGTAGGGATCGCCGACGGTGTCGCCCGTGACGGCGGCCTTGTGGGCGTCGGAGCCCTTGCCGCCGTAGTTGCCTTCTTCGATGTACTTCTTGGCGTTATCCCAGGCGCCGCCGCCCGAGGTCATCGAGATGGCCACGAACAGGCCGGTCACGATGACGCCCATCAGCATGGCGCCCAGGGCCGCGAAGGCGTTCGCCTTGCCGGCGATGGCCATGACGGCCACGAACAGCACGATCGGCGACAGCACCGGCAGCAGCGACGGGATCATCATTTCCTTGATCGCGGCCTTGGTCAGGATGTCCACGGCACGGCCGTATTCCGGCTTGGCCTTGAACTCCATGATGCCCGGGATCTCGCGGAACTGACGACGGACCTCGGCCACCACCGCCTCGGCGGCGCGGCCCACGGCGGTCATCGACATGCCGCCGAACAGGAACGGCAGCAGGCCGCCGAACAGCAGGCCGACCACCACGTACGGGTTGGACAGGTCGAAGGCGACGTCGCCCAGGCCTTCGAAGAACGAGCCCGGCGCGGCGTTGGCCGAGAAGTACCTCAGGTCCTGGGTGTAGGCCGCGAACAGCACCAGGGCGCCCAGGCCCGCCGAACCGATGGCGTAGCCCTTGGTGACGGCCTTGGTGGTGTTGCCGACCGCGTCGAGGGCGTCGGTGGAGACGCGCACTTCCTTCGGCAGGCCCGCCATTTCGGCGATGCCGCCGGCGTTGTCGGTGACCGGGCCGAAGGCGTCCAGCGCGACGATCATGCCGGCCAGGGCCAGCATGGTGGCCGTGGCGATGGCGATGCCGAACAGGCCGGCAAGCTGGTAGGTGATGACGATGCCGGCGACGATGGTCAGGGCCGGCAGGGCGGTCGACTCCAGCGACACCGCGAGACCCGCGATGACGTTGGTGCCGTGGCCGGACTGCGAAGCCTTGGCGATCGCCTTCACCGGGCGGAAGTTGGTGCCGGTGAAGTACTCGGTGATCATCACGATGGCCGCGGTGACGCCCAGGCCGGTGACGCCGCACCAGAACAGGTTCATGGCCTCGATGACTTCGCCGCCCGAGGTCGTGACCGTGGCCGGGATCAGGTACTTGATCACGCCGTAGACGGCGGCGATCGACAGGACGCCGGTGACGATCAGGCCCTGGTACAGGGCGCCCATGATGTTGGTCTTGCCCTTGCCGAGGCGCACGAAGAACGTGCCCGCGATCGAGGTGAAGATGCAGACGCCGCAGATGGCCAGCGGCAGCAGCATCATCGAGCCCACATAGGCCGTGCCGGCGAAGAAGATCGCGGCCAGCACCATGGTGGCGACGATGGTCACCGCGTAGGTCTCGAACAGGTCGGCGGCCATGCCGGCGCAGTCGCCGACGTTGTCGCCCACGTTGTCGGCGATGGTGGCGGCGTTGCGCGGATCATCCTCGGGGATGCCGGCCTCGACCTTGCCCACCATGTCGCCGCCCACGTCGGCGCCCTTGGTGAAGATGCCGCCGCCCAGACGCGCGAAGATCGAGATCAGCGAGGCGCCGAAGCCGAGCGCCACCAGGGCGTCGACCACCTTACGGTCGGTCGGCTCCAGGCCCAGCACCTGGGTCAGGACGTAGAAGTAGCCCGCCACGCCGATCAGGGCGCCGCCGGCCACGAACAGGCCGGTCACCGCGCCGGCGCGGAACGCCAGGCTGAGGCCCTTTTGCAGGCTCTCCGAAGCGGCCTGGGCCGTGCGGACGTTGGCGCGGACCGAGATCAGCATGCCGGCGTAGCCGGCGGCGCCGGAGAGCACCGAGCCGATCAGGAAGCCGATGGCGGCGTACTGGCCGATCAGGAAGTAGCCGGCGACCAGGATGACGATCCCGACGATGGCGATGGTGGTGTACTGCCGCCGCAGGTAGGCGGACGCGCCCTCCTGGATGGCCGCGGCGATCTCCCGCATGCGTTCGTTGCCGGCGTTCGCCTTCAACAGGGCGGACGTCTGCACCGCACCGTATAGAAGACCCGCCAAGCCGGCCACGATGACCAGCACGAGCGTGTTACTCATAATCGAAGCGCCCCTCTTTTTGTGCGCGGACCTGCCGAAGACCGGAGAATTCCCCCCTCCGCCTTCGAAAGATCTCCTCCCAAGCCTGTCGGGAATCAGTAGAGACGCTTCCCGACATGGTCGCGGGAAAGTGCCCGAACGGCAAAGCCTGCGCAACCGTCGGCGAACAGCGGTCTATTCAGTTGAATTCTTGAGCTTTACCGACGCCGGTCGAAGCCGGTGCGGCGGCGCGGAGTCTGGTTCAGAATCTCGACGGCCTGGATCTGGCCGGGACCGGCGATGGCGGCCGCGTCGCGCATCAGCGACGCCTTCAATTTGGCCTCGTCGAGACGGGTCAGATCGTCGGCCACGGTGAAGGGCGTGCGGTGCGCCGCGCGCACCAGGGCGTCGCGGAAGTACGGCTCCTTGGCCTTCAGAACCACGGGATCGGCGCGGGGCGTCAGCACCACCCGGATGGCGACGAACACGTAGTTGCGCAGCCGCCCGCCCTCGATCACCGGCAGGGCCGTCGGCGACAGGTCGACGTACTGACCTTCCGGCTTCTTCTCAGCCGTCTCCGACGCAGAGGCGACGGCCGCAACCGACGAGGCGGCGACGAGGGTGACGGCGAAGAGATCGCGACGGCGCATGAGAGCGGGATAGCGGCGATCGGTTAGCGGAGGGTTTCCCCTTCTCCCCTTGCGGGAGAAGGTGGCCGGCGGAGCCGGCCGGATGAGGGGTGTCAGCGCCTAGCTTTCAGGACAAGGAAAGTCACGGCGCTGAACGGTTCGAAAGTAGCGCTAGCACCCCTCATCCGACGCGCTCCGCGCGCCACCTTCTCCCGCAAGGGGAGAAGGAAAGTCAGGTATGCCGCCAGCCGCTCCGCCCGACCTCGACGGGGCGGCCGTCGTGAAGGACGCGCACGCCCTCCCCTTCGACCACCCGGCCGATCACCACCGCGCCCTTGAAGCCGGCGGCGTCCTCGGGACGCACGGCGGCGGCGATCTCGTAGTCGTCGCCGCCGGTGGCCAGCGCCACCAGTGCGGCGGCGCGATCCGGCTGGTGGTCCAGCCAGAACCTCGCCGGCTGGGACAGCGGCAGGCGGTCGAGGTCGATCTCCACGCCCACCCCGCCAGCCTCGGCCACGTGGCCGAGGTCGGCGACCAGGCCGTCGGAGATGTCGATCGAGGCGTGGGCGGCGCGGACCTGCTCGGCCAGGCCGGTGCGGGGCCGCGGCAGGCGATAGCGGTCGACCAGCTCCTCGCGTTGGCCGCCGGTCAGTTCGGAGAGCTCGCCCCGGCGCGCGCGCAGGCCCAGCCAGCCGTCGCCGATGGTGCCGGAGACGATCATCAGGTCGCCGGGCTCGGCGCCGGCGCGCGAGGGACTGCGGCCCATCGGAACCCAGCCCAGCGCGGTGACGGAGACGGTCAGCGGCCCCGGCGTGGAGACCGTGTCGCCGCCCAGCAGGCGCACGCCGAAGGCGTCCTGGTCCTCGCGCAGGCCGCGCGCGAACGCCTCCCGCTCGGGCCAGCCGCAGCGGGCCGGCCAGGCGATCGCCAGGAAGTAGCCGAACGGCTCGGCGCCCTTGGCGGCCAGGTCCGACAGGTTCACCCGCAGCGCCTTGCGCGCCACCAGGTCCAGCGGATCGTCAGGCAGGAAGTGGACGCCCTCGACCAGGGCGTCCTTGGTGACCACCAGGTCCCAGCCGGCGCGCATGCCCAGCACGGCCGCGTCGTCGGCCAGCTCGCGGGCCTCGGGCGCGCCCTCGGTCAGCGGCCGGAACAGCCGCGCGATGGTGTCGAACTCGTCCGGCCGGTCAGGCGCGGACATCGCGCGAAACGCCGTCCAGCGCGGCGTTGACGAACTTGGCCTCGGCCTCGTCGAAGAACGCCTTGGCGATCTCGACGTATTCGTCGATCGCCACCTCGGTCGGCACGTCCTTGCGTTCGGCCAGCTCCCAGACGCCGGCGCGCAGCACGGCGCGCAGGGTGGCGTCGATGCGTTCCAGCCGCCAGTTGGAGGCCAGCCGCTTGGTCACCGCCGCGTCGATCTTGGCCTGGCCGGAGACCACGCCCCGCACCAGCTCGGCGAAGAAGGCTTCGTCGGCGTCGGCCAGGGTCTCGCCCTCCAGGTCGCCCTGGAAGCGGTGGTCGGAGAACTCGCGGATCACGACTTCGACGCCGGCCCCGGTCATCTCCATCTGGTAGAGGGCCTGGACCGCGGCCAGCCGCGCCACGGTGCGCGCGCGGCGCTCCTTGGACGACAGCTTGGAGTCCTGGGCGCCGCCGGCGGCGTTGAGGTGGTCGATCACCTCTTTGAGGCTGTTCGGGCGCGGCGTGGCGTCGGTCATCAGCGGTCGCCTTTGAAGACGCGCTTCAGCGCGATCATGTCGAGACAGGCGCGGGCGGCCGCGCCGCCCTTGTCGCCTTCGTTCACCCGGGCGCGGGCCCAGGCCTGGTCCTCGTCCTCGACGGTCAGGACGCCGTAGCCGATGGCGTTGCCCTCGAGGGTCAGGTTCATCAGGCCGCGGGCGGACTCGCCGCAGACGTAGTCGTAGTGGGTGGTCTCGCCGCGGATCACCACGCCCAGCGCGACGAAGCCGTCGTAGCCGCCGGCGCGGGCGGCCATGGCGATGGCGGCGGGGATCTCGAAGGCGCCCGGGACGGTGATCGTCTCGTGCTCGGCCTCATACGAGTCCAGCGTCGCGCGCGCGCCGGCCAGCAGCTCGTCCTGCAGATCGGAATAGAACCGTCCTTCGACGATCAGGACGCGGACCTTGTCGCTCACCTTAGGACTCCAGTTCGTCGAAGCTCTTCCAGCCGACGATCTTCAGGCCGTAGCCGTCGAGGGCCGCGGGCTTGGGTTGGGTGGAACTGAGCGCGATCATCTCGCGCACCCCGAGGTCGAGCAGAATTTGCGCCCCGACCCCGTAGTCGCGCAGCCCATGCGCCGCTTCGGCGTGCTTGTCCACCCCGCTGAACCGCTCCGACAGACCGGCGGGATTGGGGTCGCGCAGGAAGACGATGACGCCCGCGCCCGGGTGCTCGCTCACCGCCTTCATGGCCATCGGCACGTAGCACTGGCGCGCCTCGACATGGCCCAAGAGGTCGGTGGCGAAGTCCACCTGGTGCATGCGCACCAGGGTCGGCTTGTCGGCCTCCACCTTGCCCTTGACCAGCACCACGTGCTCGGTCCGGTCGATGGTGTTGCGGTAGACCATCAGCCGGAACGGCCCGCCGTGGACGCTCTCGAACGGCGTCTCCAGCGCGCGCTCGACAAAGCGCTCGGTGCGGCGGCGATAGGCGATCAGGTCGGCGATGGTGCCGATCTTCATGCCGTGGGTCTGGGCGAAGGCGACCAGGTCCGGCAGGCGGGCCATGGTGCCGTCGTCGTTCATGATCTCGCAGATCACGCCTGACGGATACAGGCCGGCCAGGCGCGAGATGTCGACCGCGGCTTCGGTGTGGCCGGCGCGGACCAGCACCCCGCCCTCGCGGGCGACCAGCGGGAAGACGTGGCCGGGGCTGACGATGTCGTCGGCGTTCTTGGTCGGATCGACCGCCACGGCGATGGTGCGGGCCCGGTCGTGGGCCGAGATGCCGGTCGTGACCCCTTCGCGCGCCTCGATCGAGACGGTGAAGGCGGTGCCCATGCCGGTGCGGTTCTCGGCCGCCATCGGCGGCAGGCGCAGCTGGCGGGCGCGCTCCTGGGTGATCGACAGGCAGATCAGCCCGCGCGCGTGCTTGGCCATGAAGTTGACCAGCTCGGGCGTGGCCATCTGGGCCGGGATGATGACGTCGCCCTCGTTCTCGCGGTCTTCCGCGTCCACGAGGATGTAGGGACGGCCGTTGCGGGCGTCCTCGATGATGTCCTCGATCGCGGAGATCGGGCTGTCGTTCAGGTTCGCGGCGGTTTTCAGGGTCATGCGGTTTCTCGCCAGCGCGCGGCGTAGCGCGCCAGCACGTCGATTTCCAGATTCACTCGCGCGCCGGGCTTCAGCCGGTTCAGCGTCGTCACCGCCCATGTATGCGGGATCAGGTTCACGCCGAAGAGGTCGCCCTCCACTTCGTTGACCGTCAGGGACACCCCGTCGAGGGTGACGGAGCCCTTCGGGGCGATGAAGCGGTGCAGCGGATCGGGCGCGCGCACCTTGACCCGCCAAGAGTCGCCGTCGGCCTCGACCGCCACGACCTCGCCCGGGGCGTCGACGTGGCCTGCGACAACATGTCCGCCCAGTTCGTCGCCGACCTTCAGCGCGCGCTCCAGGTTGACGGGATCGCCGACCGTCCAGTCGCCCAGCGTGGTCTTGGCCAGGGTCTCGTTGCTGAGCTCGACCGCGAACCAGCCCGGGCCCTTGTCGACCACGGTCAGGCAGCAGCCGGCGTGGCTGATCGAGGCGCCGAGATCGACGCCTGACGTGTCGTAGGCGGTCTCGATCTCGAAGCGGCGCTTGCCGCCGGTGTCCGCGACCGCGCGAACGCGGCCCACGTCGGTGACGATACCCGTGAACATCAGACCCTCTCGTAACGCTCCCACAGGTCGTCGCCGAGGGCCTCGACCGCAACCCTGCGGAAGCGCGGCGCGCCGGAAAGTTCCTTCAGGACGAAGCCGCCGATCGCCGGCCGGCCCTCGTCGCCCAGCACGATGGGCGCGCGAAACCATTCGATGTTGTCGACCAGGCCGGCCTCGATGAAGCTGGCGGCGACCTGCCCGCCGCCTTCGACCAGCACCCCGCCGGTCAGGCTCAGCAGCTTGCCCAGGGCGGCCTCGTCGCGAACCTGCACGACCCGCGCGCGCAGCCGCTCGCGCTGGTGCGCCGCCAGCGCGTCCAGCGCCGCGGCCAGGTCAGGGCGGCCATCCTTCTCGGCCACGCGCAGCACGGTGACTCCCGCCTCGACCAGGCGCTCGGCCGGCTCGCTCACGGTGACCACCACGGTGTCGATCCGCTCGGCGTCAGCGACCAGCTTCGAGGCCTGCGGCAGGCGCTGGCGGCTGTCCAGGACGACGCGGGTCGGCTGGCCGCCGACGAAGCCCGGCAGGCGCACGGTCAGGGCGGGATCGTCGGCGATGGCCGTGTCCACGCCGACCAGGATCATCTGGTGCATGGCGCGCAGCAGATGCACCTGCTCGCGCGCGCGCTCGCCAGTGATCCACTTGCTCTCGCCGCTGGCGGTGGCGATGCGGCCGTCGAGGGAGGTGGCGAGCTTCAGCGTGACCCGCGGACGGGTCATTCGTGCTCGCCCTCGCCGCCCTCCGACAGCCCCTCCTCCGCCAGGAAGCTGGCGAAGTCCTGGGTCTCGCGGAAGTCGCGATAGACCGAGGCGTAACGGACGTAGGCGACCTCGTCGACGCCCTTCAGCGCCTTCATGACCAGCTCGCCGATCACGTCGGACTTCACCTCGGTCTCGCCCAGGCTCTCCAGCTGGCGCACGATGCCGGAGATCATCCGCTCCACCCGGTCGGGCTCGACCGGGCGCTTGCGCAGCGCGATGGCCAGCGAGCGCTCCAGCTTCTCGCGGTCGAAGGGCGTGCGGCGCCCCGATCGCTTCAGCACCATCAGCTCGCGCAGCTGCACGCGCTCGAAGGTGGTGAAGCGCCCGCCGCAGGACGGGCACGAGCGACGGCGCCGGATCGCCGCGCCGTCGTCCGACGGGCGGGAATCCTTCACCTGGGTTTCAGCGTGACCGCAGAATGGACAGCGCAACGGCTCGGCCCCCTAAAGCCTGACGTCTCAGTAGATGGGGAACCGGCCCGTCAGGTCCAGCACCGCCTGACGCACGCGCGCCTCGACGGCCGCGTCCGGGGTCCCGTCGGGCGCCAGGCCGTCGACCACGTCGGCGATCAGGTGGCCGATCTGCTGGAACTCCGCCACGCCGAAGCCGCGGGTGGTGCCGGCCGGCGTGCCCAGGCGGACGCCCGAGGTGACCGTGAACGGCTTGTCGTCGAACGGCACGCCGTTCTTGTTGCAGGTGATCAGGGCCCGCTCCAGGGCGTGCTCGGTCGCCTTGCCGGTGGCGTTCTTCGGGCGGAGGTCGACCAGCATCAGGTGGCTGTCGGTGCCGCCCGAGACGATCGCCAGGCCGCGCTCGACCAGCACCGCGGCCAGGGCCTGGGCGTTGGCCACGATCTGCTTGGCGTAGAGCTTGAACTCCGGCTTCAGCGCCTCGCCGAAGGCCACGGCCTTGGCGGCGATGACGTGCTCCAGCGGCCCGCCCTGCAGGCCCGGGAACACCGCCGAGTTGATCTTCTTGCCCAGCTCCTCGTCGTTCGAGAGGATCATGCCGCCGCGCGGGCCGCGCAGGGTCTTGTGGGTGGTGGTGGTCACCACGTGGGCGTGCGGCAGCGGGTCCGGATAGACGCCGCCAGCCACCAGGCCCGCATAGTGGGCCATGTCGACCATCAGGTAGGCGCCGACGCTGTCGGCGATCTCGCGGAAGCGCTTGAAGTCGATCTTGCGGCTGTAGGCCGAGGCCCCGGCCAGGATCAGCTTCGGCTTCTCGCGCTCGGCCATCTCGGCCACGTGGTCGTAGTCGATCAGGTGGGTGTCCTGGCGGACCGTGTAGGTCACCGGGCGGAACCACTTGCCCGACTGGTTGGCCGGGCTGCCGTGGGTCAGGTGACCGCCGGCGGCCAGATCCATGCCCAGGAAGGTGTCGCCCGGCTGCAGCAGGGCCATGAACACGGCCTGGTTGGCCTGGGCGCCGGAATGCGGCTGGACGTTGGCGAAGGTGCAGCCGAACAGCTGTTTGGCGCGCTCGCGGGCCAGGTTCTCGGTGACGTCGACGTACTCGCAGCCGCCGTAGTAGCGACGGCCCGGATAGCCCTCGGCGTACTTGTTGGTCAGCACCGAACCCTGCGCGGCCAGCACGGCGCGCGAGACGATGTTTTCGGACGCGATCAGTTCGATCTGCTCGCGCTGGCGCTTCAGCTCGCCCTCAATGCCCGCGAAGATTTCGGGGTCGGCCTTCTCCAGCGGCGAGGCGAAGAAGTCTTGGTGGGTGAAGGCGGACGCGGCGGCGGGTGCGGTCACGGTCAAGAATCCGTCAGCGGCGAATGGAATGCGGCCCTGTTTACGCCCCGCCTGCGCAGGGGATCAACCGAAACAGGGCCGTCGATTGGAACTCCAGCGGAACCGGAGCGTTGAACGTAACGGTGGGCGGGGATGGGACTTGCGAAGTCACGCGAGGTCCAGACGCATGGGGCGTCCCGCAACTTGAGGGGCTGGTCAGCGTATGAATTTGCATAGCGAGATCGAGGCCGAGCGCCGCCAGGACTTGTTACGCCTGAGCGCGGAAGTGGTTTCTGCGTACGTCACGCAGAACCCGCTCCAGCCGCAGGCCATTCCGGAACTGATCCATTCCGTGCACCAGACGCTGACGCGGCTGGGCGAACCGATCGAGGCCCCGCGCCCGCTGGAGAAGCAAAAGCCCGCGGTGCCGGTCTCGAAATCCGTCCAGAACGACCACATCGTCTGCCTGGAAGACGGCAAAAAGCTGAAAATGCTGAAGCGCTACCTGCGCTCCAAATACGACATGACCCCGGAAGATTACCGGCGGAAATGGAACCTGCCGCCCGACTACCCCATGGTCGCCCCGGCCTACGCCGCTCGCCGGTCCGACTTCGCCAAGCAGATCGGCCTGGGCAAGGGCGTGCGCCGGCGCGTCGGCTGACCCGTCCACCGCGGAAAAGCAAAAAGGGCCCCGGTCGGGGCCCTTTTTCATTTCGCCAGCAGCCGATTCAGCTTCATCACCGCCAGCCGCTCCAGCGCTGACGGATCGCTGGCCGGGCCGACGGCGGCCGCCTCGGTTCCGGTCCGCGAGCACACGGCCGAGCACTTCAGCCAGGCGCCCTGGCGGACGAACTCGACCAGGATCGCGCCCTCAGGCGGCGATGCGCGTCCGTTTGACATTGCAGCGGGTCCACAGCGCGTCCATGGCGCCCACCAGTTCGGCCATCATGCCGTCGTCGTGGCCGGGCGAAGGCGTGAAGCGCAGGCGCTCGGTGCCCTTGGGGACGGTCGGATAGTTGATCGGCTGCACGTAGACGCCGTGCTCTTCCAGCAGGAAGTCCGAGACCATCTTGCAGTGCACGGGGTCGCCCACGAACACCGGCACGATGTGGCTGACCGAGGGCATGACCGGCAGGCCGGCCTCGGCGAACAGCCGCTTCAGGGTGGCGGCGCGCTCCTGGTGAGCGTCGCGAATCTGCGGGTTGTTCTTCAGCCAACGGATCGAAGCGGTCGCGCCCGCGGCCACCACCGGCGGCAGCGAGGTGGTGAAGATGAAGCCCGAAGCCCACAGGCGGATGGCGTCGACCAGGTCGGCGTCGCCGGCGATGTAGCCGCCGACCAGGCCGAAGGCCTTGCCCAGCGTGCCCTCGACGATGTCGATCTCAGCCATGACGCCGTCGCGCTCGGCCACGCCGGCGCCGCGAGCGCCGTACATGCCCACCGCGTGGACTTCGTCCAGATAGGTCAGGGCGCCGTACTTCTTGGCCAGGGCGATGGTGCCGGCCAGGTCGGCGATGTCGCCGTCCATCGAATAGACCGACTCGAAGGCCACGATCTTGGGCGCGTCCGCCGGCGCGGCGGCCAGCAGCTCTTCGAGGTGCTCGAGGTCGTTGTGGCGGAAGACGTGCTTCTCGCAGCCGCCGTGCCGGATGCCGGCGATCATGGAGGCGTGGTTCAGCGCGTCGGAGAAGATGATCAGCCCCGGCAGGATCTTGGCCAGGGTCGACAGGGCCGCCTCGTTGGCGACGTAGCCCGAGGTGAACAGCAGCGACGCTTCCTTGCCGTGCAGGTCGGCCAGCTCGGCCTCCAGCTCGACATGATAGCGGGTGGTGCCGGAGATGTTGCGGGTGCCGCCGGAGCCGGCGCCGGACTCTTCAAGAGCCGCGTGCATGGCCTCGAGCACCGCCGGGTGCTGACCCATGCCGAGGTAGTCGTTGGAGCACCAGACCGTCACGTCGCGGGAGGTGCCGTCGGCGCGCGTCCACGTCGCCCGCGGGAACTGGCCCCGCTTGCGCTTGAGGTCGGCGAACACGCGGTAGCGCCCCTCAGACCGAACCTTTTCGACGGCGGCCCGGAAAGCGGCCTTGTAGTCCATCGCGACATCCTCAACCCGGGAACCGTCCGCGACGGGACAGCTCCCCCGAGTCCAAACTGGGCCGGCTTCTCGCACGAGCACGACCAGAGTGTCCACCTAGGTGACGGCTGGCGTCCACCTAGGAGAACTACTTACCGAACGGTACTTCGCGAAACGCCGCAGGCACTTCGCGAATAACTCTCACTCACGTTGCGAACAGTTCTCAGGCGAGCTCATCGAGCTTGCCGCGGAGCAGCTGAATCACCGCCGAGAAGTCCTTCCCGCCGTAGCCCAGGCGGTCGAACATGGCGTACAGCGCCTCGGCCTGGGCGCCCATCGGCGTGGTCGCGCCGGCCTTGGCGGCGGCGTCCTGGGCCAGCTTCAGATCCTTCAGCATCAGCGCGGTGGCGAAGCCGCCGGCGTAGCCGCGGTTCGACGGGGCGGTCTCGACCAGGCCCGGCACCGGCGCGTAGCTGGTCATCGACCAGCACTGGCCCGACGACTTGGACGCCACGTCAAAGAACTTCTGGGCGTCCAGGCCCAGCCGCTCGGCCAGCGCGAAGGCCTCGCAGGTGCCGATCATCGAGATGGCCAGCAGCATGTTGTTGCAGATCTTGGCCGCCTGCCCCGCCCCGTGGTCGCCGGTGCGGATCACCGCGCGCGCCATCGGCTGGATCACCTCGTCGATGCGGGCGAATTCGGCCTCGTCGCAGCCGACCATGAAGGCCAGGGTGCCGGCGTCGGCCGCGGCGGTGCCGCCGGAGACCGGGGCGTCGGCGAACACGAAGCCGGCGGCCTTGGCCAGGCCCGCCACCTTGCGGGCGGTGTCGACGTCGATGGTCGACGAATCGATCAGCAGCGCGGTCTTCGGCGCGTTCGGCAGCACGTCCTCGCTGAACACCTTCAGCACGTGCGGGCCGGCCGGCAGCATGGTGATGACCACGTCGGCGCCCTGCACCGCCTCGGCCACCGAGCCCGCCGCCGTGCAGCCGTGCGACACGGCGCGGTCCAGCGCATCCTTGGACAGGTCGAAGGCGGCGACCTGGCGGCCCGCCTTGGCCTGATTGGCGGCCATGCCGCCGCCCATGGCGCCCAGTCCGATGAAGGCGATCCGCATCGTCAGTTCTCCGTCCACGTGATTTGCGCGGACGAATAGGCCGTTCCGACGCGGACCGCCACCGCTTCGCGCGGTCAGTGCTTCGGTTTGCGGAACTTGTAGACGAACTGGGAGGTGTGGCCCCGGATCGACTTGTCGAACACGTTGGCGGTGCGCGGATCGGCCGGGTTCTTCAGCACGTCCAGCTCGCCCTCGAACACGAAGCCCGCGGCGGTCACCTCGCGCTTCACGATCTCCGGATCGATCCGGTGCAGCTCCAGCGACTCAGGGCCGGCGCCCGGCAGGGAGTCGTGGTCGATGACCAGGAAGACGCCGCCGGGCTTGAGCGCCGCGAACACCGCCTTGTTGAAGGCCGGCACGTCGGCCGGGCCCATGAATTTCTCGTGCAGGTCGTGATAGTTCTGGGCGGTGAACACCAGGTCCACGGCCTCGGGCGCGGCGAACTGGGCGGCCGGCACGAAGCTGGCCTTCACGTTCGGCGTGGCCGGGTCGGCGTTCAGCTTGTTCAGGGCGTCCTCCGCCCGCTGGCCGAACTTCTCCTGGGTCTCCTTCGGCGCGATCGAATAGACCCGGCCCTCGGGGCCCACGGCGCGGCTCAACACGCGGGTGAAGTAGCCGCCGCCCGGCCAGAAATCGACCACCACCATGCCCGGCTTCACGCCGGCGAAGTCCAGCATGGCGGCTGGCTTGCGGTCGGCGTCGCGGGCCCGGTCGGCCTCGGGACGGGCCGTGTCGGCGACAGCCGCGGCGTTGGCGGCGGTGTCCGGCCCCGACATGGGCATGGAGGCGCAGGAGGCGAGCAGGAAGGCGGACAGACCGACGGCGATCAGCGAGCGCATGGAGCGTTTCCCCCGAAATCGGCTCTCGCTTTCGGGAGCCGTTCGGGGGCGGAGCTTAGCAGTAGAACCGGGTTACGCCACTGGGCGCTGCGACGAACCCGGCTCCTCGGTCTCTGGTCAGCCCACGCCCGGCAGCGGCGTCCATTCCTCGTCCGTCGGCAGCGGGGCGAAGAAGGCGTCGACCATGGCCTCGTCGACGCCGGCCAGCTCGGCCGGCGACCACTTGGGCGCGTTGTCCTTGTCGACGATCACCGCGCGCACGCCTTCCTGGAAGTCGTGGCTGCGCACCACGCGCCCGCCCAGGCGGTATTCCATGGCCATGTTCTCGGCGAACGAGCCCAGCGTCGCGCCGACGCGCATCTGGCGCAGCGACACCTTCATCGACTGGGGCGACTTGGTCTTCAGCCCAGCCAGCTCCTTGGCCGCCCACTCCGAGCCGTCGGCCTCCAGGGCGGCGAAGATCGCCTCCATGGCGTCGTGCGCGAACAGCCGGTCGATGTCGGCCCGGTGCGGCTCCAGCTTCGACGGGCCGGCGTCGCCGCCGGCGTCGGCCAGGATGTCGGCGATGCAGCCCGGCTCGGCGACGATCGCCGCCTTCACCGCGTCAAGCTTCGCGCTCTCCACGAAGTGGGTGGCGATGCCCAGGCTCAGGCACTCGGCCGCCTTCAGGCGCGCGCCGGTCAGGGCCAGCCAGACGCCGGTCTGGCCGGGCATGCGCGGCAGGAACCAGCCGCCGCCGACGTCGGGGAACAGGCCGATGCCGGTCTCCGGCATGGCGTAGGTCGTCCGCTCGGTCGCGACCCGGTATCTGGCCGGATCCGAGATGCCGACGCCGCCGCCCATGACGATGCCGTCGACGAAGGCGACCACCGGCTTCGGATAGACATAGAGCAGGTGATTCAGCCGGTACTCGGTCTTGAAGAAGGCCTTGGCCTCCGCCGCGTCGGTCTTGCCGCTCTCGGCGATCATGCGGATGTCGCCGCCGGCGCAGAAGCCGCGCTCGCCGGCGTGATCCAGGATCACGGCCTCTACGCCTGCGTCGTCCTTCCAGGCCAGCAGCGCCTCGGTCATGAGGCGGCACATCTCTTCGGTCAGGGCGTGGATCGCCTTGGGCCGGTTCAGCGTGATGCGGCCGACCCGGCCCTCGACGCGGGTCAGGACCGGGGCTTCGTCGATCAGGACGTCGGTCATTGGCGGAACATCTCCCGCGCGGTGATCACGCGCATGATCTCGTTGGTGCCTTCCAGGATGCGGTGCACCCGCAGGTCGCGCACGATCCGCTCCAGCGGATAGTCGCGCAGATAGCCGTAGCCGCCGTGCAGCTGCAGGGCGTCGTCGGCCACCTGGAAGCCGGCGTCGGTGGCGAAGCGCTTGGCCATGGCGCAGTACTGGGTCGCCTGCGGGTGGCGGTTGTCCAGCGCCCAGGCCCCGCGGTGCACCATCAGGCGCGCCGCCTCCAGGCTGGTGGCCATGTCGGCGATTTTGAACTGCAGGGCCTGGAAGTCCTTCAGCGGCTTCCCGAACTGCTTGCGGGTCTCCAGGTAGGCCTTGGCCGTTTCGAGGGCGAGCTGCGCCCCGCCCAGCGAGCAGGCGGCGATGTTCAGGCGGCCGCCGTCCAGGCCCATCATGGCGATGCGGAAGCCGTCGCCTTCCATGCCGATGCGGTTCTCGACCGGCACGCGGCACTCGTCGAAGTTCACCTGGGCGGTGGGCTGGCTGTTCCAGCCCATCTTCTTTTCCTGGCCGCCGAACGACAGGCCCGGCGTGTCCTTGTCGACCACGATGGCCGAGACGCCCTTCGGCCCCTCCCCGCCCGTGCGGCACATGACGACGTAGACGTCGCTGGTCCCCGCGCCGGAGATGAACGCCTTGGAGCCGTTCAGGACGTAGTGGTCGCCGTCCAGCCGCGCGGACGTGCGCATGCCGGCCGCGTCGGAGCCCGAGCCCGGCTCGGTCAGGCAGTAGCTGGCGATCAGCTCCATGGTGGTCAGGCGCGGCACGTACTTGGCGCGCAGCGCGTCCGAGCCGAACCGGTCGATCATCCACGAAGCCATGTTGTGGATCGAGATGAAGGCCGCCGTGGAGACGTCGCCGCGGGCCAGCTCTTCAAAGATGATCGCCGCGTCCTGGCGCGACAGGCCCGAGCCGCCGTGCTCCTCCTGCACGTAGATGCCGGCGAAGCCCAGTTCGGCCGCCTTGCGCATCACGTCGACGGGGAAATGCTTGGTCTCGTCCCACTCGGCGGAGTGCGGGGCCAGCTCGGCTTCGGCGAAGGCGCGCGCCGCGTCCTGGATGGCGCGCTGGTCTTCGGTCAGGCTGAAATCCATCGGTCGTCGTACCCGTAAGCTCGGCTATCGAAGCCGAAGGTGTTGAGATGCAGGCGCTTTAGTCGCATTTGTTATGCGAACCAGGAGCGCCCGAGATGTCGGACACGGTCTCTACCGGACACGCCCCGCCCGCGTCGAGCGACGACCGCAACCTCGCGTTCCTCGTCTACGCCCTGATGTTCGTCGCGCCCTTCGTGTTCGGCTTCACGGGCCTGGTCGGCGTGATCGTGGCCTATGTGCGCCGCGCCCAGGCCCAGGCGGTGACCCGCACCCACTACGACTTCCAGATCAAGGTGTTCTGGATCTCGGTGGCCATCGCCGTGGTCGGCACCATCGCCTTCCTGTTCGGCCTGGGCGTGGTGATCAACGACGTGTTCCAGGCCATGACCCACCACGGCGAAGGCTGGGACGCCTGGAACATGGCCGCCTTCCAGGAGAGCGACTTCGAGTTCCACGCCGCCAGCGTGCTCGGCATCGTTACCGGCATGGTGGTCGCCGCCATCGGCAGCCTGTGGATGATGGGCGCCTCGCTCTTCGGCGTGGTGCGGCTGGCCAACGGCCAGGCGGTCGGCCAAGCGACCGGAGGATCCGGCGGCTGAACCGCGCCAAAGCGGGTTTCGCGCCCGCGCTACGGTGCTAGAAGCCCCGCCATGACCACCTTCCCGATCGCCCCCTACCCCGCGCTCCGTCCTCGTCGCCTGCGCCAGGCCGACTGGATTCGCCGGCTGACCCGCGAAACCGAGCTGTCGCCGTCGGACTTACTCTGGGCGCTCATCGTCCACGACGGCGAGGAGCCGCGCATTCCGGTGCCGTCCATGCCGGGCGTCGACCGGCTGAACGTGGTGGAGGCGGTGAAGGCCGCGCTGCAGGCCCGCGACCTGGGCATTCCGGCCGTGGCCATTTTCCCGAATATCGACGGGTCCCGGAAGGACGAGTTCGGCACCGAGGCGCAGGATCCGGCCGGCCTGGTGCCCACCGTGGTCAAGGCGATCAAGGACGCTGCGCCGGAGATCGGTGTCATGTGCGACGTGGCGCTGGACTGCTACACCGACCACGGCCACGACGGCCTGCTGATCGACGGCCGCATCGATAACGATTCCACCATCGAGCGCCTGGCCGAGCAGGCCCTCGCCCAGGCCCGCGCCGGGGCCGACATCGTCGCCCCCTCCGACATGATGGACGGCCGTGTGGCCTGCGTCCGCAAGGTGCTGGAGGCCGAGGGCTACCAGGACACCCTGATCCTGTCCTACGCCGCCAAGTACGCCTCGGCCTTCTACGGCCCCTACCGCGACGCGGTCGGCTCGGCCAAGGCGCTGACCGGGGACAAGAAGACCTACCAGATGGATCCCGGGAACACCGAGGAGGCCCTGCGCGAAGTCGCCATGGACCTGGCCGAGGGCGCCGACATGGTGATGGTGAAGCCGGGCATGCCCTACCTCGACATCGTCCGGCGCGTGGTCGAGACCTTCCGGGTGCCGACCTTCGCCTATCAGGTGTCTGGCGAGTACGCGATGATCCAGGCGGCGGTGAAGAACGGCTGGCTGGACCACGACCGCGCCGTGCTGGAGAGCCTGACCGCCTTCAAGCGCGCGGGCTGCGCCGGCATCGTCACCTACTTCGCGCCGACCGCGTCCAAGCTGCTCGGCGCCTGAGCATGGCCGGCGGCGTCGCCACGCTCGCCCACGGGGTGTTCTACGGCGCCGCCGACCTTGAACGGACGGCGGGCGCGTTCCGCGTCACCGACCGGGAGGCGACCGTCCCCGCGCACGAGATCGAGCATCACGTGCACAGCGACGCTCACTTCATCTTCGTGACCCGCGGCCGCTACCTGTCCACCGCCGACGGGGCCGACGACGCGCCGGCCTCGCCGCTGGTGATCTACAACCCGCCCGGGACCGCGCACCGCGACTGCTTCGGCCCGGGCCTGGGCCGCTTCCTGGCCGTGTCCATGCCGGCGGAGACGCTGGGCGCCCTGGACTGGGCCGACCGCGCCCCGCGCTCGGCCGTGCGGCTGCGCCGGCCGGACGCCTACGCCGGGGTGTGGCGGCTGCTGCGGGCAGTCAGGCACGAGCCGACCACCGAGACGCTGGAGAGCCTCTGCCTGGAGCTGGTCGGCGCCGCCACGGACGAGCGCGCCGCGGCGTCGGCCCCGTCCTGGCTGGCCCGCGCCCGCGAACTGCTGACCGAGGCTCCGCCGGCCGGCGGTGTCGCCGCGGTGGCGGCCGAGGTGGGCGTGCACCCGGTCTATCTGGCCCGCGCCTTCCGCCGCCACCTGGCCTGCACGCCGGCCGAATACGCGCGGCGTCGCCGGGTCGAGCGGGCCGCCGACCTGCTGGCCCGCACCCGCACGCCGCTGGGCCAGATCGCGGCGGACACCGGCTTCTGCGACCAGAGCCACCTGACCCACGCCTTCCAGGCCGTGTTCGGGGCGACGCCCGGCGAATATCGCCGCGTGCTGAACCCGTCAGGTTCGATGCTTACAAGACCCGCCCGCCGCTGATCGGCTAGCTCTGCCTTAGGGGCGTGTTTTCCCGGGACCTTCGAGGCTGACGATGTTGAAGCGTGCGATCACCCTGGCTGCCGGCGTGTGGATTCTGGCCGGCGCGGCAATTGCCGCCTCTCCGGCCGACGACGGCTGGCGCGCGGCCCCGGCCGCCCAGGAGGGCCTGTCGGTCGAGGCGCTGGACCGCATGACCGCCGCCATCAAGGCCGGCGACTACAAGCAGGTGACCAGCGTCGTGATCGAGCGCCACGGGCGCATCGTCTACGAGCAGTACTTCGACGACGGCGGCCGCGACGCGCTGCGCAACACCCGCTCGGTGACCAAGACCATCACCGGCGCCCTGGCCGGCGTCGCCGTCGACCGCAAGGCCCTGCCCTCCGCCAAGGCCCCGGTGTTCGCGTACTTCAAGGACAAGCAGCCGCCCGAGAACCCCGACCCGCGCAAGGCGGCGATCACGCTCGAGGATCTGCTGACCATGAGCTCGCTGCTGGAATGCGACGACCAAAACCAGTTCTCGCGCGGCAACGAAGAGCGCATGTACCTGATCGAGGACTGGGTGAAGTTCTACCTGGACCTGCCGATCCGCGGCTTCCCGGCTTGGGTCCCCAAGCCTGCCGATTCCCCGTACGGCCGCAGCTTCAGCTACTGCACCGCCGGCGTGACCACCGCCGGCGCCGTGGTCGAGCGGGCCGTGCGCCAGCCGCTGCCGGACTTCGCCAAGGCCGCCCTGTTCGATCCGCTGCAGTTCCAGGGCGCCGAGTGGCAGTTCGCGCCGACCGGCCTGGCCCAGGGCGGCGGCGGCCTCGGCCTGCGCAGCCGCGACCTGCTGAAGATGCCCGAGCTCTACCTGAAGGGCGGCGTCTGGAACGGCAAGCGGGTGATCTCAGCCGACTGGGTGCTGGCCTCGATCACGCCCAAGGCCCGCGTCGACGACGGCATCGAGTACGGCTACCTGTGGTGGCTGAAGAGCTTCACGGCCCGCGGCCGCGACTGGCGCACCTTCGGCATGCACGGCACCGGCGGCAACAAGGTGCTGGCCTTCCCCGAGCTCGACATGGCCGTGGTCATCACCACCACCAACTACAACGAGCGCAACCCGCACGGCATCACCGACCGGCTGGTCACCGAGCAGGTGCTGCCGGCGGTGGTCGGGAAGCCGTAAGCGGTCTCGGGGCGCCTTCGCGGCGCCCCTCAGCCGCCGCGCCGTTTGGGGGCGGCGGGGGCGAGCCGGCGCTCGATCCTCACCAGCTCGAGCACCGACACGATCTGGCGCGAGCGCCACGAGCTGGCGAAATAGGCCAGGACGCCGAAGGTGAAGAGGAACACCGCGTAGAGCGCCAACTGCGTATTCTGCCCGAGCAAGGCGACCACGCCTTCCGGCGCGATCTCGGCCCAGGTCGCGATCAGGGTGAGCGGGATGGTGATGTAGCCGAGCGCGACGACGCGGAACATCTGCTCCTGCCGGCGCGCGTTCAGGGCCGCCAGCGCCGACAGCGCCTCGAACTGGGCTTCGGACACCCCCTCGAGCAGAGCGAACACCTCGTGCGTCGAGCGGTTGCGGCGGAGCCCGGTCACGAAGTCGAGGCCCGCATAGCCCCAGGAGCCGGGGGTCACGAACGCCGACCCAGCAAGGCTCCAGGTCGAAAATCCCTTCTTGAGCTCGCGCCAAAGCGGCCAGACCGCCGCCTCGGCCGGCCGTTCCTGCACGGCCTCAACACCGCCGCCGCCAGCCCCCGCCTCGATCCGCGCCATCGCCTCACCCCCGCGTTCACCGAACGGGGATTCGCGCACGACTCGCGTCGAACTCAAACTGTGGGCGAGGCCGCGACCGCCGCTAAACGGTCACTGCGCCGCGTGCTGCAGCCGCGCTTCGGGGAACAGCCGCTCGAAGCGGCCCAGCGCCTGGGCGTCCAGCCGGACCACGATGCGCATGGACCCGTCCTCGGCGTCCTCGCGGTCGGTGACCCGGCCGTTCTGGTAGAGCCAGGCCAGGGCCTCGCCGTCGCCGGGCGGCAGCTGGGTCTCGACCTCGGGCGCGTCGTCGACCAGGTCGGCGATCGTCGCGCGCAGCGCCTCGATCCCCTCGCCGCTGACCGCCGAGACCGCGACGGCGGGCGGGCCGCCGGCGTCGCCGCGGCGAGCCGCGCGAGCCTCGACCGGGGCGCGGTCGTCGGGCGGCAGCAGGTCGATCTTGTTCCAGACCTCCAGCAGCACCTGACGGCGCCCCTCGGCCATCGGGATCTGCGACAGCACCTGCTCGACGTCGCGGGCGTGGGACTCGCCGTCCGGGTCGGCCACGTCGCGCACGTGCAGGATCACGTCCGCCTCGCCGACCTCTTCCAGGGTGGCGCGGAACGACTCGACCAGCTCGTGCGGCAGGTCGGAGATGAAGCCCACCGTGTCGGAGATGATCGCCGGGCGGCCCTTGGGCAGGCGCACGGTGCGCAGCGTCGGGTCCAGGGTGGCGAACAGCATGTCCTTGGCCAGGGCGTCGGCCCCGGTCAGGCGGTTGAACAGGGTCGACTTGCCGGCGTTGGTGTAGCCGACCAGCGCCACGGTCGGGAACGGCACGCGCTTGCGCGCGGCGCGGTGCAGGGTGCGGGTGCGCCGCACCTCCTCCAGCTCCGCCTTCAGGCGCACGATCTTGTCGGCGATGATCCGCCGGTCGAGCTCGATCTGGGTTTCGCCGGGACCGCCGGTCTTCCCCAAGCCGCCGCGCTGGCGTTCCAGGTGGGTCCAGGTGCGCACCAGGCGCGAGCGCTCGTATTCGAGCCGGGCCAGCTCGACCTGCAGCTTGCCTTCCCGCGTGCGGGCGCGCCGGGCGAAGATCTCCAGGATCAGGCCGGTGCGGTCGACGACCTTGGCCTTCCAGGCCTTTTCCAGGTTGCGCTGCTGCACCGGCGACAGGGCGTCATCGATGACCACCAGGTCGGCCTCGACGCTCTCGACCAGGACGCCGATTTCGTCGACCCGGCCGGAGCCGAACAGGGTGGCGGGGGTGACCCGGCGCACGCGCGCGATCTCCGCCGCGCGGACTTCGAGGTCCAGCGCTTCAGCCAGGCCGACCGCTTCGGTCAGGCGCGCTTCGGGATCGCGGAGGCGAGTCTCGCCGGGGAACTCAGGATGGATGACGACCGCGGCCTGAATCACAGGCCGCCGGTCCACGAACTTTTCGGTCAATCTTCGCTGCTGTCGGTTTCCGGTTCGTACAACTGCACCGGCTGAGAGGGCATGATGGTCGAGATCGCGTGCTTATAGACCAGCTGGGACTGTCCATCCCGGCGAAGCAGCACGCAGAAGTTGTCGAACCAGGTGACCACGCCTTGCAGCTTCACGCCATTGACCAGGAAGATGGTCAGCGGCGTCTTCGATTTACGAACGCTGTTGAGAAAGGTGTCTTGCAGATTCTGTTTCTTGTCTTGGGACATGGTGGTCGCCCCTCCTTATTGGAAGCCCCGCGCTTCCACACACACGGGCAGATGAGTGCAATTAAGCGTTGCGGAGCCCCGCCCGCAACCGGCGTGAACTGAACGGGCGCTCAGGCCGCCGTGTTCCGGGCGTTTTCCAGGTACAGCTCGCGCAGGCGGGTGGCGATCGGGCCGGGCCGGCCGTCGCCGATCTTCGCGCCGTCGATCGACACCACCGGCATGACGAAGGCCGAGGCGGCCGAGAAGAACGCCTCCTTCGCCGCCTTGGCCTGATCCACCGTGAACGGACCTTCCGCCACTTTCATGCCGGCCTCGCGAGCCAGGGCCAGCAGGCCGTGGCGGGTGATGCCGCGCAGGATGTTGGCCTGGGTGTCGCGGGTGCGCAGCACGCCCTCGGCGTCGACGATCCACGCGTTGGTCGAAGCCCCCTCGGTGACGAAGCCCAGCTCGTCGACGAACCAGGCCTCGGCCGCGCCGGCCTCGCGCGCCTTCTGCTTGGCCAGCGCGTTGGGCAGCAGCCCCACCGTCTTGATGTCGCAACGGCCCCAGCGGTTCTCCGGCGTGGTGATCACGGCCACGCCCTTGGCCGCCTTGGCCTCGGCCACGGCGGGATCCATCGAGCGGGCGGTCACGACCACGCTGGGGGCGACCTCGGGGTTCGGGAAGGCGTGGTCGCGCCGCGCCGTGCCGCGGGTGACCTGCAGGTAGACGATGCCCTCGCGCACCCGGTTGCGCCGGATGGTCTCGCGCAGCACCGAGGTCAGCGCGCCGCGGCTCATCGGCCGTTCGATGCGCAGCTCGTCGAGGCTGCGGTCCAGCCGGTCCATGTGGCCCTGGTAGTCGGCCAGCCGGCCGTCGAACACGGCCCAGACCTCATAGACCCCGTCAGCGAACTGGTAGCCGCGATCCTCCACGTGGACGACGGCCTGACCGTGCGGGACGAACCGGCCGTTCACATAGGCGACGCGCGACATCACTCCTCCTCGAATTCTTCGCCGCTGCGGGCGGGCGCGACGCCCAGGGACTTCAGCTTCCGGTGCAGCGCCGAGCGCTCCATGCCGATGAAGGCGGCCGTGCGCGAGATGTTTCCGCCGAACCGCAGGATCTGGGCGGCCAGGTACTCGCGCTCGAACACCTCGCGGGCGTCGCGCAGCGGCAGCGCGATGATGCGCTCCGGCCCGACCGAACCGGCCTGACCCGCCTGGGCCACCTCGGAGGGCAGCATTTCGGCGGTGATCGTCTCGCCCGGATCGCCGGCGGCCAGGATCAGCAGCCGCTCGACGTTGTTGCGCAGCTGGCGGACGTTGCCCGGCCAGGCATGCACCTGCAGGGTCGCCACGGCGTCCTCGCCCAGCTTGCGCTTGGGCAGGCCCTGAGCCTCGCTGATCCCCTCGATGAAGTAGTCGACCAGCTCGGCGATGTCCTCGCGCCGCTCGGCCAGGCCGGGCACGCGGATCGGCACCACGTTCAGGCGGTGGAACAGGTCCTCGCGGAAGCGGCCCGCGACGATCTCCTCGCGCAGGTCGCGCGAGCTGGACGAGATCACCCGCACGTCGACCTGCACGTCGTTGTCGCCGCCGACGCGGCGGAAGCGCTGCTCGACCAGCACCCGCAGGATGCGGCTCTGGCTCTCGCGCGGCATGTCGGCCACCTCGTCGAGGTAAAGGGTGCCGCCGTGGGCGCGCTCGAACACGCCGATCTTGCGCGGCCGGCCGCCCTCGCCTTCCTCGCCGAACAGCTCGATGTCCAGGCGTTCCGGGGCCATGCCCGCGGCGCTGATGGCCACGAACTCGTTGCGCATGCGCGGACTGTTGTCGTGGATCAGGCGAGCCACCAGCTCCTTGCCGGAACCGGGCGGGCCGGAGATCAGCACGCGGCTGTTGGCCGGCGCGACCTTGGAGACCGTGGCGCGCAGCTGCTGGGCGGCGACCGAGCGGCCGATCAGGCCGTCCGGCACGAACGCCTTGGCGCGCAGGCGGCGGTTCTCGCGGCGCAGGTTGGTGGCTTCCAGCGCGCGTTCCACAATCAGCAGCAAGCGGTCGGATTTGAACGGCTTTTCGAGGAAGTCGTAGGCCCCGCGCTTGATCGCGCTGACCGCCGTCTCGATGTTGCCGTGGCCGGAGATCATGACCACCGGCAGGTCCGGATCCAGCTCCTTGACCAGATCCAGCAGCTCCAGGCCGTCCAGGCCCCCGCCCTGCATCCAGATGTCGAGCACCAGCAGCGAGGGCTTGCGCGCCCGGATCGCCGCGAGGGCCTGATCCGAGTCCGCCGCGGTCCGCACCGCATAGCCCTCGTCCTGCAGGATTCCGGCGACGAGTTCGCGGATGTCCGCCTCGTCGTCGACCACCAGGATGTCCGCCCCGCCACCAGCCTTCATGTCGCCCTCAAGCCACAGCCGCGGGCGGATGGGCCGCCCCCTTGCGCGCGCGCGGGAAATTCAGCGAGACCCGCGCGCCGGACAGTTCGACCGCGTCGGCCAGCCGAAGCTCGCCGCCGTGGTCCTCGCAAATACGCTTCACGATCGCGAGGCCCAGGCCGGTGCCCTTCTCCCGCGTCGTCACATAGGGTTCGGTCAGCCGGTCCCGATCCTTGTCGGGCAGGCCGATGCCGTCGTCTTCGACCACGAACGCCACCTGGTCCTCGTCCACCACCAGGCGCGCGACCATGCCGCCGACCGCGTCGGGATCGGCGGCGCGGCGCGCCTGGACGGACTCGCCGGCGTTCTTCAGCACGTTGGTCAGAGCCTGGCCGACCATCCGCCCGTCGCAGACCAGCCGCACCTCCGGCACCGGTTCGGCCAGCTCCAGCCGGATGTCCGCCTGGGCCACGCGCTGGGCGAACACCGCCTGGCGCAGCAGTTCGGCCGCGTCCTCGTCGGCGAACTTGGGCGTCGGCATGCGGGCGAAGGACGAGAACTCGTCCACCATCCGGCCGATGTCGCCGACCTGGCGGATGATGGTGTCCGTGCAGCGGTCGAAGGTCTCCAGGTCGTCGGTCAGCTGGCCGCGGTACTTGCGCCGCAGCCGCTCGGCCGAGAGCTGGATCGGGGTGAGCGGGTTCTTGATCTCGTGGGCGATGCGCCGGGCCACGTCGCGCCAGGCGGCGTTGCGCTGGGCGGTGATCAGGCGGGTGATGTCGTCGAAGGTCAGAACCACCCCGCCCTCGCCGCCGGTGGCGCGCACGCGCAGGCGCCGCGTCTCCGAGCCGCGGGTGACGTCGACGTCGCGATCGGCCTCGCCGGCGTGGGAGGCGACCTCGGCCAGCTCCGGCGCGACCTTGGCCAGCGGTCGGCCCAGGGTGTCGGCTTCCTTCAGCGCCAGCAGGCCCAGCGCCTGGCGGTTGACCGCCGACACCCGGCCGTTCGGGTCCAGGCCGATGACGCCGGCGCTGACGCCCGACAGCACGGTTTCGATGAAGCGGCGACGCCCCTGCGCCTCCGAGCTGGCGGCCTTCAGCGCCCCTTGCTGGGTCTGAAGGTCGCTGGTCATCCGGTTGAAGGCGCGGGTCAGGACCGCGATCTCCTCGGGGTCGCGGTCGGTCTCCACGCGCGCGGTCAGATCGCCGCCGGCGACGCGGTCGGCGGCCTGCACCAGGCGCGCGACCGGCGCGGCGATGGCGCCGGCGGCGGTGATGCCCAGCCACACGGCGCCGACCAGCACCAGCAGCGCGGTCTCGGCGTAGGCCAGAACGAAGGCGACCTGGATGCGCTCCTGGTTGGCCTCGCGCTCGCGATAGCCGACCACCGACTGCTCGGAGTTGCGCAGGCGCTCCACCACGCCGTCGCTCAGGGGACGCACCACGTAGACGTAGGCGCCCTCATAGCCTTCCAGCGGGAACAGGGCGCGCACGGCGTCGGGATTCTCAGTCACCTCGGCCGGCGTCTCGCCGCTGTCGGCGCGATCGAAGGCCGAGGGCGGCGGGGCCAGGAAGGCCGACGCGTCGGCGGTCTCGCCCCGGGCCAGGATCCGGCCCGTGCGGTCCAGCAGGTAAACGGAATAGCCCCGGTATTCGGCGAGGCCGGTCAGGGCCCGGCTGAAGCTCAGGCGGTCGCCGTAGATCGGCTGCAGCTGCTGCATCTCGCCCGACATGGCCTGCAGGTCGTCGCTGACCTCGTCGCTGACGTCGACCAGGTAGGTGCGCGCGATGCTGGCGCCGTTCTCCACGGCGGTGCGGACGTTCTGGCTGAACCAGCTCTCCACCCCGCGGGTGACCAGCACGCCGAAGAACAGGGCGACCACGATGGCCGGGATCACGGCCGCGGCCGCGAACAGGGTGACGAAGCGCAGGTGCAGCCTCGCGCCGGGGTCCGACGCGCGCCCGCGCGCCAGGCGCAGCACGCGCCAGCCGACCACGGCGGCCAGGCCCAGAATGACAAGCAGGTTGAAGCCGAGCACCAGCAGCAGCACGCGGCTGGCCGGCCCGATCGGGCCGCTGCCCGGCGCCGAGGCCACCAGCCAGATGGCCAGGGCGGTGATCACAACGGCCAAGGCGTACGCCACGCCGAACGCCGCTCGGGCCCGTCCCGGCGAGGACCAGACCTGCGTCAGCCTTCGCCGCAAGGGCGGGCGATCTGCTGGCGCACGACGGCGCGCAGACGCGTTGAGCATGGCCGCATGATAGGCACAGACTGTGGCGTAGATTCAACAGCTATGTTGCCGCGTTGCGCCAGATCAGGCCGCCGCGCGCAGGCCGTCCCCCAGCCACAAAAGGGCCAGGGCGCGTTCGACCTCGGCCGGATCGTCGATGCGACAAAGTCGCCCCTTGGCTTCGCGCCGCGCTTCGGGGGTGGCCGGCCAGGGAGCCTGCTCGATGTACCAGCCCAGGTGCTTTCGGAACATCTTCAGGCCGAGACCCGCGCCGTAGAAGGCCAGGCTCTCGCGGAAGTGCTCGACGACGATGGCCAGGCGCGCTTGCGCGCCCGGCTCGACGATCTCGGTGCCGTCGGCCAGCGCCCGCTCGATCTCCGCCGCCAGCCAGGGGCGGCCGTAAATGCCTCGGCCGATCATCACCGCGTCGGCGCCCGAGCGGGTCAGGGCCTCGCGGGCGGAGGCCGCGTCCACCACGTCGCCGTTGACGATCACCGGAATGGAGACGGCCTGCTTCACGCGCGCGACGTCGTTCCAGTCGGCCACGCCCTTGTAGAACTGCTGGCGGGTGCGGCCGTGCACGGTGACGGCGGCGACGCCGCAGGCTTCGGCGCGGGCCGCCAGTTCCGGGGCGTTCCTCGACACGTCGTCCCAGCCCAGGCGCATCTTCAGGGTGACGGGCCGCGAGGTGGCGCCCACGGCGGCGCGGATCAGCCGTTCGGCATGGTCCAGGTCGCGCATCAGGGCCGAGCCGGACAGGCCGCCGGTGACCTCCTTGGCCGGGCAGCCCATGTTCAGGTCGATCAGGTCGGCGCCGGCGGCTTCGGCCATGCGCGCGCCCGAGGCCAGGAACTGCTCCTCCCGGCCGACCAGCTGGATCACCGTCAGCGGCAGCCCCTCGCCCACGGCGGCGCGGCGCACCACGTCGGGGCGGCCGCGGGCCAGCTCGGCGCAGGCGACCATTTCGGTGGCGACGTAGGCCGCGCCCAGGCGCGAGGCCACCCGCCGGAACGGCAGGTCGCTGATCCCGGTCATGGGCGCGATCAGCACCCGGCCGGCGATCTCCACGTTTCCGATGCGAAAAGTCCGCGACATCCGCGCCTTGTCGCCGAGCGCGCCGCGCGCGTCCAGCCTCGCCACGCGCGGCGCGTTGGCCTATGCACCGGCTCATGAACTTCAACGCGGTTGTGGTGGCGGCGGGCTCCGGCTCGCGCGCGGGCGGTCCCAAGCAGTGGCGCGAGCTGGCCGGCAAGCCGGTGGTGCGCTGGTCGGTCGAAGCGCTGCTGAAGGCGGGCGCCGGCACGGTCGTCGTGGTCACGCCGGCCGGCGAGGAAGCGCGCGCGGCCGAGGCGCTGGCCGGCCTCTCAGGCTGGATCACCACCGCCGGCGGCGCCACGCGCGCCCTGTCGGTGCAGGCGGGCCTGGCCGCCCTCCCCG
>NZ_JAAIVC010000169.1 GCF_010975005.1 Caulobacter sp. 17J65-9 | reverse complement strand
GCGCGCGCCCGGGCCGCTTCGGCCTGAGCCGGGCGCGGGCCCAGCACCGCGAGCGTGGTGGCGACCCCGTGGCCGGCCAGGCCGCGGGCGAGCTCGAGCGCGGGGCCCCAGCTGCCGCCCACGGTGTCCGCGGTGAGGAACAGGCGTCGGACCGGAAGGCGAGAAGAGCCGGACGTCATGGGAAACCCTGGCGTTCGGGTGGAAGGGAACTCTGCGATCAGGCGACCAGCCCTCGCGTCTGCAGTTCGCGGCGGGCGTCCTGGACTCGGTCCTCGGCGCTCTGCCGGGCGACCCACTCGACCAGCTCGACCAGGCCCTCGTCGAAGTCGCGCCGCGCCGTGAAGCCCAGCACGTCGCGGGCGCGCGAGGCGTCGGAGAAGCAGTGGCGGATGTCGCCGGCGCGCGCCTGACCGGTGATCTCGGGGGCGATGTCCAGGCCCATGGCGCGGGCCAGCCGTTCGCCGACCTCGGCCACCGAGACCGAGTTGCCGGCCCCGACGTTGAACACGTTTCCGGGCGCGTCGGGGTGGTCCAGGGCGGTGACGAAGGCGCGGGCCACGTCGTCGACATAGACGAAGTCGCGGCGCTGACCGCCGTCCTCGAACACCAGCGGCCGCTGCTTGTTGAGCAGCCGCCCGGCGAAGATGGCCAGCACGCCGGTGTAGGGATTGGAGAGCGCCTGGCCGGGGCCGTAGACGTTGAACAGGCGCAGCGCCACGCCTTCCATGCCGTAGGCCGGCGCCAGGGTCAGGGTCAGCCGCTCCTGCACGTACTTGCCCAGCGCATAGACCGACACCAGGTCCGGCCGCTTCCACTCGGGCGTCGGCAGGGGCGCCAGCGGGCGGCCGTCGGCGTCGGTCGGTTCCCAGGCGCCTGGTCCCGGCCGGCGGCGGTCGACGGTCTCCAGCACGGCGCCGTCGACGGCGCGATAGAGGCCCTCGCCGTAGATCGACATGGACGAGGCGGTGACGATGCGGCGGACCGGCTTCTGGATCAGCTGCTGCAGCAGGACCGCGGTGCCGTAGTCGTTGCCCGAGACGTAGCGGTCGACCTCGTACATGCTCTGGCCGACCCCGACCTCGGCGGCCAGGTGGATCACCGCGTCGACCCCGCGCAGGGCCGCGACCACGGCGTTCTCGTCGCGCACGTCGCCGACGTGCAGGTCGACCTCGGCGGGCAGCTCGGCCGGGCGCTCGACCCCGCCATGCACCTGCTCGACCAGGGAATCGAGCACGCGCACGCGGTCGCCACGCTCGAGCAGGAGCCTGGCGACCCGGCGGCCGATGAATCCGGCGCCGCCGGTGATCAGAATAGTCTCGGCCACGGATCCCCTCCGGCTTTGCTGAGGGTCCTAGAACCGCAGCGGTCGGTCGAAGGTTCCGCTTGAAAGCCGGCCGGACAGGACGCCTCGCCTGTGCGGCGAACGCGCTTGCCGACCCGGGCGGATCGCCCGTTTCCGCCTGCGGCGGTCCTAGACCGCCACCGCCAGGTCGCGGGTCTGGCGCGCGCCGAGCGCGGCCAGCACGCACTTGGTGTAGCTGGGTCCGACCTGGACCGTGCCGCCGTCCGTCAGGGTCAGGGCGATCAGCCCCTTGCCCAGCCGCTCCACCGAGGCGACCGCGCCCAGGCGCACGAAGGCGGAGCGGTGGACGCGGGCGATGCGGGCCGGGTCGAGCCGGCCGGCCAGGGCGCCCATGGTGATGCGGTGGATGTGGCTGCGGGTGTCGGAGTGGAACAGAACGTAGTCGCCGGCCGCCTCGATCCAGGTCACGCGCTCCAGGTCGACCCGGATCAGGCCCTTGGAGGAGGGCACCCAGATCTCGTTGTCGTAGCAGCCGGCGGCGGCGGCCGCGGGCTCCGGATCCATGGCCCGGACCAGGGCCTCCAGTTCGGCGGCGCGGGCGGCCGCGGCGCTGGTCGAGCGGCGCCGGCGGGCCCGTTCGACGGCCTGGCGCAGGCGGTCGAACTGCACCGGCTTCAGCAGATAGTCGGTGGCCTCCAGCTCGAAGGCGTCCGGGGCGTGCTGGTTGAAGGCGGTGACGAAGACGATCTCCGGCCGGTCCTCGGTCGGCAGGGCGGCGGCCAGCGACAGGCCGTCGGCGCCGGGCATCTGGATGTCCAGCAGCACCAGGTCGGGCCTCAGCCGGGCGATCGCATCGGCGGCGGCCTCGCCGTCGGCGGCGGTGCCGACCACCTGGGTGTCGGGCACGTCGCGCAGGGCCAGGGCGAGGCGTTCCAGCGCCAGCGGCTCGTCGTCGACCAGCAGAACCTTCAGAGTCACGCCGCCCTCCTTGCGTCGTTGGTGCGGTTCAGCGGCAGTCGCAGCGCCACGCGCCACCCGCCGCCGGGCACGCGGCCCGCTTCCAGCGCGCAGTCGGCCCCGTAGAGGGCGGTCAGGCGCCTGCGCACGTTCTCGAGTCCCACGCCCGTCCCGGCGTGATCGGCCGCCAGTTCGCCGGCGTCGCCGTCGTCCTCGACCATCAGGGCCAGCGCGCCGTCGCGTTCGGCGGCGGCGACCCGGATGGTCACCGGCCGGCGGGCCGGGGCGACGGCGTACTTCACCGCGTTCTCGACCAGCGGCTGCAGCACCAGGCCCGGCACCGCGGCGGTCTCCAGCTCCGGCGGCCAGGCCATCTCCACCCGCAGGCGCTCGCCGAAGCGCACGCTTTCGATCTCCAGATAGGCCTCCACCGTGGCCATCTCCTCGGCCAGCGGCGTGGTCGCCTGCGGGTCCGAGGCCAGCGACGCGCGCAGGAACTCGCACAGCCGGCCGATCATGGTCTCGGCCTCGGCGTTGCGGTGGGTGACCACCAGGGTCGAGACCGCGTTCAGCGTGTTGAACAGGAAGTGCGGGTTCAGCTGGAAGCGCAGGGCGGCCAGCTGGGCCTGGTGGGCGGCGGCGCGCGCCTCGCTCAGCAGCCGGTCGCGCTCGCGCGTCGCCCGGGCCGAGCGCACCAGCTCCACGCCGGCGGCGTACAGCGCGTGCAGCCACACCAGAATGAGGAAGTTGCCGGCCATCGCCCGCACCAGCGGGGTGCCGGCGAACCTCGGCCGGTAGGCGCGGAAGAACAGCTCGAACAGCAGGGAGTCGTTGAGCGCGTGCAGCAGGCCGGTGCCGACCAGGCACACGCCGATCACCGCCAGGCGCGGCGCCAGCCGCATCCGCTCGGTCGTGCTCATGGTCAGGTAGATCAGCGCCGACGGCACCAAGCCGAAGCCGGCCATCAGCGCATACATGAGATAGTTGAAGCCGGCCATGGCCCCGTCGTTGGCCAGGCCGGCGGTCAGGTAGACCACGTAGGCCGTGCCCCACAGGCCCAGCGCCAGGGCCGCGGCCTCCCGCACGTCCACTCGCCGCCAAAACGGTTCCAAACTCAGCATCCGTCCCCGCCGCGGCGTTCTAGACCTCGCCTCTACTCATACCATCGCCGGCGTCCCGCCGTGTGCCGTGTTCGTCGCACATTCGTCGGATTTGGTCGCAAGCGTGTTGTCCGTGCGGCGACGCGGTCGCGGCGCGTGGCCGGCGTGCCGCAAATGGCGCGGGCCGGGGCGGGTTCGGGGCTGAATTGTGGCGGAGGCGCAGCGACGCGGTGTCCGGGCGGCCACGTACACCCGGCCCGCCCCCCTGTTCGCATGGCGGCCGAGCTCTGTTCAGGCGCGGCGGCGCCGATCGGTCTGTGGCGGAAACAGCCTATCCCGCAGGGCTCGCGCCGGCCCGGAATGTCCCAGGTCGGGAATATAATAACGTGCGTGTAATTATATAGCTATTTAGTATTCCGAAGTACGCAGTGACCATATTGCGACAATTTAATGGAAACCGCGCCACATAGGCGAAGGTGAAATTGACCCTTTCCTCTTGGCCCAACTACCGTGGCCTTTATCCGGGGGCGTCATGCCTGCGGGCCAACGTCGCTGCGGGTGGCTGGTCTTCGCAAGAAGTGCTTGCCGCGCCCGGCTCAGGAGGAAGAAAGTTGAATAAGCAAACCGTCCGTGGCCGCCTGTTGGCGTCCACGATGATCTGCGGGGCTGCTTTCGCTGCGTTCGCGGCGGCGCCGGCCTACGCCCAGGACACCGAGCAGTCGACCGTCGACGAAGTCGTCGTCACCGGCTCGCGCATCGTCCGTCAGGACTTCACCGAAATCTCGCCGGTCACGACCGTGGGCGCCGAGCAGCTGCAGATGACCGCGACCCTGTCGGTCGAGTCGCTGCTGAACGAGCTGCCGCAGGTCATCCCGGGCAACACCAAGACCTCGAACAACGCCGGCGGCGAAGACTTCGCCACCATCGACCTTCGCGGCCTGGGCACCAACCGTACCCTGGTCCTGGTCAACGGCGAGCGCGTTCCGGCCTCCTCGACCACCGGCACCGTCGACCTGAACACCATCCCGGCCTCGCTGATCCAGCGCGTCGAAGTGGTGACCGGCGGCGCTTCGGCCGTGTACGGCTCGGACGCCATCTCGGGCGTGGTCAACTTCATCCTGAAGGACGACTACGAAGGCGCTGAAATCACCGCGACCTACGGCTCGGCCTTCGACGGCAACGCTCCGGAAGTCGAAATCAACGGCCTGTTCGGCGGCAACTTCGCGGACGGCCGCGGCAACCTGACCGCCTACGCCGCCTACTACAACCGCGAGAAGGTCTCGCAGTCGGAATACGACTGGTCGCGCACCTCGGCCGCGGTCGTCTCGGACGCCTCGGGCAACCTGCACGTGGTCGACACCGCCGCTGAAGCCCAGAACTACCTGGGCTCGGGCGGCAGCATGATCTTCGCCGGCGGCTCGGGCACCCCGGCCTGGGGCTGGATCGCCAACCGTCCGGACGTCGACACCGACGGCGACGGCATCCCGGAAGTGGGCACCGGCAACGCGTTCGGCTCGCCGACCGGCTACGCCTGCTCGGGCGGCGCGGCGGACATGGCTGACGGCTTCTGCGACGACGGCGCGTCCATCACCGGCTACGGCGCTTCGCTGAGCACCCGTCCGGGCCTGGGCGCCACCTTCGGCGCCGGCAACACCGACACCAACTGCGACGGCGTCGCGGGCGGCGCGGTCAACGGCGGCAACCTGTCGTTCGACTCGCAAGGCCGTCTGTCCCCGCGCAACACCGGCGGCGCCTGCGGCGTGCCGGATCGGGCTGCTGGTTCGTCGCGCTACAGCTTCGCGCCGGACAACTACCTGATCATCCCGGCCGAGCGCTTCAACATCACCACGATCGGCACCTACGACATCACCGACGACATCCGTGCGAAGGTCCAGCTGTCGTACGTGAACAGCAGCTCGGAAGTTCAGCTGGCGCCGACCCCGGCGACCGGTCTGACCATCAAGCTGACCCCGGCCATGCAGTCGCTGATCCAGACCAACCACGCCGATCTGTGGGCCGCCCTGCAGTCGCGTCCGACCCCGCTGGCCGACTTCACGATGGACCGCCGCACCAACGAGGTCGGCACGCGTAACGCGTTCATCGAGAACAGCGCGCTCTCGCTGCTGACCACCGTCGACGGTTCGTTCAACGACAACTGGGACTGGTCGGTCACCGCCAGCTACGGCCAGAACCACGGCCTGTCCCGCGGCACCAACTCGGTCAACCGCACGGCGCTGAACCAGGGCCTGGCCGGCTGTCAGACCGCCGCCGGCGCTCCGCTCGGCTCGGCCGCTCTGCCGGGCTGCGTGCCGCTCGACATCTTCGGTCAGAACACCCTGACCGACGAAATGGTCGACTTCCTGCGCGTGAGCACCTTCGCCTCCACCAAGGTTGAAGAGCACCGCCTGGCCGGTTACGTCCGCGGCGACCTGATGGAGCTGCCGGCTGGCCCGATCGCCGCCGTGTTCGGCTTCGAATACCGCGGCACCGACGCCGAGTTCCGCGTCGACAACGAGCAGCGCACTGGCAACATCTACGGCTTCAACGCCATTCAAGACCAAGCCGGTTCGGTGGACGTCCGTGAACTCTACACGGAACTCTCGGTTCCGCTGCTGAAGGACCTGTCCTTCGCCGACTACTTCGGTCTGGAACTGGGCCTGCGTTACTCGGACTACTCGTCGATCGGCGAAGTCTGGACCTACAAGATCGGCGGCGAGTACGCTCCGGTTGACTGGCTGCGCTTCCGCGCGGTCTACAACGAAGCGACCCGCGCTCCGTCGGTCTTCGAACTGTTCCAGAACGGCGACCAGGGCTTCCCGTCCTACACCGACCCGTGTAACGCCAGCAGCTCGCCGTCGGCGCAGCTGGTGGCCTTCTGCTCGTCGCAGGCCGGCGGTCACAGCATGGCTGGCTTCGAGCAGAACAACGCTCAGGTCGAAGCCTTCGCCTTCGGTAACCCGGGCCTGAAGCCGGAAACCGCCGAGACCTTCACGGCCGGCGTCGTCTTCCAGCCTGACTGGTTCCCGCTGGGTGACTTCCGCTCGACCGTCGATTACTACGACATCGAGATTAAGGACGCCATTCAGTCGCTGGGCGCCCAGTTCTGGATCAACCAGTGCTACAACAGCCTGGACGCTTCGAACCCGGCCTGCGCCCGCGTCGTCCGTGACACCTCCACCGGTGACATCGACTTCGTGAACACCACTCGCGCCAACGCTTCGCAGTTCAAGACCAAGGGCTGGGACATCCAGGCCGAATGGTCGCTGGACATGGAAGACGTGGGCATGAAGGGTCGCCTGCGCCTGAACGAGCTGCTGTCGCTGATCGACTCCTACACGATCAACGGCTCCGAGTACGTCGGCTACTCGTTCTCGGGCATCGGCGGCGCTCTGCCGGAGTGGAAGTCGGCCTTCTCGGCCTACTACACCCTGGGCGACTGGACCCTGTTCGGCCGCTGGAGCTACGTGCCGACCATGACCAGCGCCAGCTTCGGCAACGAGCTGCCGGAAGCCAGCTACGTCGACATGTCCGCCCGTTGGGACATGACCGACAACTTCCAGGTCACGGCCTTCATCGGCAACGTGTTCGACAAGGAAGCGCCGCAGACCACCGAGGGCACCCTCGGCGGCCAGGCCAACACCGACCCGCAAGTCTATCGCGTGCTCGGTCGTACCTTCTCGATCTCCGGCAAGGTCCGCTTCTAAGAAGCAGACCACCGGAAATCGGTGCACTAGCGTACGGGCGGCGGACCGAGAGGTCCGCCGCCTTTCGCGTGTGCGGCGCTAGGTCGTCGCTCTTTTAAGCTGCAAGTTTGGCCCCCAACGATTAAGTCAAGGTCGTGAACCAGACCGTGCGCATCACCGCCGCTGTCGACCTGCCGCCCGCCTTCGTGCTGGGCGCCTGGCGCGTGTTCGCCGACCGCAACGAAATCGAAGGGCCCGCCGGCGTGGTCCGGCTCGAGCCGATGGCCATGCGGCTGCTGTGCCTGCTGGCCGAAAACGCCGGGCGCACGGTCACCCGCGCCGAAATCGTCGAACGCCTGTGGGACGGCCGCGCCGTCACCCACGACGCCGTCACCCGCCAGGTCGCCAAGCTGCGCGAAGCCTTCGGCGACGACGCGCGCGAGCCGCAGGTGGTCAAGACCGTTCCCAAGATCGGCTTCCTGCTGCTGGTCGAGCCGCAGCCGATCCGGTCCGAAGCCGCCGGCGCGGATCCGTCGTCGCCCGGGCCCGAGACGCAGGCCCGGCCCGATCGTCGCCGCCGCCTGTGGGGCGTGGCGGCGGCTGTCCTCGTGGTCGCCGCCGGGGTGGCCGCGGTCGGCTTCTCCCGCCGTCCGTCCGGCGAGTTCGTCGCCCCGGCCCAGCATCCGGTCACCGCCGAGGTCGGCCGCGAGCTGCAGCCGGCCCTGTCGGCGAACGGCGCCTGGCTGGCCTATGTCGGCCAGCCGGCCGGCGACCCCGGCGGCCTGTACGTGCGCACCCTGCGCGGCGAGGCGCGGCGGCTGACGC
>NZ_JAAIVC010000168.1 GCF_010975005.1 Caulobacter sp. 17J65-9 | reverse complement strand
GGCCGGACCGGCGCCACGCGCACGGGCGCCCGACGCCCACCAGCGGCGGCCTGGCCCTGATCGCCGCGACCGTGGCGGGCGTGGTCGCGCTGCTGCCCGGGGCGGGCGAGACCACGCGTGATCTGGCCCTCCTGCTGGGCCTGGCCGGCGCGCTGGGCCTCTACGGCGCGGCCGACGACGTCTGGGATTTTCCCGCGACCCACAAGCTGCTCGCGCAGGTGCTGTTGGCCCTGGCGTTTTCCCTGTGGGTGGCGCGCATCGACGTGCTGCCGCTGGCGCCCGGCGTCCGGCTGGAGCTGCCGGCCGTGGTCGCCGTCGGCCTGACCACCGCCTGGCTGGTGGTGGTGGTCAACGCGGTCAACTTCATGGACGGCTCCAACGGCCTGGTGGTCGGCGCCAACGTGCTGAGCCTGGCGGGCTTAGGCGCGCTGGCCGCCCTGGCCGGGGCCGACCCGCTGCTCGTGGGCGCCTGCGCGGTCGCGGCGACGGCGGGGCTGGGCTTCCTGCCGTGGAATTTCCCGAGGGCGCGGCTGTTCCAGGGCGACGCCGGCTCGCAGTTCTCCGGCTTCCTGATCGGCGGCCTGGCGGTGCTGCTGGCCGGGCGCGAGCCGACCGCGCCGCTGTTCGCGGCGGTGGCCGCCCTGCCGATCCTGACCGACGTGTTGCTGACGCTCGTGGACCGCACGCGCCGGCGCCGGCCGCTGTTCCACGCCCACCGCGAGCACGTCTACCAGCTGTGGCTGGACCACACCGGCAAGGGCCACGCGGCCCTGGCCTGGCGGTTCTGGGCGCTGACCGGAGCGGCGATCGGCCTGGGCTTCGCGATCCACAGCGCGCCGGAAGGCTGGCGCTTCGGCCTGACCCTGGCGGCGGCGGGCGTGGGATGCCTGCTTTGGGCGGTGCTGCGCCGGCCGCTAAGGGCCGACGGCTCTAGGCCCGGCGGCTGACGGCGAAGTCGGCGAGGCCTTCCAGGGCCTGACGCCAGTCGTCGGCCGGGAACACCCCCAGCGCCGCCTTGGCGGCGTCGGCGTATTCGCCGGCGAGGTCCAGGGTCGCCTGCAGGGCGCCGCAGCCCACGATGATCTCGCGCGCGCGGCGGAAGTCGGCCTCGGTCTGGTCGCCCGGGTGGCCCATGGCCTTCTCCCAGAAGGCGTCCTCGCGCCCGGCGGTGCGGGCGATGGCCAGCAGCAGCGGCAAGGTCGCCTTGCCTTCGCGGAAGTCGTCGCCGGCGTTCTTGCCCAGCGCCTCGGTCGTGCCGCCGTAGTCCAGCGCGTCGTCGACCAGCTGGAAGGCCAGGCCCAGGTTCATGCCGTAGGCGCGCAGCGCCTGGATCCGCGCTTCCGGCGCGCCGGCCGCCACCGCGCCGGCCTCGGCCGCGGCCGCGAACAGCTCGGCGGTCTTGGCGCCGATGATCTCCAGGTAGACGTCCTGGGTCAGCTTCAGGTCGTGGGCGCGCGTCAGCTGCAGCACCTCGCCCTCGGCGATGACGCTGGAGGCGCGCGAGAGAATCGCCAGAGCGCGCAGCGAATCCGTCTCGACCATCAGCTCGAAGGCGCGGGCGAACAGGTAGTCGCCGACCAGCACGCTGGACGCCGCGCCCCAGATCAGGTGGGCGGCGACCTTGCCACGGCGCAGTTGCGAGCCGTCGACCACGTCGTCGTGCAGCAGGGTGGCGGTGTGGATGAACTCAACCGCGGCGGCCAGCCTGTGGTGCGCGCCGCCCTCGATGCCGGCCAGCCGCGCGGCGGCCACGGTCAGCAAGGGGCGCAGGCGTTTGCCGCCGGCCGAGATCAGGTGCTCGGCCAGGGCGGGGATGACCGCGACCGGGCTCTGCATGCGCTCGACGATCAGCGCGTCCACCGCCGCCATGTCGGCCACGGCGAGCCGGATCAGGCTCTCGACGTCGCCCGAGGGGCGCGCGACGGAGGCGGTTGCTGCGTCCAACGCTCAAACTCCAGAAAAACGGCCGGGCCGACTGGCGGCCCCGCGTCAACGCGGCGCACAATGGTTAGGCGCCCTTGCAGGGTCAAGCCGCCCTAGCACTTGAACTGCTCCGCTCCCAGCTCTGTTGCATGACCGAACACCTCGACACGCCGCCCCTGGAACAACCGAAGGTCACGGACGACCGCCTGCTCGACGGGCGCGTGCGCCTGCTGCAGCCGGCCAAGGGCTATCGCGCCGGCATGGACGCCGCCCTGCTGGCCGCCGCGGTCGACGCCAGGCCTGGCGAGCGGGTGCTGGAGGCCGGCTGCGGCGCCGGCGCGGTCTTGTTCCAGGCGGCTTCGCGTTCGCCCGAGGCACGCTTCACCGGGGTGGAGCGCGACCTCGAGGCCCTGGCCCTGGCCGAGCGCAACATCGGCCTGAACGAAGCCGAAGGCCGCGTGCAGGTGCGCGCCGGCGACGTGGGCCGGGGGTTCGCCGCCCACGGCTTTCTTGAACCCGGCGAGCCGCCGTTCGACGTGGCGATCGCCAACCCGCCCTTCTTCGACGACCCGAATGCGTTGCGCGCGCCTCACCCCAGCCGCCGCGCCGCCTGGATCGCCGACACCGGCCTGGACGCCTGGACGCGCTTCCTGCTGAAGGCGGTGCGCGAGGGCGGGCGGATCGTGGTCATCCACCGCGCCGACCGGCTGGCCGACCTGCTGGCCCTGCTGGGCGCGACCGCCGGCTCGTTCCAGATCCGCGCGATCCACCCCTTCGCCGACGCTCCGGCCAAGCGGGTGCTGGTGCAGGCGGTGAAGACCGGCAAGGCGCCCCTGCGCATCCTGCCGCCGCTGGTGCTGCACACGCGCGGCGACGCCGGCAAGCACACGCCGGAAGCCGAGGCGATCCTCCGCGGCGAGGCGGGGCTGGGGTGGATGTGAGCTAGTCGGCGTAGAGCTTGAGCGCGTCCAGCACCAGCTCCAGGCCGGTCAGGTCGCGCAGCGGGTCGGGCGTGACGATCACGTACAGCCGCCGCGACTCGGCCCACAGCATCAGGTTCTCCGGTAGGCCGAAGTCCTCGATGGCGCAGCCGTAGCTGTCACGCCATTCGCCGTCGGCGTCGATCTCGGCCCCGATCATCCGCTCCACGCGGTCGCGATGGTCGGCCTCGTCCTCGTCGACCACGTTCAGATAGGCGAACACCGGCTTGCCCAGCGCCGCGGCGAAGCCGATCTCGAAGGCCGTGCCCGCATCGCAGCCCGGCCCGCGCCAGGGCGTCAGGTTGGCCACCACCGCGTCGCAGCGGCGGATGCGGGCGATGCTCTCGGCGTAGATCTCGCGCGCCATGGCCTCGGACGGCTCGGTCTCGACCAGATTGTGGTCCAGCGCCGTGATCCCGATGAAGCCGGCCTGGTCGCACAGGTCGCGCTGCCGACGCGCATGCTCCTCCGCCTCCGGAAACCAGAGGTCGGGACCGAGCAGGCAGACGGTGGAGATGCGCCGCATGGGCGATGTTCTAGCGGAGCTGGAAGCGCACGGCCACGGCCCGCCGCTCCTTACTCCCCCGCCTTGTCCGCCACCTCGGCCAGCCGCCGTCCGGCCGCCTCGATCGGGCGTTCGCCCAGGGCGCGCCGGCGCGCCAGCAGCTCGGGGAAGCCGGCGTCGTAGTCGGCCATGAACTTCTTCACGAAAGCGCCGTCCTGCACGTCGTCGAGCACGCCCTTCATGGCCGCGCGCGCCGCGTCGCCGATCACCCGCGGGCCGGTCTGGTAGGCGCCGTATTCGGCGGTGTTGGAGATCTTCTCGAACGCCCCGGCCACGCCGCGGGCGAACATCAGGTCGACCACCAGCTTCAGCTCGTAGAAGCACTCGAACCAGGCCACCTCCGGCGGATAGCCGGCGGCGACCAGGGTCTCGAAGGCGTCGTTGACCAGCTCCGGCACGCCGCCGCACAGCACCACCTGCTCGCCGAACAGGTCGCTCTCGCACTCGTCGCGCATGGTGGTCTCGAGGATGCCCTTGCGCCCGCAGCCCAGAGCGGCGGCGAAGGACAGGCCCAGCGCCTTGGCCTGGCCGGTGACGTCCTGGTGCACGCCGAACAGGCAGAACACCCCCTCGCCTTCCACATAGAGGTCGCGGATGCGCGGGCCGATGCCCTTGGGCGAAACCAGCACCACGTCGAGGTTTTCGGCCGGCGCAACCAGGCCGAAGCGCACCGACAGGCCGTGGGCGAACACCAGGCAGGCGCCGGACTTCAGGTGCGGAGCGATCTCGTCGCGATAGAGGTCCCGGTGCGCCTCGTCCGAGGTCAGCAGGGCCAGCACGTCCGCCCAGGCCGAGGCCTCCGCCACGGAGACGACCTCGAACCCGTCGGCCCGCGCCGTGTCGGCCGACTTGCCCTGGCGCACCCCGATCCTGATGTCCGCGACGCCCGAGTCGCGCAGGTTCAGCGCCTGGGTGCGCCCCTGGCTGCCGTAGCCGACCACGGCGACCTTGCGGCCACGGATCAGGGACAGGTCGCAGTCGCGGTCGTAGTAGACGGGCAGGGTCACGGAAGCGCCTCGTACAGGACGGAAACAAGCTCGCCGGTCTTGCCCCGCGCGGCGCAGGCTTGGAAGGCCTTTCGCGTCCGGCCGGCGTGATTGATGACGACGACCGTGTCGCCGCCGTCCAGGCACTCCTCGTCGCCGCCGCCGACGACGGGCACCTTGCTCGCGAGATAGGTCGGTTCGGCGTACAGACACGGATCCGCCAGCAGCCGGTCCAGGCGCGCGGCCGCGTCGCCGCCGATCGCCACCCACTGCTTCGTCAGCTTGCGCCCGAACGGCGCCTGCATGCCTTGCAGATCTTCCTCAAGCGACTCGACCAGCCAATCGCCAGCGGCGTTGCGGCGCGCCGCCAGGCTCGCTCGCCCGCCCGCGAATGTCCCCCGGACGAACACTTCGATAGGCGCGGGCTGCTCGGCGATCCCGGCCTGCGTCCGCAACTCCCTGCGATCCTTCTCGGCGGCCGCGACACGCGCTGCGAGATCGGCGGGGTCGGGGCGGACGCGGGCGACGTCGATGGCGCGGATCGTCCGGCGCGCTTCGGGCGGCCACATCTCCGGGTCCGTCACCCACAGCGGCCCGCAGGCGCCGGCCGGCGGCATCGCCGGCTCGGCCTTCCGTTCGGCCCAGCGCCACACCAGATAGCCTCCGGCAAGCGTCGCCGTGATGGCGACCGCGATCAGAGTACGGTTCATGGATCAGCCCCCTTCGCCGACCGACGTTCTCACCTTCTGGCGCGAGGCCGGGCCTAGCAAGTGGTTCCGCGGCGGCGACGCCTTCGACGACGCCTGCCGCCGGTTCGAGCCGGCCCACTTCGCCGCCGCCCGGCGCGGCCTGGACGACTGGGCCGACACGGCCGAGGGCGCGCTGGCCCTGCTCCTCCTGCTCGACCAGTTTCCGCGCAACCTGTGGCGGCGCACCGCGCACATGTGGGCCGCCGACCCGCTGGCGCGAATGTTCGCGCACCGGGCGCTGGACCAGGGCTTCGACCGCAGCGGACCCGAAGACCTGCGGGCCTTCTGGTACCTGCCGTTCCAGCATTCGGAGCGACTGGAGGACCACGACCGGGGGCTGGCCGCCATGGCCGACTGCACGCCCGATCAGACCAAGTGGGCCCGCCACCACCGCGAGATCATCGTCCGCTTCGGTCGCTTTCCCCACCGCAACGCCGCTCTGGGCCGTGAGAGCACGCCGGAAGAGCTGGCCTATCTGGCCGACGGCGGGTTCTCGGGGTGAGCTGAAATAGGCGGCCCCGCCCGCCGCGACCGCGCACCAGCTTGATCCCGACCGATTCCGGCCAGATGTTCCCGCCCATGAACGCCGTGTCCCAACCCGTCGCCGTCGCCGCCCCGGATCACCCGGAGCGCCAGTACCTCGCCCTCCTGGCCGACATCCTGGCCAACGGGGTCGAGCGGGGCGACCGCACCGGCACCGGAACGCTGGGCGTGTTCGGCCGGCAGATGCGCTTCGACCTCGGCCAGGGCTTCCCGCTGCTGACCACCAAGAAGCTGCACCTGAAGTCCATCGTCTACGAACTGCTGTGGTTCCTGCGCGGCGAGACCAACGTCGCCTGGCTGAAGGATCACGGGGTCAGCATCTGGGACGAGTGGGCCGACGAAAACGGCGAGCTCGGCCCGGTCTACGGCAAGCAGTGGCGCTCCTGGGCCGCCCCGGATGGCCGCTCGATCGACCAGATCGAGAAGCTGGTCGAGGGCCTGCGCAAGAACCCCAACAGCCGCCGCCACATCGTCAGCGCCTGGAACCCGGCCGACGTCGACGACATGGCCCTGCCGCCCTGCCACTGCCTGTTCCAGTTCTTCGTCGCCGACGGAAAGCTGTCCTGCCAGCTCTACCAGCGCTCGGCCGACGTCTTCCTGGGCGTGCCGTTCAACATCGCCTCCTACGCCTTGCTGACCATGATGATGGCGCAGGTGGTAGGCCTGAAGCCCGGCGAGTTCGTGCACACCTTCGGCGACGCGCACCTGTACCTGAACCACGTCGACCAGGCCCGGCTGCAGTTGACCCGCGAGCCGTTCGCCCTGCCCACCATGCAGATCGCGCCGAAGACCGACCTGTTCGACTTCGCCTTCGAGGACTTCGTGCTGGAGGGCTACCAGGCCCACCCGCACATCAAGGCGGCGGTGGCGGTCTGACCATGAGCCTGCCCCAAATCGCCCTCGTCGTCGCCCGCGCCAAAAACGGCGTCATCGGCCGTGAAGGCGTCCTGCCCTGGCGGCTGAAGTCGGACCTGGCCCTGTTCAAGCAGGTGACCCTGGGCAAGCCGATCGTCATGGGCCGCAAGACCTGGGACAGCCTGCCCCGCAAACCGCTGCCCGGCCGGCTGAACCTGGTGCTGTCGCGCGACGGCTCGTTCGAGCCGCAGGGCGCGATCGTGTGCGAGCGGTTCGAGGAGGCGGTGCAGATCGCCCGCGAACAGGCGGCCGAGGACGGCGTGGACGAGGTCTGCGTGATCGGCGGCACGGCCCTGTTCGAGCTGGCCCTGCCGCGCGCCAAGCGGCTCTACCTCACCGAGGTCGACGCCGAGCCGGAAGGCGACGCGATCTTCCCGGCCTTCCACGAGGCCGAGTGGACCGAAGTCCGCCGCGAAGCCCACACGCCGGCCGAGGGCGACGACCACGGCTTCGTGTTCCGGGTGCTGGAGCGGCGGTAAGCTCGCTCCACGAGCCTAGAACTTCACCGTCACCAGACGGTCGCGGACCAGTTCGGCGATGGTCAGGAAGACCTGGGCCGTCGCGCACTCCGGCGCGGCGGCGACCAGCGGGCGGCCGGCGTCGGCGCCTTCGCGGAGCGCCATGTCGATCGGCACCTCGCCCAGGAAGGGCGCCTTGACCCGCTCGGCTTCCGCCTTGGCCCCGCCGCGGCCGAAGATCGGGATCGGCGCCCCGGTCGAGGGATCGGGGAAGTAGGCCATGTTCTCGACCACGCCGAGGACCGGCGTGCCGATCTTCTCGAACATGGTCACGGCGCGCCGCGCGTCGGCGACCGCCACCTCCTGCGGGGTGGAGACCACCACCGCGCCGTCCAGCTTGGTCTTCTGCACCAGGGTCAGCTGCACGTCGCCGGTGCCGGGCGGCAGGTCGACGATCAGCACGTCCAGCGGCGCGGTCTCGGAGCCCCAGCGCACCTCGTTCAGCATCTGGGTGATCGCCTGGCTGGCCATCGGCCCGCGCCAGATCATGGCCTGCTCGGGATCGACCAGCAGGCCGATCGACATGGCCTTCAGGCCCCAGGCCTCGAGCGGGACCATCTTCTTGTCGGCGTACTGCGGCGGGTCCTTCAGGCCCAGCATGGTCGGCGCCGAGGGGCCGTAGACGTCGGCGTCCAGCAGGCCGACCGACAGCCCCAGCTTGGACAGGGCGCAGGCCAGGTTGACGGCGACGGTCGACTTGCCAACCCCGCCCTTGCCGCTGGCCACCGCCACCACCGCCTTGACGTGGTCGGGCCGGCCGGCGGCGACCGGGGCCTTGGGGCGGCCCTGGTCCGTCGCGGCCTCGGACAGGCGCGCGCCCTTCGGACGGGCCGGCGCGGCCGCGCCGCCCTCGGCGGTCAGCAC
>NZ_JAAIVC010000167.1 GCF_010975005.1 Caulobacter sp. 17J65-9 | reverse complement strand
AGCTCGCGGCGCCCCTGCGCGGCCGCCTGGGCCCAGTCGCCGCGCGCCTCGGCCAGCGCCCGCTCGACCGGCGCGGACAGCGAGGCGTCGGCCAGCACCGGCGCATAGAGCTCGGCCAGACGCCGCGCCTCGCCGACGTCATGAGCGCGGGCGGTGTCGACGATCTGCTGCGCGCGCGCCCAGACCCGGTTGCCGTTGTATTCCGCCAGCTCGGTGCGCCGGGCCGCATAGCCGGCCGCGCCGGCGTAGTCGCCGAGCAGCTCGCGCTCGCGCGCGGCCGCGCCCAGCCGGCCATGGCTTTCGGCCGTTCGGGTGACCTTCGGATCGTGCCGCCAGGGGTCGCGCTGGATGACGCGCTGGGTGACCAGTTCGTCCTCGGCGCGCCCGAGCGCTTGCTGGGCGTCGCTGATGTTCCACCAGGCCTTACGGAACTCCGGATCGACTTCCACGGCGCGGCGGGCGTAGCGCAGGGCGCCGCGACGATCGCCGTCGGCGAGCAGGAGATTGGCGTAGCCGGCCAGCGCAAAGGGCTGCTCGGCGATCGGGCCGTTCAGGGCCAGGTCGCGCATGGCCGCCTTGGCCTCCACCGCGCGCCCCTGGCCGCTGAGCCAGATGGCGTAGCGATAAGGCTGGGTGTCGCGGTAGATCGCCTCGGCGCTCTGCTGCACCAGGGCGTCCAGCGTGTCGGCGCGCCCCTCGACGGACAGGGCCTTCGTCCCCACCCGGGTGGTCAGCGACAGGCCCCCGGCCGGCGTACGCGCCAGCTCGCCGGAGACGCGGGTCTCGCGGCGCAGGCTGCGGCCCAGCACCCGGTCGAGGTCGGCGATCGACAGACCCGTCCCGGGGATCTCGACCTTCACCTCGCCGCTCCAGTCGTTGGCGAAGGTGCCGGGCGCCCGCGCCGTGTCGGTCTCGGCCTGGAAGCGGGCCAGCCGGTCCAAGAGCCGCGCCGCCACCGCCTGGCCGGTCACGCCCTGCTCGGCCAGCGCCGGCGGCGTGGAGAAGGCCTCGACCACCAGGGCGGTCGATTGCTGGCCCTTCCACAGCAGCGCGCCGGCGACTGACAGGCCGGCCACCACCGCGACCGCGGCCAGCGCCTTCAGCGCCACGCCCATGCGCTGGTCGGCGACCTGCCACTTCAACAGCCGCGCGTGTTCGACCAGCACCCGGCGCGCGGGGCTGTCGGGCGACGGATCGCCCTGCTCCAGCTCCATGGCGATTTCGACGGCGTCGGGCGTGGTCGGCGCGGGCGCGGGCGCCTCGACCTTCTCGACCGGCCGCACGCGGCGACGCCGCGCCGGCGCCGGCGGCTCCAAGAGATCGTCCATGCCCCTCCCCCGAGCTGGCGAACGGCCGTCAACGTAAACGGGAATCACGTGGGGGTGAAAGCGGAGGGAGCGCCGGTCAGATCTCCCCCCGAGCGGAGCGCTGGGGGGAGCAGGCGGCGAAGCCGCCGAGGGGGGCTCCAGCGGAGTGCGACGGTTCCGACGCGCCAAGCTGGAGCCCCCTCCACCGCTTCGCCCAGCCCGCGCCGTCGGCGCGGGCGTTCTTCGCGGCGATCGACAAATCGTTGTCGATCGCATCCGGCCTGCGATGCAGGCCGGCGCTCATCACCCCCCTCCCCCACCGTTCGCTTCGCTCACTCGGGGGAGGATCTTTCCCCCGCCCGCCTCAGGGTTCCCCCGATTGGCGCACGTCCCGCCCCGGCGCACCTCTGGCGCGACCCACCGGCGGAGACCTCCCATGACCCAGAACCTCGGCACCGGCTCCGGCTCGAAGCCTGCGGCCGCGCGCGTCCCCGCCACCCGCGACGTCGCGCAGGAGCACGCCTGGCTGGGCACCGAGACCCTGCAGACCCGCCTGGGCGACTTCGAGTTCGTCGGCGGCTACCCCTCGCCCGACACCGCCGCGCGCCTGCGCGAGGCGCTGACCTTCAACCGGGCGGTGGAGGCCTACCTGGCCCACATGCCGGCGGTGTCCTGGTTCAGCGTCTGGCGCGGCGTGGCCCAGGCCGGGCCCGGCGCGCCGAACCAGCTGGTGCTGTGGGAACAGCTGATGGACGCCGACACCCTGCTTTTGACCGGCAACACCGAGACGGTCTACGGCCTGGCCGCGCTGGACTTAGGCCGCGACGGCCCCGTCGTCATCGAGGTCCCGCCGTCCATGCTGGGCGGCATCGTCGACCTGTGGCAGCACCCGATCGCCGACCTCGGCCCGCTCGGGGTCGACAAGGGAAAAGGCGGCCGCTTCCTGCTGGTGCCGCCGGACCACGCCGACCGCATTCCCGACGGCTACACCGTGCTGCGCTCGCCGAGCTATCGCTTGACCTTCGGCGTGCGCGGCTTCCAGGTCGACGGCGAGCCGGACAAGGCGGCCGAGCTGATCAGGACCGCCCGCATCTATCCCCTGGCCGAGGCCGACGCGCGCGCGGCGATCGGCGTGTTCAACGCCTCGCACCAGGCGGTCGACACCCTGTTCAACGACGACGCGCGCTATTTCGACGACCTGGCCGAGATCGTCGCCACCGAGCCGGAGGACAGGTTCAGCGACGCCGAGCGCTTCCGCCTCGCCGCGCTGGGCATCCAGAAGGGCAAGCCGTTCAAACCCGACGCGCGTCGGCGCGACCTGTTCGACGAGGCGGCCGGCTTCGCCTCGGCGGCCGCCCGCGCCAACAGCTTCGACAGCGCCGATGCACAGGCGCGCCCCTACCCCGACCGCCAGTGGGAGCGGCTGTTCATCGGCGGCAGCGCCCGCTTCGACAGCAAGGGCTTCGTCGACATCGACCAGCGCGCGGCCTTCGCCTACGTGGCCATCGGCATGTCGCCGCAGATGGTCGAGAAGCACGTCGGGGCCGGCTCGCAGTACCTGGCCACCTACCGCGACGCCGAGGGCGCGCACCTGGACGGAGCCAAGGCCTACCGCCTGCACGTGCCGGCCGACGTGCCGGCCATGGCCTTCTGGTCGGTGGTCGCCTACGACGCCGACAGCCGCTCGATCCTGCGCAACGGCCAGCCCTTCCCCACGGTCAGCAGCTACACCGGCCCGAAGGCCAACGCCGACGGCTCCATCGACATCTGGTTCGGCCCCCAGCCGCCCAGCGGCGGCGCCAACTGGATCCAGACCGTGCCCGGCAAGGGCTGGTTCGCCCTGTTCCGATTCTACGGCCCGACCGAGGCGTTCTTCGACGGGAGCTGGAAGCCGGGCGACGTCGAGAAGGTCGGAACGGTGCATTAAATTCGTCATCCCGGCCGTAGCGGAGCGAAGCGCAGCGGAGAGCCGGGACCCAGCAAGCTCGACATCGACGCTGCGAAAGTCGCGCTGCAACAAGCCTCGCGCTGGCTGGGTCCCGGCTCTCCGGCCCGCTGCGCGAGCCTGCGGCCGGGATGACGGGATTTGGACAGCCCCTCACCCTCGACGCGCACACCACCAAGACGCTCGCCATACGCGCAGCCATGCGCCAAGCTGAAGACCAACGATCGCGGGGGCGAATCTGATGCTGGCCTTCCTGGGCTTCACGATACTCGGCGGCGCCGCCGTCACCTGGGGCATGGCCGGTTTCGCGCGCGCGGGGTCAGGCGCCAAGCTCCTGCGCCTGTTGGCGATCCTGGTCGGGCTGCTGATGCTGGCCGGCTCGGCCTTCATGTTCGCGACCCTGGCCCGCATGATCTCGCCCCCACACGCCTACACCTACGAGGACGCGCCTCGCCCGTAAGCGCGCCGCGCGAGCAGGCTTCCGCACGACGGCCTCTCCTGCCAAGCTTGGCGGGACGAACGCGGGAGGGCGAGATGGCGCGGTGGGCGGACGCACTGACCTGGTGGTTGGCGGGGTGGAAGCCCGGGCCGCGGCCGGTGATCGGGGCCGTGATCGCGCTGCTGCTGACCGGCGTGATGGCCGCCTTCTGGATCTGGCTGCCGGTGCTGTGGGGCCAGTGGGTGATCCTGCAGGTGATCGGCGACCTGCTGGAGCGCTGGGGCCTGCGCCCCGGCTGGCGGGTGACGCTGTACATGCTGTGCCTGGTCGGCGCGGTGGGCCAGGCGCTGATCGCCACGACCGACCTGTTCACGCCCGGCCTGGTGCGCCTGCGCTGCGGCGTGCGCGCCCTGGCCGACATGGCCTCGGCCCTGTTCGCGCCGGCGATCGCGCTGGGCTTCGGGCTGAACCCGACGCACGTCCTGGAGCCGGGCTTCCAGCTGGGCGCCTGGATCGCCGCCGGCCTGTTCGCGGCCGGCGCGCTGCAGCTGATCCGCGCGCTCGCCAACCTGCGCCAGGCCCTGCGCCCGCAGCCGCTCGAAGCGGCGCCGGCGGCGGCCTGAACCATCCTCCCCTTGATCGTCACCCTCGGGCTTGTCCCGAGGGCCCAGGGGTCAGCCGCACCACGGCCGGGCCGTTCGCACCCGTGCGCCGAGCGCGAAGCCTCGACAGTTCGTGCGAACGGAACACTGGGCCCTCGGGACAAGCCCGAGGGTGACGATGAAAGGGAAACGAAAACGGGGCGCCCCTTGGAGCGCCCCGTCAGGGGTCAGCGGTTCCGGTCGCCCCGCTCGCCCTTGTGCTGGTCCATGTAGCTTTGGGTGTGGTGGTGAACCTGGCCCTTGTCGTCGCGGTATTCACGCGCCTTCAGGTCGGACTGGGCTTGAGCTTCGGTCCGCTGGCCCTGGGCCTGACCACGCTGCTGGCCCTTGCCGCCCTGCTTCTGACGGTTCGGCATACTGACGCTCCACTGAAACTGTGCGCCCCGAGCGCACCCGCACCAAGCGTGCGCGCACCCCCGCCCGTTCCAGCGGAGCAGCGGAAATCTTGAAATCGCCGTTTTTCGAACGCCGCGACGCAAGCCCCGGAATCAGCGCAGCCTCCCGTCCGCACAAAGGGTTCGCGGGGAGTTCGGCGATGAGGGCGATGGTGGTGATCGGCGTGCTCGCCGCGGCGGCGCTGGGCGGGTGCCAGAAGAAGGAAGAGGCGCCTGCCGCCGCCGAGCCTTTCTCCATCTTCACGCCCAAGAAGCCGGGCCGCTACGCCGGCGTCGGCTTCTATGCGCCCGGCGAAATGTGGACCCAGATCGCCCGCGAACCGTCGGCGCAAGCCGCCGCCGATCCCGCGGGCGCGACGCCGGACGACGACGATCAGATCATCATCGTCGTCGACAGCGTCACCGGCGAAGTGCGCCAGTGCGGCAACCTGAGCGGGTTCTGCATCTCCATGAACCCGTGGACCAAGGCGACGCCCGACGGCAAGGCGGCGCTCGGCGCGCCCTCCGCGCCGGTGGCCCTGACCAAGCACGTGGCCGACCTGCGCAAGGAAGAGGAAGAGGCGGCGAAGAAGGCGGGCGGGTGACCGCGGGCGCGGACCGCGCGGGCGCAGGCCATCTGATCGGCTGGCCCTATCCTCCGCTGTGGGTCGGGCTCTCCATGTCGGCCGGACTGGCGCTGCTGCTGGCGGGCGCCGCCGTCCTGTACCGGCATGTCCGACGCGCACATGCGCTGAGCGGCTTGGGTTTCTACGCCGCGTTCGGCCTTGCGTCCGGCCTCCTGTTCGGCGCGTTTTTCCGCGTCGTCGCGCCGGCGCCGGAGCCGGCGAGCGAGGTCGCCCTGCTTGTGTTTCGGCATCTTGTGGTCGAGAGCGTCGCGCCGCTCTGGCTCTCCCTCGGAGCGGTCACCCTTATCCTGGCCGCCATCCGCAACAGGCTTTCGCCCCACCGGCCCGGCGAGTAGGCGCGCGACGCCTTGCCCCCTAGCGGCAAGCCGCGTCGAACACGGCGGCGTACTCCGGGGCCTTGAGCCGGTCCATCGGCTGGGGCTTGGCCCCGGTCTGCCAGCCCCAGACGTAGCCGACCTCGTCCTCGAGGTTCGGGGACGCGTAGAGGCCCATGTAGGACAGCGTCATGGTCCGCCGGGCGCAGTCCAGTTGGAACTGCACGGATTTCGACCGGATCCGGACGGTCTCGCCGTCGCCGATCTTTTCGGCCACGGGGGTCGCGTATTCGGTGCGGAACACCGCGCCGCGCGTGCCGTCGTCGAACAAATGGGGCCGGACCAACAGAGTCGTCCCGCCCTCCTCGCCGATCCGGGTCCAGCCCTTGACGTCCAGGGCGGCCGCCGGCGGCGGCGGGGCGGAGGCGGCGGCCAGGTACTTGGCGCGGAGCTTCACGATATCGGCGCGCGCTTCGGCCGGGGCCAGACGCTCGGCGGCGTCGAAGTCGGCCGCCGCCCCGACCGCGTCGCCCAGCCGCGCCTTGGCCTGGCCCCGGACGCTGACGATCCGGTAGTCGCCAGGGTAGGCGGCGACGGCGCGATCGAGATCGGCGACGACCTCGGCGTAGCGCCCGCCCTCCAGGTAGACGAAGCCGCGAAACGCCGCCGCCGTGGCGGATTGCGGGGCCAGCGCCACGGCGCGGTTGCAGAGCTCCAGCGCCTTCTCGAACTTCGCGTCGCCGCCGTTGTAGTAGTCCACGCAGGCCTGCAGCGCGGCGTCGGCCGCGCTCGCACCCTCGCCCTGCGCCGAAGCCGGGGCGGGCTGGGCGGCGGCGCTCAGCACAAGCACGGCGCAGGCCAAGGCGGTACGCATCGAGATCAAGGGCTCCCCGTTCCAGCGCAAGCGTAGCGCCGTTGGCCGGCGGCGGGCAATCGGCCTCGCGCTTGCCCGCCGCCCCGCCCCTCCGCTACCCTGAGCGCATGGATCCGAACGCGCCCTCCGCGCGCCTGACGAGGCGAATTCGCCGCCCGGCCTGAACGCCGGGCCGGGACGCCTTTTTCGTCGCCTACCGTTCGAGATCCGGGCCGCGCGCCGCGACGCGCCGCCCGTTCAATGCGAGCTCCGCATGACCCCCACCCTGCACCTGCTGTGCGGCAAGATGGCCGCCGGCAAATCCACCCTGGCCGCCCGCCTGGCCGCCGAACCCTCGACCGTGCTGATCAGCGAGGACCGCTGGCTCAAGCGCCTGTACCCCGACGAGATGCTGAGCGTGGCCGACTACGTCCGCTGCGCCGCCCGCCTGCGCGGCCCGATGGGCGAGCACGTCTCGGCCCTGCTGGCCGCGGGCTTGTCGGTGGTGCTGGACTTCCCGGCCAACACCCTGGCCAACCGCGCCTGGATGCGCGGCCTTTACGAGGCCGCCGGCGCCGGCCACCGCCTGCACCTGCTCGAGGCCGACGACGCCCTCTGCAAGAGCCGCCTGCACGCCCGCAACGCCGCCGGCGCCCACGAATTCGCGCCGACCGACGCGCAGTTCGAGCTGATCACCAGCCACTTCGCCCCGCCGACGCCGGAGGAAGGGTTCGAGGTGGTGGTACATCGGCAGGGGTGAGGCGTTACAATTCCTCGCTCTGCACCACGTCGAGGTCGCGTTCGGCCCTGTAGCGGGCGACCGCCGCGGGATCGACCTCGACGGCGGTGCGCCCGCCCAGCGCCTGCAGCGCCGCGACCAGCTTCGGACGGTTGGTGGCGCGCGCCACGTCCAACGCCGTCTGGCCGTCGACGCTGATCAGGTTGACGTCCAGCCCGCCCCCGACCAGCACCGTCACGCTCTCCGGATTCCGGCAGCTCGCCACGACCGTGTGCAACGCCGGCCGGCGCGTCCGGTCATTCGGCGGATAGCTGGCCGGCAGGCCGGTGCGGGCCAGCAGCCGCGCGATCGAGGGTTTGCACGACTGGCCGGCCCAGTTCGACCAGATCCTCCACGGATCCTTCGCCCGGCTCGGGTCGAAACCGCGCGCGACCAGCCGCTCCATCACTTCGCCGTAGCCGCTGTAGGCGGCGCTGGCGAAGGCCTTCTCCAGCGCCTGCGGCCCGTGCGCTCGCACGACCTCCGCGGCCAGCAGGTCCATCGCCTTCAGCTCCGCCGCCCCCGGGCTGTCCGGCCAGTCCGGGACCTCGACGTCGGGGGCGAGATAGCCGCGGGGCACGCCCGCCGGCGTGTCGCCCAGCCGGGCCACCCAGCTCACCGACTCGATCAATGGTGCGCCGGCCTCGGCCAGCCGGCGCACCATGGCCGCGTCGCCGCGCCGGGCCGCGGGCCCGAGCGCATAGGTCGCCCGCGGGCGCGCCGTCTTGGCGAGCGCCGCCTGCGCCGCCTCCCTGTAC
>NZ_JAAIVC010000166.1 GCF_010975005.1 Caulobacter sp. 17J65-9 | reverse complement strand
GCCCTTGGGGGCCTCGCCGCCGGCCGGCTTCGGCTTGGGCGCGAGGGCGTCGAGCTTCGGCTCGGCCGCCGGCGCGGAAGGCGACGGCTGCGCCGGGGACTGGGGAGCCGCACGCGCCGCGGCCTGGCCGAAACCGGCCGGCTGCGGGTCGCTCCCGTTAGTGCGCTTGCCGAACACCCTCGCCGGCTCCCCTTACCGCTTGAAGATCTTGGACAGGACCGACGGCTTGGCGGCCGCCTTGGCCGGCGCCGGCAGGGCCAGGATCTCGCGCTTGGAGACCACCTGGGCCAGATGCGCGAACCCTTCGGCCGGCTTCGACTTGGAGCCGATCTCCAGGATCATCTGGCCGTTGTTGGCGGCCTGGCCGAACAGCTTGGCGTCGAACGGCATGACCAGGCACGGCGGCAGGCCGAGCGCGTTGCCGAATTCCTTGATCGGGATTTCCGGACGGCCGGGAACGCCGACCTGGTTCAACACCAGGCGCGGCGGCGCGTCGTTCGGCCGGGCGGCGCGGGCCAGGTCGATCATGTTCTTGGCGTTACGCAGGGAGGCCAGGTCGGGCGTGGCGACCACCACCACCTCGTCGGCGGTGATCATCATGCGGCGCATCCAGGCGTTCCACTGGTGCGGCAGGTCCAGCACCACGAAGGGGGCGGTGCCGCGGATGCGGGTGGCGACCTCCTCAATGGCCTCGGGCGAGACGTCCCAGTCGGAGTCCAGGCTGGCCGGCGCGGCGAACAGGCTGAGCCGGTCGGTGCAGCGGACCATCATGCGGTCCAGCAGCACGGGGTCCAGGCGCTCCGGCTCGTTCAGCGCGTCGGCGACGCCCTGCACCGGGTCCTGGTTGAAGTCCAGGCCGGCGGTGCCGAACGGCAGGTCGAAGTCGACGATCACCGTCTGGGCCGACAGCCGCTCGCTGATGGCGTAGGCGGTGTTGTGGGCCACGGTCGAGGCGCCCACGCCGCCGCGCGCGCCGACGAAGGCGATGGTGCGGCCGACGAACGGCGCGGCCGGGTCGTTGTAGAGCGAGCCGATGGCGCTGATCAGCTGCATCGGCTGGACCGGCGCGACCAGGTACTCGCTGACGCCGCGGCGCATCAGCTCGCGGTACAGGGCGATGTCGTTGGCGGCGCCGATGACCACCACCTTGGTGCCCGCGTCGCACTGCTCGGCCAGCTCGTCGAGCTCGGCGATCATCTGCGCGGCCGAGGTCATGCTCTCGACGATGATCAGCGAGGGCGTGGCTTCGTGGCCGTAGGCGGTCAGCGCGGTCTGCAGGCCGCCCATGCGGACGGTCGTGCTGGCCCGCGACAGCCGGCGGTCGCCGGCGGCGCGCTGGGCCGCCTCGAAGGTGTCGCTGCGCTCGGCGAAGATGTGGATGCCGATGCGCGGCACGTTCACCTGGCCGAGCGCGGACTCGGCCCCGGCCTGCATGTCGCCGACGGGGTTGTAGCCGTGGCCGCCATGCGAGGACGACGACACCGGGGCCGCGATCTGCAGGGCGCCCGCGCTGGGATGCAGCTGGGACGGCGGCGGCAGAATTTCGACCTCGGCGGCGCCGGGCTCGTCGTTGCCCACCGGCATGATGCGGGTGCGCGGATCGTCGGCGCCGGGGAAGACCAGCTCGTCGTCGACGTGGAAATCGTCTTCGTAGGGGTCCACGGTGCTATAGGCCCTGCTCATCTGCTCCGCCTCACTGCACGACCTGGGCGACCTTGCCGTCGGCGCTGGCGTCCTTGGCCGAGGCGGTCATCTCACCCTTGCGGTACTTGTCGAGCACCACGCTGCGACGGCCGGCGTCGGCGGGGTCCGCCGCGGCGGGGCCGCCGATGTCGCGCGGGTTGGCGATCTGCGCGGCCAGGTTGGCCGTGACCGAGCAGCCGAAGTCCGCGTAGGCGCGGTTGTCGCGGGTGGCCGTCAGGTCGTTCCACTCGCGCCCGCACTGGGGAACGACGGCGGACAGGACCTTGAAGCTGGCCAGCACGGGCGCGGCCGCCGGATCGGCGGCGGTGTAGGCGCCCAGGCGCACCCGCTCGGCCGGCACGCCGGCCTGCTCGAGGGCGGCCTTGACGTTCCAGGCGCTCTTCGTGGCGGCCTCGTCGCCGCCGGTGGCGCTCTGCACGGTGATCACCTCGCCGCCGGCGCTGTGGAAGCGCTGGGCCAGGTCGGCCACCGCCGCGCGCTGGGCCGCGGACAGCCCTTCGGCGTGCGGCGCGAGCGCGATCTGGTCGACGGTCGACGCCGTTTGCAGCGTGAAGTTCTCGGTCGGCAGCGCCGGGGCCGGGTGGTGGCCGGCGGCGGTCGCGCAGGCGCCCAGCAGCATGGACAGCCCCAGGATCGAAGCTTTGCGGATCATGCCCTCGCCCCCCTCTACTCGATGACGTAGCCGACCGGGCCCTGGTAGGCCTCGGGCGGCGCCGCGGCGGCGTCGCCGCGATAGACCTTGTTCAGACGGCCCAGCAGGATGGTCGAGGCGTCGCTGGCCATCTGCAGGTTCTGGCCGGGCGCCTGCAGCCGGTCCGGATCGGTCGCCCGAACCAGGTACGGGGTGACGATCACCACCAGCTCGGTCTCTTCGTTGAGGTAGTCGCGCGAGCGGAACAGGGCGCCCAGCACCGGCACCTCGGTGGCGCCCGGCAGGGCGTCGAGGTTCTGCTTGGCCTTCTGCTGCAGCAGGCCGGCGATCATCAGGCTGCCGCCGGAGGGCAGTTCCACCGCGGTCTCGGCCCGGCGGACGCTCAGCGCCGGCAACACCAGCGACGTCCCGCCGCCGCCGAGGGTGAAGGCGCCTTCCTGGGAAAGCTCCGACACCTCGGTCGAGATCTTCATGGAGATCCGGCCTTCAGACATCACCACGGGGGTGAAGCCGAGGCCCACGCCGAACGGCTTGTACTCGACCGTGACCTTGCCGTTCTGGTCGATGCCGGTCGGGACCGGGAACTCGCCGCCGGCGAGGAACTTGGCGGACTCGCCGGAGATCGCCGTCAGGTTCGGCTCGGCCAGGGTGCGCACCAGGCCGGTGCGCTCGAAGGCCTGGAAGCAGGCGTCGATGCTGGCGCCGGACACGAGCTTGTAGGCCGAGCTCACAGCGTTGGTGACGTCCTGGATGCTGCCCGGGGCGGGCGAGCCCGTCGTGGTCGTCGTATCCGTGTTGGTGACGGTGGTCGCGCGGGCCCCGTTCTGGCCGTAGCACAGGCCGCCGCCGCCCATGGCGGAGCCGTTCACGCCGTAGGTGTTCCCGCGGCCGAAGGCGTAGGAGTGAATTCCGTTGTTCGTGACGGCGTCCGCCGACAGCCCCAGCTGCTTGATCACCGAGCGCCGCATCTCGACGACGCGGACCTTCAGCGTCACCTGATCCTCGCCGGCGATGCTGAGCATGTTGACGACCTGCTCGGGCTTGGCGACGAACTGCTCGGCCACGCGGCGGACCCGGTCGGCCTCGCCGGCGTTGGCGACCGTGCCGGTCAGGATCAGGCTGTCGTTGACCGGCTCGACCGTGACCTTCGCGCCCGGAACGACGCGACGCAACGTGTCTTCCAGCGCGCCGGTGCTCTGGTCGACGCGGATGGCCAGGCTGAGGATCTGGCGGCCGGCGCCGTCGAAGAACACCGCGTCGGTCTGGCCGGACTTGACGCCCAGCACATAGATCCGGCGCGGCGTGCGCAGCACGGCGTCGGCGACGGTCGGGTCGGACACCAGCACGTCGCGGGCGTCCACCGGCAGTTCGATGATCGCCGACTTGCCGCGCGGCAGCGACAGCGACTGGGCGGCCGCACCGTCCCCGCCCAGCTGGACGCTGACCATGGACTGGGCCAGGGCGGCCGGAGCCGGCGCGACGGCCGCCAGGGCGACGGCCAGGGCCGCGGAGGTACGCAGGAGTTTGGAGAAATTCCGGCTCATCACATCACCGCCACGTCGGTAACTTCATTGCCGCGGAACACGCGGATCGATCGCACAGCAGCCGACTGCGCGTCGCGCGCCACCTGCGGAGTGCGGCCGGAGGGACCGCTGGCGTCGGCGTAGGAGCGCAGGGTCAGCGAGAGCTTGCCTTGCGCCTGGGCCAGGGCCAGGGCTTCGGAATCCGCCGGGGCCAGTTCGAGGGTCGCGGTCGCGCCGACCACCGTGGTGGCGCCCTTGTCGGGCTGGGTCACCTGATCGACGGCCAGGACCCGGACGTTGCGCAGGACGGTCTCGCTGACATAGGCGTTGCGGCTGCCGCTCTGGCCTTTCACCTCGACCTCGTGCGCCAGCAGCACGTCGACCCGGTCGCCAGGGAGGATGAAGCCGCCGGCCGCGGTCTCGACTGACACCGACACCGACATGGCGCGCATGCCGGGCTGGATCACGACCGCCAGGTACCCGCTTTCACCGGCCCGCACGAGCTTGCGGGCGACGATCGGCTCGCCGGCCATGAAGGCCTCGCGCACCACCGAGCCGACGAACTGCGCCTTCGGACCGGCGCCGGTCAGCATGTCGGCGACCTTCGTGGCCGCGTCGGCCGGCTTGGCGTCCGCGACGGCGGTCTTGGCGCCGGCCTTGCCGGCTTTCGCGTCCGCCGGCTTTGCATCCTTGGCCTTGTCGTCGGCCTTCTTGCCGTCCTTCGCGTCCTTGTCCGCGTCGGCGGCTGGCTCGGCGTCGCCGAGAGGCTTGGCGACGTCGACCGAGCCGTCGGTGACGAAGGCCTGGTTGACGGCCTCGACCGGCCATTCCTGCCAGTCCATGTCGGCTTCGGTCAGACGGTCGCCGATCTTCAGGTCGCGCTTGGCCACCAGGACGCGCGCCATCGGCTTGACGTTGGCCTGCGAAATGGGAACCGCGGCCTCGGCCTGGGAGGTCGGCTTTCCGGACAGCGCCCCGCGGACGATCAGCGCCAGGCCGACCGCGGCCACGGCCGCCACCGCGAGAATGACAATTCGAACAGGCTTCATTCGGTACGCCCCCTCCTGGGGCTCGCCCGCCTGCCTGTGCGAGGCCCGCGGAACAACGCCTTTTCCAGTCTTTGGGAGGGTCGCCCCTCAGGGGTTAACGCCCACCTAAATCCCAAGGCTACGCAAAGATTTACGAGGGTCCCGGACGGGGGGTCAGAAGGACGCCGACCAGCTGGTGACGAGGTCGGAGACCGGATAGGCCGCGAGCGCGCCGATCGCGATGGCCACGCCGTAGGGGATGTCGCCCTTCGGCTGCAGCAAGCGGCCCATCCAGCCCTGCCCCTGCACCGCGTAGGCGTGGGCGACGAAGCGCGCCTGGATCAGGATCAGCGCGAAGGCGCCGCCGGCCAGGGCCGTCCAGATCAGGAATTCCGGCAGGGCGCTGAAACCGAGCCAGAGGCTGGCCGAGGCCAGGAGCTTGGCGTCGCCGCCGCCGATCCAGCGCAGGGCGAACATCGTCATCGCGGCGAGCAGGACCCCGAGGCCGATCGCCAGGTGGGACAGCATCTCGACCGGCGCGAGCCCCGCCGCCAGCGCGGTGGGGAAGAAGCCGCCGATCAGAACGACGGACATCCAGTTCGGGATGGTCATGGTGGTCACGTCGCGCAGGGCGGCGGCGATCGCCACCACCGGGAATACGCAGAGCAGCACCGCCGTCACCAGGTTCATCGCACCGAGCCTCGTCGTGAAATCTTGCCGGATCAGTCTAGGCGCGAGGAGTAAACTCGAGCCTAAGCCCCAAAAACTGAAAGGGCCGCGGCGGTTACCCGCCGCGGCCCTCCCGCGAAACATCAGCTCGAAGGCTTACGGGGCGGTCGAAGCGCCGGCCATGCCCTTTTCAGCGGCCGCGAAGGTCGTGCCGACCTGCTTGCCCAGGGCGGTCACGGCGCCGATGATGGCGACCGCGATCAGAGCGGCGATCAGGCCGTATTCGATCGCCGTGGCGCCCGACTCGTCCTTGATGAAGCGGGTGACGAACTTGGTCATGTAACTTCTCCTGTTCAGCAAGCAGACAGCGAGGACTTCCTCACCGGGGCCCGAGCCGTCTTGCTCGCTTGCCCCCAAACGCATGATCAACTTGCACCACCCTGCGTTAACGGGTGGTGAAAACTAGAAGTCGCCCGATTATTTCTATGGTGAACGAATATTTACAGTTAAGTTCTGATAACCATGCGTTTAATTTCTCAACGATTCCATGGGGCGCCGCGGCCAGCGCACGATGATCTGGGCAGTTTCAGTTTTTTTTGACGAATGACCGGCGATCCTTCGCTCGCGCGGGCCCGCCCGCGTAAGATTCAAAAGGAGTGGCCCCGATGCGCCGCCTGACGTTCGCCAGCCTGGCCCTGATCCTCGCCGCCGTCCCCGGCGTCGCCTCCGCCCTGAACGTGCCGCTGAACCACACCGAGCGCCTGAACCTGTCCGGCGCCGCCGCCTCGGTGATCGTGGGCAATCCCGGCGTGGCCGACGTGACCGTGGTGGACGAGCGCACGCTCTACGTCGCCGGTCGCGGCTACGGCGTCACCGAAGTGGTGGTGATCGATAGCCTGGGCCGCACGATCTATAAGGGCGAGGTGGTGGTCACCGCCCCGTCGTCCGGCCAGGTCTCGGTCTATCGCGGCGCCGCGGTCACCGAGATGACCTGCGCCTCGAAGTGCGTCTCCACCGCCGCCGGCGCCAAGGCGCCCTGACCTCGTCGGCCTGCGGGAGCGCGCGCATGACGTCCCTTGTCCGCAAATACGTCGCCCGGACGCGCGCCTTCGCGCGCGACCTGGCCCGCCGCGACGACGGCGCGACGGCGGTCGAGTTCGCCTTCGTCATCGGCCCGTTCCTGTTCATGCTGTTCGCGGTGCTTGAACTGGCGATCGTCTTCACGGTCTCGGCGCTGCTGGAGAACGCGACGGTCGACACCTCGCGGCGCATCCGCACCGGCGAACTGCAGACCGCGGGCGGCGCGACCAAGACGACCTTCCGCAACGACATCTGCGCGCACATGCCGTTGCTGGAAACCCAGTGCCGCGAGCGTCTGCAGATCGACGTGCGCACCTACCAGCAGTGGGCCGACGCCCAGCCGGTCGATCCGATCCAGAACGGCAAGCTCGACGACAAGGCGCTGATGTTCGACGCCGGCAAGGCCGGCAGCATCGTGTTGGTCCGCGCCTACTACAAATGGCCGCTGCTCACCCCGTTCATGAACCAGGCGCTCTCGCGCCTGGACGGCGGCGTGGCGGTGATCCAGGCGACCGTCACCTTCCGGAACGAGCCCTACTGATGATGCGCCGTTTCCGATCCTGGCTGACGCGGCTGGCGCGGGCGGAAGAGGGCGTCTCCGCGGTCGAGTTCGCCCTGATCGCGCCGCTGATGATCCTGTTCTATTTCGGCCTCGCCGAACTGAGCCAGGGCTACATGGCCCAGCGCCGGGTCAATCACGCCGCGGCGGCGATCGCCGACCTGGTCGCCCAGCAGCAGGCGGTCAACAACCAGGACATGCAGGACGTCTTCCTGGTCGGCGGACTGACCATGGCCCCCTTCCCCACCGACACGCTGAAGCTGCGGATCAGCAGCGTCGTCGCCGATTCCAAGGGCGTGACCAAGGTCGCCTGGAGCGACGGCAGCCATATCGCCGCCCGCACCAAGGATGAAGTGGTGAAGGTCCCGGCCGGCCTGGTCAGCGCCGGCGCCAGCGTGATCATGGCCGAGGTCGAATACGACTACCAGTCGACGACCCGCCAGGTGATGCCCGCGCTCACCAAGCTGAAGCACACCTACTACCTGGCGCCGCGCCTGTCGCAGACCGTCACCCGCAAGTAACCGCCACGGCGCGCGTCAGCGCGTCCTGCGCCGGGTGGGCGGCGACCGCCCGGCCGTCGAGCCTTGAGACCGGGCGCAGGCCGATCAGACTGTTGGTCAGGAACAGGCCCACGGCGGCGTCCAGCCGCTCGCGCCGAGCCCGCGCCTCGAGCGCCTCCAGCCCCAGCGCGGCGGCGGCGCGCAGCACCTCGGCGCGTACGACGCCGGCCAGCACCCCGCACTCCAGCGCCGGCGTGACCAGGCGCTCGCCCTCGAACCAGAACAGGTTGGCGACCGCCGCGCAGGCGACCTCGCCCTCGGTGTTCAGCATCAGGGCCTCGTCGGCCCCGGCCGCGCGCGCCCCCCGGC
>NZ_JAAIVC010000165.1 GCF_010975005.1 Caulobacter sp. 17J65-9 | reverse complement strand
CGTCGCCGACGGCTCGCTGGACGCCGCCACCCTGCTCGCCCCGCCGGGTACGGCCGAGCGGCGCTACGCCCTGGCCCACGCCCTGCGCGCGCTGAAGCCGGGCGGCCGGCTGACGGCGCTGGCGCCCAAGGACAAGGGCGGCTCGCGGCTGGGCAAGGAGCTGGCGGCGTTCGGCTGCCAGGTGAACGAGACCGGCAAGCGCCATCACCGCATCTGCGTGTGCGAACGCCCCGCCGAGCCGACGGGCGTCGCCGAGGCCATCGCCGCCGGCGCGCCCCGCTTCGTCGAGCGGCTGGGCCTGTGGTCGCAGCCCGGCGTGTTCAGCTGGGACCGGCCCGATCCGGGCAGCGCGCTGCTGCTGGAACGCCTGCCCGCCTTGAGCGGCCGCGGCGCGGACCTGGGCAGCGGCATAGGCTTCCTGGCCGCGAAGATCCTGGCCTCGCCCAAGGTCGAGAGTCTGGCCCTGATCGACCTGGACCACCGCGCCGTCGAGCTGGCGCGGCGCAACGTCGAGGACGCCCGCGTCACCCACCGCCAGGCCGACGTCCGCGCCGGCGTGGGGCTGGAGGGCCTCGACTTCGTGGTCATGAACCCGCCCTTCCACGACGGCGGGGCCGAGGACAAGGCGCTGGGCCAGGCCTTCATCCGCCGCGCGGCCGAGGCGCTGAAGACCGGCGGCCAGCTCTGGCTCGTGGCCAACCGTCACCTGCCCTACGAGGCGGTGCTGAAGCCGCTGTTCGCCCGCGTGCGGCTGGACGTCGAGACCGGCGGCTTCAAGGTCTACGAGGCGCGCAAGTGAGCAAGACCCCGACGCTGCGCCTGGACCGCCTGCTCTCCAACCTGGGCTACGGCTCGCGCCGCGAGGTGCAGTCGCTGGTCCGCGCCGGCCGCGTGAAGCTGGACGGGACGGAAGTCCAGGACGCCGACGACAAGGTGGCGCTGACGCCCGACCTGTCGGCCCGCATGACGGTCAACGGCAAGCCGCTGGACCCGCCGCCGGGCCTGGCGCTGATGCTGCACAAGCCGCTGGGCGTGACCTGCTCGCACAAGGAGGCCGGCGCGCTGGTCTACGAGCTGCTGCCGGCCCGCTGGCGGCTGCGCGACCCGGCCATCTCGACCGTCGGGCGGCTGGACAAGGAGACCTCCGGCCTTCTCTTGCTGACCGACGACGGGGCCCTGCTGCACCGGATCATTTCGCCGAAGAGCAACGTCGCCAAACGCTACCGCGTGACCCTGGACCGGCCGATGAAGGGCGACGAGGGCCAGGTGTTCGCGGCCGGGACGCTGATGCTTGAGGGGGAAGAGAAACCGCTGCTCCCCGCCGAACTGGAGGCCCTCTCCCCGACCGAGGCCCTGTTGACCATTCACGAAGGCCGCTACCACCAGGTCCGGCGCATGTTCGCGGCGATCGGCAACCACGTGAACGCGCTGCACCGCGACAGAATCGGCGGGCTGGACCTGCCGGCCGACCTGCCGGCCGGCGAATGGCGGGTGATGAGCGAGGCCGACGTGGCGGCGGTGTTTGGCCAATAGCTCCCCTTCTCCCCTTGCGGGAGAAGGTGGCGCGCGGAGCGCGTCGGATGAGGGGTGTCGGCGCGACGCCTGAACCGTCCGGCGCGACCGCGTTCCCAATTCTGAAGCCTGACGCTAACACCCCTCATCCGTCCGGCTCCGCCGGACACCTTCTCCCGCAAGGGGATAAGGAGAGTTCGAGCTCAGATAATGACGTTACCGTAAGTTGCGGCGCAGCTTGACCCGCCGCATACGGGGCCCAGCCGGCCCTCGCCGGCCGGGGGTCCGCCATGCTCTTCAGGTCCGTTCTCGTCTCCGCCCTGCTCGCGCTCGGCGCCTGCGCCAGCGCGCCGAAGCCTGAGCCGGTCGACGTCGACGTCACCGTCTCGCCGGCCGCGGACGGGACCTGGACCGCCGACTACCGCTTTGGAAAGGCCGCCCCGGCCTGGGCCTTCGCGCGCTCGGCCGTCACCGAGGCCGACAAGACGCCCTGGCGCGCGCAGGCCTGGACGGTCGAGACGCCAGGCGTCAGCCTCAAGCGCATCGGCCGCTACGACGTGCTGAGCGCGGACGGCGCGGCGCTGACCAGCGTGCGCATCCGCTTCAAGCCTTTCACCGAGCAGCTGGAGAAGGACTACCGCCCCACCCTGCAGTTCTCCGACGGCGGCCAGGCCCACTACACCAACCAGTTCGAGATCGTTCCGCTGACCAGCGCCGCGGCGGCCGAGAGCCTGCCGGTCGACGTCGACAGCGAGACCGTCCCGACCACCTCGCGCCTGACCTTCGACGCGCCGGGACGGCGGATCCTGTACGGCGGCTCGGTCCTGGACGGGCGCGTGGTCACCGGGACCGGCTCGGGAGGCTACGCCTATTTCGGCGACGCCGAGGTGATCGAGACCCCGGCCCTCGCCGCCGTCATCGATCCCGGCATTCCGGAGTGGCTGCGCGGCGAACTCGACGCCTACACGCCCAAGCTTCTGGCCCTGCACGCCGAGAAGCTGGGTCCGCCGGCCGTGGGCCGGCCGATGGTGTTTGCGGCCTGGGGCGGCGCGGACCAGCCCGGCGTCAGCCTGAACGGCGGCGTGCTCGGCGGCCTGATGCAGATGGACCTGCGCGGCCAGCGGGTGCTGAACCCCGACAAGCCGGTGAAGAACCTGGCCCGCTGGTTCCTGGGCCACGAGACCGCGCACTTCTGGCTGGCCCAGACCGTGCGGGCCGAAACCGGGGCCGATAACTGGATGATGGAGGGCGGCGCCGACATTCTGGCCGTCCGCGCCCTGGGCGTCCTGGCCCCCGACTATGATCCGACACGCCGCCTGCAGGGCGAGGTCGACGACTGCCTGGGGCTGGTCGGCCCGAACGAGCCGCTGGCCGGCGCGCTGGAACGCGGCGAGCCGCAGGCCCAGTACGGCTGCGGCGCGGTGCTGCTGCTGGCGGCGGAAGCGGGCCTGCGCAAGCGCGAGCCCGGGGCGGACGCCTACACCTTCTGGCGGCGCCTGATCGACGCCAACCGCGAGGACGGGGTGGTGACGGCGGACGACTGGCTGGCAGCCTTCGCCGAGGCCACCGGCGACGCCGAGCTGACCGCCGAGACGCGCCGGTTCGTTACGGAAGGCGTCGCCGACCCGGCCGCCTTCGTCGCGAAGCTGTTTGCGCGCACGGGCGTGGCCCATAGCGTGGGCGCCGACGGAAAGCTGAAGCTGGGCGCGAACTGAACCGGGCGCGGGCGCGCGGGGTTCAGCGACGAACCGCTGGAGGATACGATGGGACTACGTTTCACCGCCGCGGCGCTGAGCCTGATCCTGCTCTCGGCTTGCGCGCCCACCGAAATGGCGGCGCCGAAGCCCGCGGCCGAACCCGGGGTGGACGTGGCCTCGTGCCAGGCCAAGGGCGGGACGGTGAAACCGGTGTGCCGGCGGCAGCTGCCGCAGTGCGTGATCGCCTACCCTGACGCGGGCAAGAGCTGCACCGACGGGTCGCAGTGCGCGGGCGACTGCCTCTACCAGGGGGACGCCGCGCCCGGGACGCCGGCTGCCGGCCAGTGCCAGGCAGATTCCGATCCGTGCGGCTGCAAGACCCCGGTCGTCGACGGCAAGGTCGGCCAGGGCCGCTGCGTCGACTGAGTTCGTCGCTTAGGCGCGCAGCGCGGTGGCGCCCTGGTCGATCCAGCGGCGGGCGCAGCGCTGCGCCTCGGCCACGTCCTCGCGCTCCATCTCGGCGCTCAGTTCGCGGCGGTAGGCGACGGCTTCGACCGAGCCCATCATCGAGGCCAGGTTGAACAGCATGTGGGCCGACACCAGGTCGAACGGCGCGCCGCCCTGGCCGGTCGAATACATCATGCCCAGCTTGAGCAGTTCGTCGGCCGACATGGCGGGATGCGGAAGCGGCAGGCCTTTGGCCGGAAAATCGCTGACGTGCATCATTTTCGTTTCCTCCGCCGGCGCGCATTCTGTGTGCCGGTTCCCTCGTTGGATGAGACGATAAAAACGCCGGTACGTGAAACTAGGGTTAACGTCGAAATTCAGCACAAATATTTTCTGTAAAGCGGAAATGAATACTCTGAACCTGCTTAAGACTTGCGCAAGGAGGCGGTAACGCTTCGTTCAGAACCCGCGCACGGCCCCTGGGCGTTTCTAAGGGAATTCCAGGCTTCGAGCCCGAGAGGAGCTTTGCGTATGGGACCGTCCCGAACCCTGGCCTGCGCCGCGCTGGCCGCCGCCGCCGCCGTCCTGACCGGCTTCGCGCCGGCCGCCCCAGCGTCCGACGACGTCTGCGCCCTGCTGAGCCCCGCCGAAATGGGCCGCATTATCGGCCGGCCGGTCCCCAGCGCCGTCAGCGGCGAAGACGAAAACGGCGACACCTGCACCTACGAGGTCACCCCCGACGGCCCGCGCGTCACCCTCACCCGGCCCGACGGGTCGTGGAACGACGCGGTGGCCGCGCTGAACGACAGCCCGCAGGACACTGTCTCCGGCCTGGGCGCCGCGGCCCTGTGGGCGCCGAACGCCACCGACCTGCTGGTGCGCTCCAAGGCCGGCGCGATCCTGCTGGTGTCGATCGACGACGACGACCGCGGCCTGCGCGGCGGCGACGCCAAGGGCGTGGCGATGGATGTCGCCCGGGCCGTGCTGGCGCGGGTGAAGTAGGGTCGACGCCCCCGCCCTCCCCGCGCATAGTCCCCCGCAAAGCTAGGGGGGCGTTGAGTCATGGTTTCGAGGCGGGGTCTGTTCGGGTTCGCGGGTCTGGCGCTGGCGGCGGGTCCGGCGCTGGCGGCGACGCAAGCCAAGCCGGACGTGAGCGGGCTGAAGTCGCTCACCACCAACGTTCAGCCGATCTCCAAGGCCGAGCGCGCCGCCCGCATCGAGAAGGCGCAGCGGTTGATGGCCGAGCGCGGGATCTCGGCCCTGCTGCTCGAGCCCGGCTCGTCGATGACCTACTTCACCGGCGTGCGCTGGAACCGCTCGGAGCGGACCACGGCGGCGGTGATCCCGGCCAGGGGCGCCGTGGTGATCGTCACCCCGGCCTTCGAGGAGCCCTCGGTGCGCGAAAGCCTGGCCGTCGACGGCGAGGTGCGCCCCTGGAACGAACACGAGAGCCCGTTCGAGCGCATCGCGCAGGCCCTGGCGGACCGCGGCGCGGCCTCCAGGACCGTGGCGGTCGAGGCCACCACCCGCTTCTTCATCGTCGAGGGCGTGCGCGCCGCGGCGCCCGGCGTGACCGTCACCTCGGGCGATCCGATCGTGCGCGGCTGCCGGATGATCAAGTCGCCGGCCGAGCTGGCCCTGATGCAGGCCGCCTCGGACGTGACCCTGGCGGCGCTGCGCTACGTCCACCCGCGGGTGAAGCCGGGCATGACCGCCGGCGAGATCGGCGCGATGATGAACGCCGCCACCGCCGCGCTGGGCGCCAAGCCGGACTTCGCCCTGGTGCTGCTGAACGACGCCTCGGCCTATCCGCACGGCTCCGAGAAGCCGCAGGTGGTGCGCGAGGGCGGCGTAATCCTGATGGACTGCGGCGCCGACGTGCACGGCTATCAGTCGGACATCTCGCGGACCTGGGTCTACGGCGCCCCGAGCGCGAAGCAGCGCAAGGTCTGGGACACGGTCAAGCGCGGCCAGGAAATCGCGCTGGACACCGCCAGGCTCGGCACGCCCTGCGGCGCGGTCGACGACGCCGTGCGCGCCTACTACGAAAAGGAAGGCTGGGGCCCCGGCTACAAGCTGCCCGGCCTGTCGCACCGCACCGGCCACGGCATCGGCATGGACGGCCACGAGCCGTCCTTCTTCGTGCACGGCGACACCACGCCGCTCGCGCCGGGCATGTGCTTCTCCGACGAGCCCGGGATCTACATCCCCGGCGAGTTCGGCGTGCGCATGGAGGACTGCCTCTACATGACCGAGACCGGCCCGAAGTTGTTCTCGGCCTTCGCGAAGTCGATCGACGATCCGATCTGAGGCGGCGGCCGGCGTCTCAGGGTTTCACCGGATGTTCGCCTGAACGCCGTCGGCCGAAGGTGCGGGCTTCTCAGAAGGAGCCCGCGCCCATGTGGATGTCCCGCACCCTGGCCGCCGGCGCGGCCGTTTCGGCCGCGGCCGCCCTGCTGGCCGGCTTCGCGCCTGCGCCGGCGAACGACGTCTGCCGGCTGGTCGACAAGGCCCAGATGAGCCGCATCATCGGCAAGCCGGTGGCGCTGGCCGAAGCCGCGGCCGACGACGGCGGGCCCTACTGCAACTACGGCGTCTCCGACGACGGCCCGTTCATCCGTGTCAGCCAGCTCAACGGCGACTGGGGCCAGATGGTCGGCGCGCTCAGCGACGAAGCCCAGGAGACGGTGGCCAACCTGGGCGCCGCGGCGGTGTGGACGCCGGACGACTACGCCCTGCTGGTGCGCGCCAAGAACGGCACGATCCTGCGCGTCTCGCTGGACGACGACGACAAGTCCCTGCGCAGCGGCGACCTGAAAGGCGTGGCCGTGGACATCGCCAGGGCGGCGTTGAAGGGGATGGGGGGATAGCTCCCCTTCTCCCTCCCCTTCATGGGGAGGGACAGGCCTGCGAAGCAGGCCAGGGTGGGGAAGCGTCGGCCATTCCCCACCCGGCCCCTTCGGGGCCATCCTCCCCATAAAGGGGAGGGAGAATGGCAGGCCCTACCGCGCCCGCTGGCCGAACAGCACGGCGCGCGCGGCGTCGGCGGTCTTGCCGCTGCTGGCCAGGGTGTTGTTGCGGAGCGCGTCGGCGACGGCCAGGCCGCGCTTGACGCCGTCGCGCTCGCCGACCCGTTCGAACCATTCCTTCAGGTGCGGGAAGGCGTTCAGGTCCTGGCCCTGGTTCTTCCACGGCCGGATCCACGGGAAGATGGCCATGTCGGCGATGGAGTAGTCGCCAGCCACGAACGGCCGGTCGGCCAGGCGCTTGTTCAGCACCCCGTACAGCCGCTCGGTCTCGTTGGTGTAGCGGTTGACGCCATAGGCCAGCTGGCGCTGGTCCTTCAGCATCTGCGGCGCGTACTGGCGGAAGTGGTGGGTCTGACCGGCCATAGGGCCCAGGCCGCCCATCTGCCAGAACAGCCACTGCTCGACCTCGGCGCGCTCGCGCGGGGCCTGCGGGTAGAACTTGCCGGAGCGGCGGCCCAGGTGCTGCAGGATGGCGCCCGACTCGAAGATCGACAGCGGCTCGCCGTCGCCGGCGCCGTCCGGGTCGACGATGGCCGGCATGCGGTTGTTGGGCGAAATGGCCAGGAACTCGGGCTTGAACTGCTCGCCGGCGCCGATGTTCACCGGCTTCAGCTCGTAAGGCAGGCCCATTTCCTCCAACGCGATGCTGATTTTCCAGCCGTTGGGCGTGGGCCAGTACCAGAGCTCGATCGGCGCGGTCATACAGTCCTCCATCTGCAACAGACGGCGATATGGATAGCTTCGCGAGCCGCCGCAACGGCTGAGCTCTCATGAACGCAGCCTGACGGCGGGATCAGCATCGGTTCAGCCGCTAGGGTCGATAACGGTCCTCGGAAGCGGACGAAAAGGGTCCGCAAGGTAACCGAGGTGAGCGTCATGAAACGTCTTCTTCTCGCCGTCGCGGCCGTCACCGCCATCGCCGCCCCCGGCATGGCCCTGGCCGACGGCTATCGCGGAAACGGGGGTTACTACGACGGCCGCTACGACGGCGGCCGCTATGACGAGCGCGACTACGGCGGGCGCTACGAGCGCGGCGACCGCTACGGCCGCAACGACTACGCCTACGCCCGCGAGTGGCGTCGCGGCGAGCGCCTGCCGCCCCGCTTCCGCGACGAGTGGGTGAACTGGCGCCGGGCCGGCCTGCGCCCGCCGGTGGACCGCAACCACGCCTGGTTCCGCGTCGGGGGCCAGTACGTGATGGCCAACGTCGACAACGGCCTGATCGCTGTGACGATCTGGCGTCGCTAACCCAACGCGCCCTGCCCCGCTCGTTCAGGTTCGGTTCAGCCGAGGGGCGAAATAACGGCGATACGGCGGCGGAGCGGGGCCGTTTCGCCGGGCGGGTCCAGGACGGACCGCCCATTCAGGAGGACGGGATATGAAGCGTCTGATGCTCACCGGGCTCGCGGTCTTGGCCGTGGGCGCTCCCGGGGCCGCCACGGCCCAGCCGGGCCGGGACAACCCGCGCGCCGAGCAGCGCGACGAGCGTCCCGCTCGCGGCGACCGCACCGAGCGCACCCAGCCGACCCGCGACGAC
>NZ_JAAIVC010000164.1 GCF_010975005.1 Caulobacter sp. 17J65-9 | reverse complement strand
CGTTGAAGCGGGTCGGCTCCAGGCCGCTGGGGCCGCCGTCCTCGGGCGGCAGCTCGGGCTCGGCCGCGCGGCGGGCGGCGGCTTCTTCCAGGGCGCGGCGGGCGGCCGGGGTCAGCGCCTTGCCGGGCGCGGCGCCTTCAACTTCGGGCTCGGCGACGGGCTCGGGCGTGTCGGTCATGATAGGCGGTCCCTTGAGGGCGAAGCGAAGCGAACCCAGATAGCTAGGCGTGCGCCCCGGAAACGCCAGGGCGACAAGGGGACGCTTTAGCTACTCGCGATGAACCACCTCAAGACTTTCATGCTTCTGGCGGCCCTGACCGCCCTGTTCGTGGGCGCCGGCTATCTGATCGGCGGGACCGGCGGCATGCTGATCGCCCTGGTGCTGGCCGCGGGCATGAACCTGTTCAGCTACTGGAACGCCGACAAGATCGTGCTGCGCATGTACCACGCGCGCCCGGCCGACGCGTCGGACCCGCACCCGGTGATCCGCAACTACGTGGCCGACATCCAGGCCCTGGCCGTCAAGGCCGGCCTGCCGCAGCCGCGCGTGTTCGTGATCGACAACCCGCAGCCCAACGCCTTCGCCACCGGCCGCGACCCGGCCCATGCGGCCGTGGCCGCCACCACCGGCCTGCTGGAGATGCTGAGCCGCGAGGAGGTCCGTGGCGTGATGGCGCACGAACTGGCGCACGTGAAGAACCGCGACACCCTGACCATGACCATCACGGCGACCATCGCCGGCGCGATCTCGGCCATCGCCAACTTCGCCATGTTCTTCGGCGGCGGAAACGACCGCGAGCGCCCGGGCGGGATCATCGGCGTGCTGGCCATCGCCATCCTGGCCCCGCTGGCCGCGGCCCTGGTGCAGATGGCGATCAGTCGCTCTCGCGAATACGAGGCCGACCGCGTGGGGGCCGAGATCGCCGGCGACCCGCAGGCCCTGGCCTCGGCGCTGGAGAAGATCGAGCGCTACGCCAAGGGCATTCCCAACATCGAGGCCGAGCGCAATCCGGCGACCGCCCACCTGTTCATCATGAACCCGCTGTCGGGCCGCGGCGCCGACAACCTGTTCTCCACCCACCCCGCCACCGCCAACCGCGTGAAGGCGCTGATGGAGTTGGGCGTGCGCATGGGCGTGAAGCCCCGCCCGCTGACCGCCGTGCCGACCAGCGGCGAGCGCCGCGGCACGAACGGACCGTGGGGGTGATCTAACGCCGGTCTTGCCCGCCGCCGTCTTCGCGAAGAGGATCGGCGGCGGGGGATCGGATCATGGCTCGGCAAATCTTCTGGACGCTCGCGCTGCTGGGCCTGACGGGTTGTTCGAGCCTTCCCAGCCCACGGTATCTGGCCCGCGAGGCGGCGGCTCTCGAGCACGAGACCAGCGCCACCGACTGTGCGGTGTTCGCAGCGGTGCTGAAGGCCCGGCTTCCAGGCCGAGATTTAGGGAACTGGATCGCGCAGGGGCGCCGCCTGCTGCCTATGACGATCGATTCATACGCGGTCGTCGACACGGGCTACGCAATGGCTGACGAAGCCGAGACTTGGGGACATGAATGGCCTGAGCGGCCTGGGAAAGGCGATCTACGCCTCGCCTGCGATTGGACGGCGCTCGACCTTCCGCCCGTTCTGTCCTCCCCGGCGACCAAGGCCTACGCCAGCTTCAACAAGCCCAAGTACGCGCCGGACGGCCGGCGGGCGGTCGTGGATTTCGACTGGACTGAACGGTACCTGGTGACCCTGAGTGATGATGGATGGCGCGTTGAAGCGTCTGCGCATCTGCGGATCTCGGAAGCCGTAGACGTAATCTAGCGTAAAGCCATGAGCCGCCCCCTTGCGCTGGATCGCCATCTGCGGTTCACCGCCGCATGCCTTTCTCCGCCACCGTCCTGACCATGTTCCCCGAGGCCTTTCCCGGCCCGCTCGGCGTTTCGCTGATCGGCACCGCCTGGAAGGAGCGCGGGCTGTGGTCCCTGGACACGGTGGACATCCGGGGCTTTTCCAGCGATAAGCGCGGCTTCCTGGACGACACCCCCGCCGGCGGCGGACCCGGACAGGTCCTCAAGGCGGACGTCGTGGCTCGCGCGCTGGACAGCGTGGACGCAGCCGGGCGGCCGCTTTTGTACATGAGCGCCCGGGGTCGACCCCTGACCCAGGAGCGCGTGAAGACATGGGCCGCCGGGCCGGGCGTGATCGTCCTGTGCGGCCGGTTCGAAGGGGTGGATCAGCGGGTGCTCGACGCCCGCGGGTTCGAAGAGGTTTCGGTCGGGGACGCCGTGCTCGCTGGAGGCGAAGCCGCGGCCCTGGTCACGATCGAGGCGTGCGTGCGTCTGGTCCCGGGGGTCCTGGGCGAGACCGCAAGCCTCGAGCAAGAGAGCTTCGAGGACGGGCTCCTCGAGCATCCGCAGTACACGCGACCGCGGACGTTCGAAGGGCTCGACATTCCGGAGGTGCTGCTGTCGGGCGATCACAAGAAGATCGCCGAGTGGCGCGGCCGGAAACGCGAAGAGACGACCCGCGAGCGGCGTCCCGACCTCTGGTCGGCGCATCTCGCCAAATTACAGGCAAAGGGCGATCAAGCCCGAAACAAATAGGAGCAGCCGGATGAACATCCTGCAGCAGATCGAGCGCGAAGAAGCTCAAAAGCAGGCCGCCAAGCGCGCCAACCACCCGGAATTCGCCCCCGGCGACACCGTCCGCGTCAACGTCCGCATCAAGGAAGGCGAGCGCGAGCGCGTCCAGGCCTACGAGGGCGTCTGCATCGCCCGCGCCGGCGAGGGCATCAACGAGAACTTCACCGTCCGCAAGATCTCCTTCGGCGAAGGCGTGGAACGCGTGTTCCCGCTGCTGTCGCCGTCGATCGAGTCGATCGAGGTGAAGCGTCGCGGCGTCGTCCGTCGCGCCAAGCTGTACTACCTGCGCGACCGTCGCGGTAAGTCGGCCCGTATCGCCGAGCGCCAGATGAGCACCACCAAGACGGAAGCTTCGGAAGGCTGAGCCTCCGCTAGCTGAAGAATTCGAAAGGCCCCGGTCGCGAGACCGGGGCCTTTTTCGTTGCGCGAACCGTCGCCCCGCTTGCGGGGAGAGGGCAGGGTGAGGGGGCGTTCCGCCGCACGCCCTCAGCCGTCGAGTTTCCCCCTCCCCTCACCCTGCCCTCTCCCGCCCCAGGGCGGGAGAGGGTTCACGATCACCTTCCGCCTTCTCAACTCGATCAGCGCCCCGGCGGGAAAGGCCGCGGCCACGCGCAGGCCGGCCACCGGCGAGAGGTTGCGCACCGTGCGCCGCGCGCCCAGCAGGATCTGGCGGGCCATCTCTCCCTGCTCGATCTCGCCCTCCTCGCGCACCAGGGTCAGGCGGTGCAGCGCGTACAGCCCGACCACGGCCGCCAGCAGGAAGAAGAAGTCCCAGTGGGCCAGCTGGAAGGCCAGCAGGGAACGCACGCCCTCCGGGTCCGACCAGCGCACGTCCAGCGTCAGCCGGCGCACGGCGAAGAAGTCGGCGCCGACACCGCCGATCACCGGAGCGATCCCGGCCGCCAGCGAACTGGTCAGCGCGCTGGCCGCCACATAGGGCGTGGCCTGGCCGGAGGGGGCGAGCTTCAGGGCGATCGCGCCGGTGGCCAGACCGACCCCTGCGGTGGCCGCGCCCATCAGCACGTGCAGCACCAGCAGATAGGCCGCGGCCAGATGCTGGTCGCGGATCTGAGAGGCCAGCACCAGGCCGGCGATGCAGGCGATCAGCAAGGGCGCCGCCACGCCCAGCACCGACTTGTTGGCGAACCGGTCCGACAGCCGCCCCCAGCCGCCCAGCACCGCCAGGTTGGCGGCCTGGCTGACCACGCTCAGCGACACCACGAAACCCATGGAGAAGCCGAGCTGGCCCAGCAGCCACACGGTGATGAAGGGCGTCGCCAGGTTCACCGCGAATTGCCAGCTGGACAGGAAGACGATCAGGCGGCGGAAGTTCACGTCCCGGAACGGCCGGCGCAGCAGCTCCAGCAGGCTGGCGACATTCACGGGCGGGGCCATGCGCGGCTCAGGCGCGCGGGCGATCAGCCAGCTGGAGACCAGGCTGGTGGCGAAGGCGGCCATGAACACGCCGGCGAACACGAAGGCCTCGGCCGTGCGGCCATAGGCGGCCGCCTTGTCGACGGCCAGGCCCGCCGCAAGGGTGGCGAACAGGGTGAAGGCGGTCACGTTGGCCGTGCGCCGGGCGAAGAAGCGGCCCAGCCGCTCGGGCGGGGCCAGGTCGCGCAGCCAGGAATTCCAGGCGCAGGTCGACACCGCGTTCAGCCCCGCGTGCGCCGCCTGCAGGCCGACCAGCAGGCCCAGCGCCAGCTTGCGGTCGGGCAGGAAGGCCAGCAGGCCGATGAACGGCAGCAGCAGCCGCGCCAGGAAGGCCGCGACCACGCAGATCATCCTGCGCGCCTGCAGCCGCTCGACCAGGGCCACGGCCGGAGCCTGCAGCAACTGGCTCAGGAAGGGCAGCGCCGCCAGGAGGCCGATCACGGCGTTGGAGGCGCCCAGCCACAGCGCGTAGGCGGCCAGCACCACCCCGCCGTTCAGCGCCGCCGTGGTCGAGGCGAACATGGCGTCGCTGACCAGCGAGCGCAGGCCGCGCTCCCGCTCCGCTTCGCTGACCGTGGCCTGCGGGCCGAGGAACATCCGGTCGCAACCCCGCCCCGTGGCGGAGGTTCCCGGGCGGGTTTGTTGGATCGCCAACTGACTTGTGGAGGGCCGGCCGCTCGCGTTAGGTGGCCGCCATGACCTCTCCCGCCGCGGCCTCCGCGCCGCGCGCCGCCGCCGGCGCGCCCCTGTCCCTGCTGCTGATCCTGGGCGCCCTGACCGCCTTCGCGCCCATGTCGATCGACATGTACCTGCCCAGCCTGCCGGCCATCGCGCGGGACCTGCACGGCACGGCCACAGGCGCGCAGCAGACGGTGGCGGCCTTCTTCGTCGGGCTGGCGCTGGGCCAGCTGATCTACGGGCCGCTTTCGGACCGGATCGGGCGGCGCGGGCCGCTGCTGGCCGGGATCGCGCTCTATCTCGCCGCCACCGTCGGCTGCGCCTTCGCCCCCTCCATGCCGGCCCTGGTCGCCTTCCGGTTCGTTCAGGCCCTGGGCGGCTGTGCGGGCGTGGTGGTGGCCCGGGCAGTGGTGCGCGACCGCTTCGACCACCGCGAGTCGGCGCGGGTGTTCTCGGTGCTGATGCTGATCATGGGCGTGGCCCCGATCCTGGCCCCGCTGGCCGGCGGCTGGATCATGGCCGCCACCGGCTGGCGGACCATCTTCTGGGCCCTGTTCGCCTTCGGGGCGGCCACGGGCCTGGCCGTGCTGCTAGGCCTGCCGGAATCGCGCTCGGAAGCCACCGCGGCGCGGGCGCGGGCCGAGACCCCGTTGGCCGCCTATCTAGCCCTGCTGAAGAACCCGGGCGTCATGGCCTTCGTCCTCGCCGGCGGCCTGACCTCGGCGGCCATGTTCACCTACATCGCCGCATCGCCCGAGCTGGTGATCGAGACCTATGGCGTGCCGGCCACAAGCTTCGGCTGGGTGTTCGGGGCCAATGCGGTCGGCATCATCGGCGCCTCGCAGCTGAACCGGCTGGTCCTGCGCCGCCACGCGCCCGACCGGGTGCTGCGCGCCGCGGCGCTGTGCGCCTGCGCCGCCGCCCTGGTGCTGCTGGTCGCCGCCCTGACCGAGGTCGGCGGCCTCTGGGGCGTCCTGGTCCCGCTGTTCTTCGCCATCGCCGCCCAGGGCTTCAGCGCCCCCAACGCCGTGGCCTCGGCGCTCGCGCTCGACCCGGCCCGCGCCGGCTCGCTGTCGGCCCTGTTCGGAGCGCTGCAGTTCGGCCTGGGCGCGACCGGCGCGGCCCTGGTCGGCGTCTTCCACGACGGCAGCGCCGTGCCGATGGCGGCGGTCATCGCCGTGTGCACCCTGGGCGCGGTGACGGCGCTGCGGCTGGCGCCCAAGCCCTGACGTCCGCCAAAGAAAAAGCCCCGGCCGTTTCCGGCCGGGGCTTCGTCTTGGATCAGGCGCCGAGAGCTCAGCTTCCCTTGGTCTTGGCGATGTAGGCGTCGACCTGCTCGGCCAGCACGTCCAGCGGCAGGGCGCCGTTGGCCAGCACCACCTCGTGGAAGGCCTTGATGTCGAACTTCGGCCCCAGGGCGGCCTTGGCCTTCTCGCGCAGCTCCAGGATCTTCAGCTGGCCGATCTTGTAGCTGGTCGCCTGGCCCGGGTTGGTGATGTAGCGGTCGATTTCCTTGGCGACGTCGCGCTCGGACAGGAGGGTGTTGTCGCGGAAGTACTGCATGGCCTGGTCGCGCGACCAGTGCTTGGCGTGGATGCCGGTGTCGACCACCAGACGGCCCGCGCGCCACAGCTCCAGCGACAGCCGGCCGAAGTCGGAATACGGGTCCTGGTAGAAGCCGGCTTCCTTGCCGAGCTTCTCGGCGTAGAGGCCCCAGCCCTCGATGTAGGCGCCCTGGTAGCCCAGCCGGCGGAACATCGGCAGGTCGGTCTGCTCCATGCTGCGGGCGAGCTGGAAGTGATGGCCCGGCGTGCCCTCGTGGTAGGTGATGGCCTCGATCTGCGGCTTCAGCACCTGGGTCATGTCGGACAGGTTGACGTAGTAGATGGCCGCCCGCGAACCGTCCGGGGCGCCCGGATTGTAGAAGGCCACCGACGCGGTCGCCTCACGCCAGGGCTCCACCGCCTTCACTTCCAGCGCGCCCTTCGGCAGGTTCGAGAACTGCTTGCCGGCGGCGTCCTTCATGTAGGTCGCCACCATGGCCTTGGCGTCGGTCAGGTACTGCTGCTTGCCCTCGGGCGTGTTCGGATAGTGGAACTTGGCGTCGGTCTTCACGTAGGTGAAGAACTCGGCCAGCGTCCCCTTGAACCCGACCTTGTCCTTGATCGCCTCCATCTCCTTGTGGATGCGGGCGACTTCCGACAGGCCGATGTCGTGGATCTGGGCCGGGGTCAGGTCGGTGGTGGTGTAGAAGCGCACCGTGTCGGCGTAGTAGGCGTCGCCGTCGGGCAGGCGCCACACGCCGTCGGTCGAATTGGCCGCCTTGGAGGCCTTCTCCAGCGAGGCGATCACGCGGTCGAAGCCGCGCTTGTAGGGGCCCTTCATGGCCGCTTCGCCGTCGGCGAGCAGCTTGGCCTTGGCGGCCGGATCGGCCTTCAGCGCCTCGACCTTCTTCTTGAAGTCGGCCCACACGGCCACGTCCTGGCCGGCGGTGAAGGGCGCGCCCTCGATCTGCGAGCGGGTGTCGCCGATCACCGGCTTGTAGACGAAGCTCGGCGAGACGAAGCCCTTGGCGGTGCGGGCGTCCAGGTCGTCGGCGATCTCGCCGCCGACCCGCTCCATCGCCTTCAGACGCGAGACGTAGGCCTCGGCGTCGGCGACGCTGTCCACGCGATGGCTGTTGATCAACATGACCGGCAGGCCGTTCAGGGCGCTGCCGTTCGAGGAGACCGCGTAGTTCTGCCAGCGCCACTTGGCCAGACGCATCGTGGTCTCGGCCTGGTGCTCGTAGAGGCGGTAGGACAGCTTGCCGCTGTCGCTCAGCTTGGCGTAGTCGAACTCGCGCTTCATCCGCGCCAGCTGGTCCCTGGTCAGGTCCAGCTGCTGCTGTTCGCCGGCGATAGTGTAGTCGCCGAGCTCGCCGTAGCGGTCCTTCGACCCGAGTTGGGTCAGGCTCTCGGGGCTGAGCGCCAGCTGCTCCTTGAAGGTGGTGTCGAAGAAGGCGGCGAGCCGCTGGTCTTCGGTCTGTGCGGCCGGCGCAGCCGGCGCGGCCTTGGCGGCGGGCGCGGCGGCCGGGGCCGCGGCCCAGGCGTTGGCGGCGGACAGGCTGACGAGGATGGCGAGCGCGGACGCGGCGGACTTGAGCATTGGACGGGCCCCTCCCGAGGAATTCGGGCGCGAGCTTAGGCGCAATCTCGACCGCTGGTCATGAAACTTTCGACAGAAGCCGTCGAGCAGCCGACCGGGCGGCGCTCAGGTCTCAGAGAAACAGGTTCTCGAGCTTGGCCTTCGCCGAGGCCAGCAGGGTCTCGCCGCCCCCCTGCTCCTTCTTCGGCGCGGGGGCGGGCTTGGCCGGAGCGGCCTTGGCCGGCGCGGACTTGGCCACGACAGGCTTGGCCGCGGCCGGCTGCGACGCGGCCTGGGCGGCGACCGCGGTCGGAGCCTGGACTGGGACCTGGCTCTGGGCCGGGGCCGGAGCGGCCGCCGTCGTGGTCGGATTGGCGGCGGGCGCGGCCTCCTCAGGCG
>NZ_JAAIVC010000163.1 GCF_010975005.1 Caulobacter sp. 17J65-9 | reverse complement strand
GGCCCTGTCGGGCGGGCTGGCCCGTGGCTCGGGCGACGACACGGGCGAGACCTCGACCCCGGCCTCGCGCAGCCTCGGCGGCGCGCTGGATGTCGGCGGCGATCTGTCCGGCTCGGGCCAGGCGGCGGGCGCCCAAGAAGGTGCTCAGGGCGGCGGCTCGGCCGGCGGCTCCGCCCAGGCGCAGACCGACGTGAAGCGTCCGCGTCAGACCAAGGTCAAGGCGGACGCCAACGGCTCGGCCGAAGGATCCGGTTCGGTTTCCGTCGGGCGCTAATCCCCCGTCCCTCACGCCCGACGGACGAGGGGCGGCGGCCGGGCTCCTCCGCCGCCCCTCCATTTTCTGCCGCAAAAAGCAAAACGCCCGCCGGGAAGGGGTCCGGCGGGCGTTTCGTTTTTAGTCGTCAGGCGGAGCCGCTTACGCGGCGACGGCGCCCTCGGCCGGGTCGCGCAGGACGTAGCCGCGGCCCCAGACGGTCTCGATGTAGTGCTTGCCGCCGGCCGCGGTCGCGAGCTTCTTGCGGAGCTTGCAGATGAAGACGTCGATGATCTTCAGCTCCGGCTCGTCCATGCCGCCGTACAGGTGGTTCAGGAACATCTCCTTGGTCAGGGTCGTGCCCTTACGCAGGGAGAGCAGCTCCAGCATCTGGTATTCTTTGCCGGTCAGGTGGACCCGCACGCCGTTCACTTCGACCGTCTTGGCGTCGAGGTTGACGGTGATCTCGCCGGTCTTGATGACCGACTGGGCGTGGCCCTTCGAGCGACGCACCACCGCATGGATGCGGGCGATCAGCTCTTCCTTGTGGAACGGCTTGGTCATGTAGTCGTCGGCGCCGCCGCCGAACGTTTTGACCTTGGTGTCGATCTCGGTGGTGCCCGACAGAATCATCACCGGCGTGTTGACCTTGCCCACGCGCAGTTGGCGCAGGACGTCCAGGCCCGACATGTCGGGCAGGTTCAGGTCCAGCAGGATGATGTCGTAGTCGTAGATCTTACCCAGATCCACGCCCTCTTCACCCAGATCGGTCGTGTAAACGTTGAAACCTTCGGACTTCAGCATCAACTCGATGCTTTGCGCCGTGGCGCTATCGTCCTCGATCAACAGAACTCGCATTCGGCCCCTCCCGGCGAAGCGTCCCGCCACCGAACCCTACAGACAGGTCCGGCCCTTACCTCTGAACGCTAGGCCGCCAGTTACTTAAGATTGGTTAATCCTAACGACTGCCCCGAATCGTAGGGTGATTTGCGAGTCCGCGTCCAGCGGTCGAGTCAACGATTCGATTCTTAAGGCGACGTTAACGGGACCCCCTCGTCCCGACCGCGCCCTCCCTCGCCGCGCGGTTGAATTAACCTTATGAAGATTCGCCTGAAACTGACGGCGCGTGGCCTGCGCCCGACCGCCGCAGCTGGGGATAACGCGGCGCGCCGGAACGCGGCGCCGCTCCAGCCTCGCCACAAAATTTAAAGCCAAGCTCGAACAGCCCCGCTCCTAGGTGGTTTTCCCCTACCTGGTTCAGCTGTCGGTTGGGTTCCAAACATGGCCTATTACAACTATCTCGGGCAGCTCATGCCCACGAGCGGCGGCGTCGTGGACAGTCACGCGGCGCGAAACGACCCGACCCCACAGACGCTCGCCGGCACCGACAGGAATAATTCCATGCTCGGTGAAGAGAACGACGTGCTGATCGGGCTGAAAGGCGACGATTGGTATTATGCGATGGGCTACAACACCAAGGTGGTCGAGGCCGCGGACGGCGGGATCGACACGGTGTACGCCTGGGCCGGCTCCTACGCCCTGCCCGACAACGTCGAAAACCTGGTCCTCGAAGGCGGCAACGAGAACTACGGCGTCGGCAACGCCCTGAACAACCTGATCTTCGGCAAGGACGGCAGCAACTCGCTATACGGCGGCGCGGGCGACGACGTGCTGGTGGGCGGCGGGGGCTCCGACTACTTCGTCATCGTCAAGGGCGAGGGCAACGACGTCATCCACGACTTCAAGGCCGGGCAGGTGGTCGACGGCGACTACGTCCGGCTGATCGGCTCCGACTTCAAGAGCTTCGCCGAGATCAAGGCGGCGATGACCCAGAAGGGCGCGGACGTGTTTCTGCAGAACGGCGACGAGGTCGTCGTCTTCCGCGACACCCGCATCGAGCAGTTCACGGCCGACGATTTCCAGATGCCGCTGGACCGCAGCCGGCTGGGCGAACTGACCTTCTCGGAGGAGTTCGACAGCCTGAACCTGTCGCCCGGGGGCACGCTGAACGGGATCTGGAAGACCAACTACGGCTACGGCGACGCCAGCAGCGTGGAACGCTACACCCTGCCCAGGAACGGCGAGCTGCAGATCTACGCCGCGCCGGGCTTCCAGGGGACCAGCGGCCACGACCTGGGGATCAACCCGTTCCACGTCGAGGACGGGGTGATGTCGATCCGGGCCGAGAAGGTCGGCGCCGACGTCAGGTCCGACATCTGGAACTACGACTACACCTCGGGCCTGCTGACCACGCGCGGGGCGTTCTCCCAGCAGTACGGCTATTTCGAGATCCGCGCCGACCTGCCGGAGGGCAAGGGCCTGTGGCCGGCCTTCTGGCTGCTGCCGGACGACGGCCGCGCGGTGGAAATGGACATCCTCGAGGGGCTGGGCCACCAGCCCTACGGGCCCTACGCCTACCGCCACGACCGCACCGACGGGCCCAACAAGCTGGCCGGCATGCAGAACCTGCTGCCGCACCCGGAGGGCTTCCACACCTACGGCCTGCTGTGGACCGAAGACGCGATCGTCTACTACCTCGACGGCCACGAGGTGTTCCGGGCGGCCAGCACGCCGGCCTCCAACACCCCGATGTACCTGATCCTGAACCTGGCCGTCGGCGGCGCCTGGCCGGGATCGCCGGACGGCCAGACGAGCCTGCCGGCCGACTTCAAGATCGACTACGTGCACGTCTACGAGCTGGCCAGCGGCGCGGCGCCGCCGCCGCCGCCCACCGACCCGGCCAAGCACCTGATCGGCGGCGACGGCCGCGACGAGCTGATCGGCGCCTCCGGCGCCGACACGCTGGAGGGCGGCGCCGGCAACGACTACCTGCGCGGCGAGGGCGGCGTCGACCGTATGGTCGGCGGGCTGGGCGACGACACCTACGTGGTCCACCAGACCGGCGACGTGATCGTCGAACTGGCCAACCAGGGCTGGGACACCGTCCAGACCTGGGCCGACTACACCCTGCCGGACAATGTCGAGTTCCTGTCCATGTTCGGGGTCGCCAACATCGACGCGACCGGCAACGCGCTCAACAACACGCTGCGCGGCAACGCCGGCGCCAACGACCTTTACGGCATGGGCGGCGCCGACCGGCTGGAGGGCTGGGGCGGGCGCGACCGGCTGGACGGGGGCGCCGGCAACGACGTCCTGAACGGCGGCCTGGGGGTCGACACCTTCGTCGTCCGCGAGGGCGCCGGCCGTGACGTGGTCGAGGACTTCGTGGTCGGCGAGGACCTGATCGAGGCGACCGAGTTCACCGCCTGGCGCTCGATCACCCAGCAGGGCGCCGACACCCTGGTGGTGTTCTCCGACAACGCCTCGCTGGTGCTGAGGAACGTGCAGGCCGGCGCCCTGAAGGCGTCCGACTTCGTCCTGAAGGGTTCGGGGCCGCCGCCTACCGATCCGGGTCCGGGGCCGGGGCCGGGCGATCCGCCGCCGCCGACCACGAACACCATCCTCGGCACCGACGCCGCGGACTCGCTGAAGGGCACGGCGGCCGCCGACCGCATCGAAGGCCGCGGCGGCAACGACTACATCGACGGCGGCGCGGGCGCCGACGTCATGGTCGGCGGGGCGGGCAACGACTCCTATCTGGTCGACAACGTCGGCGACCGGGTGGTCGAACTGGCCGGCGAAGGCACGGACTCTGTCGGCGCCTGGATCAGCTACGTCCTCCCCGACGAGGTGGAGATCCTGAACCTCAAGGGCACGGCGGCGATCGACGGGACCGGCAACGCCCTGAACAACCGCATCACCGGCAACGACGCGGCCAACCGCCTGGACGGCGGCGGCGGGGCCGACTGGCTGGAGGGCGGCGCCGGCGACGATCACCTGATCGGCGGGGCCGGCAGCGACGTGTTCAGCTTCCGGCCGGGCTTCGGCCACGACGTGATCCACGACTTCGTGGCCGGGGGGACCGACGACCGGATGAGCTTCACCGGGTTCGGCTCCGCCCGCCCGACCGTCACCCAGGTCGGGGCCGACACGGTGATCGCCTTCGGCACCGGCGAGAAGATCACCCTGCTGAACGTGAACAGCGCCGACCTGACATCTCAGGACTGGGGCTGGGGCTAATCCCGAGATTTTGTCCCGGACGGACGCAACTATCTGTCCGTCCGGGATAATTTCGAGCGCAGCTCGAACACCGATCTCGCCTAGGGCGTTTTTCCTACGCACTTTGGCCAGGGTCGGTTCCGAATGGCGTACCTCAATTACCGCGGGCAGGTGATGCCCGAGAGCCGCAGCGTCGTGGACCGCTACGAGGCGCGCAACAATCCGGCGGCCCAGACCCTCACAGGCACCGACGCCGCCAACGCCCTGCTGGGCGAAGCCAACGACACGCTGATCGGCAAGGGCGGCGACGACTGGTACTACCTGATGGGCTACAACACCCGTGCGGTGGAGGCCCCGAACGGCGGGATCGACACGGCCTACGCCTGGGCCGGCTCCCACGCCCTGGCCGCCAACATCGAAAACCTGGTGCTGGAAGGCGGCGACCAGAACTACGGCGTCGGCAACGCCCTGCCCAACCTCATCATCGGCAAGGACGGGCGCAATTCGCTGTACGGCGGCGCGGGCGACGACGTGCTGGTCGGCGGCGCCGGCGGCGACTACTTCGTCATCGTCAAAGGCGAGGGCAACGACGTCATCCAGGACTTCAAGCCCGGGACGGGCGCCGACGGCGACTTCGTGCGGCTGATCGGTTCGGGCTTCCATACCTTCGACCAGATCAAGGCGGCCATGGTCCAGCAGGGCGCCGACACGGTCCTGCACGTGGGCTCCGAGGTCGTGGTGTTCCGCAACACCAGGATCGCCCAGTTCACCGCCGACGACTTCCAGCTGCCGCTGGACCGCTCGAAGCTGGGCGAGCTGAACTTCAACGACGAGTTCGACCGGCTGAACCTGTGGTCGGCGGGCACGCGCGAAGGGCTGTGGAAGACCAACTACGGCTACGGCGGGCCGACCACCGTCGACCGCTACACCCTGCCCAACAACGGCGAGCAGCAGATCTACGTCGCCCCCGGCTTCCAGGGCACGGCCGGCCGCGACCTGGGCCTGAACCCCTATTCGATCAGCGGCGGGGTGCTGAGCATCCGCGCCCAGCGCGCGCCCGACGCCCTGCAGCCGAGCATCTGGGGCTACGACTACACCTCGGGCATGCTGAGCACGAAGGGCGTGCACGCCCAGACCTACGGCTATTACGAGCTGCGCGCCGACCTGCCGGAAGGCCGTGGACTGTGGCCCGCCTTCTGGATGCTGGCCGAGGACGGCCGCAAGGTCGAGCTCGACATCCTCGAGGCCCTCGGCCACGAGCCCAACGGGCCCTACGCCTTCCGCCACGACCGGACCAGCGGGACCAACAACCTGGCCGGCATGCAGAACCTGCTGCCGCACCCGGAAGGCTTCCACACCTACGGCCTGATGTGGTCGCCGCAGTGGACCATCTGGTATCTGGACGACCAGGAGGTGTTCCGCGCGCCGACGCCGCCCGCGCTGAACTCGCCGATGTACATGATCGTCAACCTGGCGGTCGGCGGGAACTGGGGCGGCCCGCCGGACGCCCAGACCGTGCTGCCGGCCGACCTCAAGATCGACTACCTGCGGGTCTATTCGCTGAACGGGGTGAGCGAGCCGGTCCCGACCCCGACCGACGCCGTGCGCACGCTGAACGGCACGGCCGCGCGCGACGAACTGATCGGGGCCAGCAACAACGACACCCTGCAGGGCTTCGCCGGCAACGACTACCTCAGCGGCGGGGGCGGGAACGACCGGATGATCGGCGGCCCGGGCGACGACTACTACGTGGTGCGCCAGGTCGGCGACGCGGTGGTCGAGAAGCCGGGCGAAGGAAACGACACCGTCGAGGCCTGGGTCGACGTGACCCTGTCGGCCGAGGTCGAGCACCTGACCCAGTCAGGCGCGGCCAACATCGACGCGATCGGAAACGCGCTGAACAACACGCTGCGCGGCGCCGCCGGCGGCAACGACCTGGACGGCGGGGCCGGAAACGACCGGCTGGAGGGCTGGGGCGGGCGCGACCTGCTGATCGGCGGGCTCGGAAACGACACCCTGGTCGGCGGCGTCGGGAACGACCGCATGCGCGGCGGCGCGGGCGACGACCGCTTCGAATTCGCCCCCGGCTTCGGCCAGGACGTGATCGAGGACTTCCTGGCCGGCGGGACCGAGGACCGCATGGCCTTCATCGGCTTCGGCTCGACCCGGCCGACGGTCACCCAGTCCGGCGCCGACACCATCGTCGCCTTCGCCAGCGGCGACCGCGTCACTCTGACCGGCGTGACCAGCGCCCAGCTGACGAGCGCGGACTGGAGCTGGAGCTGAGCGGGCTCAGGCCCGCCGGTAGCTCCACAGGCCGGTGAAGCCGCCGCGATGGCGCCAGGCCAGCAGGGCGGCGATCCCCGCCGTCGCGGCCCCGACCGGCCACAGGCCGCTCAGGAAGACGTGGACCAGCAGGATCACCGTCACGGCCGGAGCCAGCAGCACCAGGCCGAAGGGCGTGGTCCGCTCACGCAGCAGCGCCAGGCCGCCCAGCAGGTAGCTGGCCGCCAGGGCCGGGTCGATGAAGCCGGTCGCCGCGATCGCGTGATCGAAGGCCGCCGCCGCCGGCGTCGCCTGCGGCGGGCGCGGAATGGCCCCCGTGGTCAGGGTCACGACGATCATCACGCCCGTGGCGATGAAGAACAACGCGTACAGCCAGCGCAGGCCGATCCAGGCCCGATCGATCATGGTCATGGCATGCCTCCCCCAAGGCGTCGCTCACCCCACGAAACCGGCGGACCGGCGTTCCGTCAACCTTCCACTCAGGCGACGCCCTCGGGTCCGCGCCGGAAGCCCACGGCGATGCGGTTGTAGACGTTGATCAGGCCGATCGCGATCGTCAGGTCGGCGATCTCCTTGTCGCTGAACTGCGCCTTCACGGCCTGGAAGTCCGCGTCCGGGGCGGCGGTCCGCGGCAGCAGGGTCAGGGCCTCGGCCCAGCCCAGGGCGGCCTGCTCCTTCTCGGAGAACACGCCCTGCGCCTCGCGCCAGGCGGAGGCCAGCAGCATCTTCTGGTAGGAGACGCCCTCCTTCGCCAGGTCCTTGCTATGCAGGTCGATGCAGTAGGCGCAGCCGTTGATCTGCGAGCAGCGCAGATAGACCAGATTGACCAGCGGCGCGGGCAGGCCGGACTTCAGGACGTAGCCGTAAACCTGGCCCAGCGCCTTCATGCCGTCGGGCGCGACGTGGGTGTAGTCGAGGCGCAGGGTCATGCGGCCGTCTCCTCTCCGAGGCGACGGAAACTCGTCGAGGCAGGAGTGAGGTTCGCCGGGCGTTAGCGATGCTGCTCGGGAAATCCGATCCCGCTGTCGCGCAGAAAATCGGCAAGCTTCGGCCCGAAGACCATGGCCGCGAGCAGCGCCGTGACGACCACGACGGCGACGTAGAGCCTCTTATGGCGGTCCGCTGCCAGTTTCATTCCGCTCTCGCCGAGGACGAGGGACGCTACCATGAATTGAGATCCCGGCAACCTGAGGGGGAGACGTCGCCAGGCGTCGCCGTCGCGCGACCCGGCGTCGCCTCGTCAACCATTCTTTAGGGTGCGTTAACGGCGTCAGGCCGATCATCGGTCGCTAACCTGGGACTGGCCTGTTTTGCGCAACCTGATCGCCGCCGCCGAGCGCATCGATCCGCTGACCGTCTGCGGTCGGGTGGCGGGCGTGAACGGCTTGCTGATCGAGGCCAAGGGCGGCCTGAGCCGCCTGGAAGTCGGGGCCCGGGCCGAGATCCTGCGCAGGTCCGACCGGCCCCTGCCGGTCGAAGTGGTGGGCTTCAAGGAAGCCCGCGCCCTGCTGATGCCGTTCGGCCCGGTCGAGGGCGTCGCGCCCGGGGCCGAGATCCGGATCCTGAACGAGGGCGCGGCCGTGCGCCCGACGCTCGGCTGGCTGGGCCGCATCGTCGACGCCTTCGGCCAGCCGGTGGACGGGCTGGGCCCGCTGCCGACCGGCCAGGCCGCCTATCCGCTGCGCGCCGCGCCGCCGTCCGCCCACGCC
>NZ_JAAIVC010000162.1 GCF_010975005.1 Caulobacter sp. 17J65-9 | reverse complement strand
GATCGAGCGGCTGGACGGCGCGCTCAAGGCGGCCGGGGCGCTGGCCGCCGACGGCCCGGCGGCGACGCTGGAGACCGGCCTGAAGGCGCGCTGGTTTCCGGCTGAACGCTTCCAGTTCACCGGCGGCGGCGCGCACGCCCCGCCCGGCCCGGCCCGGCGCGAGCTGGCCGAGGCGGCCGGTTTCCTGGTGTACGGCCCCTACCAGCGCCTGCCGTCGGGCGCGTGGGAGGTGCTGTTCGACCTGGCCTGGGAGGACGTCGAGGACGGTGACGGCGAGCTCACCTTCGACGTGGCGGCCGGCCCCCGCCTGCTGGCGGAGCGCCGCTTCGCCGGGCGTCCGCCGGTCGGCGCGGCCGAACGCAGCCTGCGCTTCCGCCACGAGCACGGCGACGAGCCGCTGGAATTCCGCATCGGCGCCACCGGCTACCGCCGCGGCCGCCTGCGCTTCTCCGGCGCGGCGGTGCGGCCGGTTTAGCGGTCAAGCTTCCTTCTCTCCTTGCGGGAGAAGGAGAATTAGGTCGCGCTCCCCTCCCCCGCCGCGTCGACGCGGTCGAAGCGCATCACGAAGCGGGCGCCGGGCGCGTTGTCGCGGGCCTCGAACTCGGCCCCCAGCTGGCGGACCAGACCGGAGACCACGCGCATGCCCAGGCTCTCGCGCGGTTCGCTGAGGTCGAGGTCCGGCGGCAGGCCGACGCCCTGGTCGGCCACCTCCAGGGTCAGCCGCTCGCCGTCGGCCGACAGGGTCACCTCCACCGGGCCGCCCCCGTCCGGATAGGCGTACTTGAAGGCGTTGGTGACCAGCTCGTTGACCAGCAGGGCCACCGGCACGGCCCGGTCGGTGGCCATGACGACCTGCGGGCCGGCGAAGGTCAGGGCGTGGCCGTGGGCGTTCTCCTGCAGCTTGTCGCACAGCGAGCGCAGGAAGGCGCCCAGCTCCACCTCCTGCACGTCGGGCTGGCGCCACAGCTGGTCGTGGATCTGGCCGATGGTCTGCAGCCGGGTCTGGGCCGCGGTCAGGGCCTGGCGCACCTCCTCGTGCTTGGCCGCGCGGGCCTGGAGGGCCAGCACGCCGGCGACCAGTTGCAGGCTGTTCTTCACCCGGTGGCTGACCTCGCGCACCAGCATGTCCTTGTGCTCGAGCGCCACGCGCATCAGCTCTTCGGCGCGGCGGCGGTAGGTGACGTCGAAGGCGATGCCGACCACCAGCACCGGGCGCCCCGGCCGGGCCAGCACACGGCCGCGGGCGGCGATGTAGTGGACCTCGTGGTCTTGCGGAGAGGGCACCTGGATCTCGACGTAGAACTCGCCGCTCCCGGACGGATCCAGCGTGCGGCGCACCGCCTGTTCGATGGCGACCTGGTCCTTGGGCCCGACGCACTGGAGCAGGCGCTCGTAGCTCATCTCAGCGTCGACCGGCAGGCCCAGCAGCCGCATGCAGCGCGCGTCCAGATGCAGCTCGCCGCTACGCGGGTCGAAGTCCAGGACGCCCATCTCGGCCGCGTCCAGCGCCGCGTGCAGGCGCTGGCGCGTCTCGGCCAGGTCGCCCGCCACCCGCGCGCGCTCCAGCGCGCCGCCCAGCAGGTTGGCGACGCCCTGCAGGAAGGCCACGTCGGCCTCCTCGAACGCCCCCGGGTCGGGGCTGTCGACCTCCAGCACGCCGAAGGGCGAAGCCTCGGCGCTGCGGATCAGCACGTTGATCGCCCGCTTCACCCCGTGTTCGCGCAGCAGCTCGGGCGTGCGGAAGCGGGTCTCGTCGGTCAGATGGTTGGAGATCACCGGCTTGCCGGTGTGGAAGGCGAAGCCGGCCGGGCTCTCCAGGTCCGCCCCCAGCGTCGCCTCGCCGACCACGCCGGGCTTCCAGCCCACCCCGGCGCGGACCAGGAAGCGCTTCTCGGCCGGGCGCCATTCCAGAACCTTGGCGAACCGGGCGCCCAGGCCCTCCGCGCAAAGCTCGCAGGCGCGCTGCAGCAGGGCGTCCAGGTCGCGGGCCTCCAGCGCCATGCCGCCGAAGTCGGACACCACCGCCTGCTGGCGCAGCCGCCAGGCCAGCTCCTCGCGCCCGGCGCCCTCGTCGATCCGCCGTTCCGCCTCGCGCGTGGCGGGGCGGGGCGAAGGCTCGAACGGGGCGGGTTCGGGGGGCCGGCTCATGCTCGCGCTGCTGGGCTCGAAAGCGAAATCGTCCGCTGCGGGTTAGGTTCCCGCGGCGTGGCGGGAAGAGCGCGCTAAGCCACTGCTTTTCCGAAAATTTCCAAACGCAGCGTCATCCCGGCCGCAAAGCACGCGCAGCGTGCTGGAGAGCCGGGACCCAGCAAACGCTACGCTTGTTGCAGCGCGGGTGTTCTCAGCGTCGAGGTCGAGTTGCTGGGTCCGGGCTCTCCGCGCTTCGCGCTCCGGCCGGGATGACGGAGCAAAAAAGAAGGGGGCCGTCAGGCCCCCTTCCCCGTCTCAAGTTCAGCCTGCCAGCCTCAGTCCACGTGGCCGTCGCGGGTGTGGCCTTCGCCGTGGGCGTCGGTCTTCGCCTCGGCGTTGGCGTTGGAGCGGTTCCAGGCCTCGCCGCCGTCCGTCGTGAACCAGAAGGGCTTGTGCGGAGCCTTGCCCATCTCGTCCATGTTGGTGTCGAACACCCGGCCGTTGGCGATCGTGTAGCGGATCGTGTGGGTGTTCTTGATGTCGTCCAACGGGTTGGCGTCCAGCACCACCAGGTCGGCCAGCTTGCCCGGCTCCAGCGAGCCGATGTCCTTGTCCATGCCCAGCGCGCGGGCGCCGTTGATGGTGCCGACGCGCAGGACCTGCATGTTGCTCATGCCGCCCTGGGCCATCATCCACAGCTCCCAGTGCGCGCCCAGGCCCTCACGCTGGCCGTGGGCGCCCATCTGCACCGACACGCCCAGATCGTTCAGCTCCTTGGCGGCGCGGGAGATGTCGATGTGGTTCATCTCGTCCAGCGGGGCCTCGACGTGCCGGCGCGAGCGGTCGTCCAGGATGCGCCGCGGCACGTACTTGGACAGGATCGGGTCGGCCCAGACGTCGGTCTCCTGGTACCAGTAGTTCTCGCCGGAGTTGCCGCCGTAGGCCACGATCAGGGTCGGCGTGTAGGCGGTGCCGCCGGCCTTGCTCCACAGCTGCTTCACGTCGTCGTAGATCTTGGCGACCGGCAGCGAGTGCTCCAGCGTGGTGTGGCCGTCCACGACCATGGTCATGTTGTGCTCGAACAGCGAGCCGCCTTCCGGCACCACGCTCATGTCCAGCTCGCGCGCGGCCTCGATGATCTGCTGGCGCTGCTCGCGGCGGGGCTGGTTGTAGCTCTTCACGCTGAACGCCCCGACCGCCTTGAGGCGGCGCAGGTTGGACAGCGCGTCGTCCAGGCTGTCGACCTTGACCGTGTAGGCCGCGGTCGCGCCGTACAGGATGGTGCCGGTCGAGAAGATGCGCGGGGCGACGATCTCGCCCGCCTTGGACAGTTCCGAGGCCGCGAAGATCTCGGAGGTGTCGTTGGACGGGTCGTGCAGCGTGGTCACGCCGAAGGCCAGCGCGGCGTAGTTCACCCAGCTTTGTTGCGGGATGATCTCGTCCGAGCCCATCGCCCCGTGCCAGTGCGCGTCGATCAGGCCCGGAATGATGGTCTTGCCCGAGACGTCGATGGTCTTCATCCCGGCCGGCAGGGTCGTGGCGGCCAGCGAACCGACGCTCTCGATGCGGTTGCCGTCGACGACGATCACGCCGTTCTCGATGACCTCGTCGCCCTTCATGGTGATGATGCGGGCGCCGACCAGGGCGTAGCGGCCCTCCGGCTTCGCATAGGTCGCCTTGAAGCCGATGTTGACGCCCTTGTCCTGGACGCCCGGCAGGTCCTTGGGCGCGCCGTCGACGAAGGCGAAGGCGTCCTTCAGCTCGCGGGTGAAGAGCTCAGGCCCGGTCGACCAGCTGAGCGCCTTGCCGTCGCCCGACCAGTGCAGCCAGTCGCCGGCGTCCTTGGACACGCGGGTCACCGGCATGGACTTGTTGTCCGGGCCGATGTCCACCGTCTTGCCGGTGGCCGGGAACGGGGCCACGAACGCGTTGTAACGCTCGGTCCAGGCCACGTACTTCTCGTCCGGGGCCACGGCGAAGTCGGTGGCGGCCGTGGTCATCAGCCAGGTGTGGGCGTCCGAACCGTCGACCTCGATGGAGCGCAGCGCACGCTTCTGCTCCGGCTCGTAGGTCATGAAGAACAGCCGGTCGTTGCGCGCGCCCCACTGGGGCGACACGCCGTCCTTGGTGACCAGGGTCGACTTGCCGCCGGCGGCCGGCACCGTCCAGATGCCGTCCTGGCGACCCCACACGGCCGGGCGCAGATAGCCGTCGGCCGAGGTGCGGAAGGCGATGGTCTTGCCGTCCGGCGAGAAGCTGGGCTCCAGGTAGTGACCCGGCTTTTCAGTGACCACGCGGCCCGCGCCGCCGGCGGCCGAAACCACCCGCACCGTGCCGTAATCGGTGTCCGACCAGGTCGAGTAGACGATCGACTTCCCGTCGCGCGACCAGGACGGATACAGCTCGAAGTGATCCTTCTGGCCGGTCAGGCGCTTCGGCTCGCCGCCGCCCTTCAGGTCCTTGATCCACAGCTTGCCCAGCGCCTCGTAGACCACCTTGGAGCCGTCCGGCGACGGCGAGGTCCAGCGCAGCATCTTCACGTCGAAGGTGTCCGGCGCGACCTCGACCTTGGCGCGCACGGCCTCCTCGACCTGGCGGGTCGACTTCACGTGGAAGGGAATGTCGGCGACCTTCTTCGAGCCGACGTCGATGCGTTTGATCTTGCCGCCGGCCCAGAACACGATCGACTTGTTGTCAGGCGTCCAGGACATGCCCGGGTACACCCCGTGGACCGCCCAGGTCTCCTGCATGTCGCGGTCCAGGCCGTCATAGACCGGCGTCTCGCGGCCGCTCTCCAGGTCCATCACGTACAGCACGGACTTGTAGCGAACGCGGCGGATGAAGGCCAAGGACTTGCCGTCCGGCGACGGGGTCGGGCGGATCGAGCCGCCCGGGCCGGTGACGAACGGCTCGACGTCGCCGGTTTCGCGATCGAGGCGACGGATCACGTAGATCTGGCTGTTCGGGTCCTTCGAGTACTCGAACTGCCCGCCCGGCGTGGCGTCGTCGGAGAAGTAGACGTAGCGGCCGTCCGGCGAGAAGGCCGGCTCGTTGGTGTCCTTCTGCTCGGTGCGCTTCTTGGTCAGCTGCAGGCCGTCGCCGCCCGAGCGGTGGTACAGCCACATCTCGCCCGCGCCCAGCGAACGGGCCGAGGTGAAGTGCTTGCGCGCGACGATGTATTCGCTGTCCGGCGACCAGTCGGCCTGGTTCAGCAGGCGGAAGGTCTCCTTGGTGACCTGACGCACGTTCGAGCCGTCGCGGTCCATGATCCAGATGTTGTCGCCGCCGCCGCGGTCCGACGTGAAGGCGATCCACTTGCCGTTCGGCGAATAGCGGGGCTGCATGTCCCAGGCGACGCCGGTGGTCAGGGCCTTCGCCTCCCCGCCCCCGATCGGCATGACGTAGAGGTCGCCCAGAAGGTCGAACGCGACCTCCTTGCCGTCCGGGCTGACGTCCAGCGACAGCCAGGTGCCGGTGGTGGTGTCGATGGTCACGTCGTGGTGCGGCCCGGGCGGGTTGTTGACGTCCCACTTGGGCTTTTCGTCCGCCTTCTTGTCGGCCGCGGGCGCCGCCGCCGGCACGGGCGCGGCAGGCGCCGCCTGGGCGTGCGCCAGCGAAGCCGACACACCGAACGCCGCCGCGGCCAGCACGGCGAGAGACACGCGTTTCATGATCATCCGTCCCCGACTCTGAATCGTTTTGCCGCCACCTTAGCGGGGAGAGCCCGCCGGCGCGCGTGCGTTTGTTCAGGGACAAGGGCTAGCAGCCGGGACTGCTAGCGGCACGTTACGGAGTTGTAACGGTGGGCTCGTCGGGAGCGGTGCTCACCCGTATCTGAACCGGGGCTCGATTTCCCGAACCTGCATCAAAAGGAGATCTTCCGCCTTTCGAGGCAGTGCATTCGCCCGTCACGAAAAGGGTCGATTTCGATACCCGCGACGCAACGCTAGCGGCTACGTGTTCGGTGCGGTTTTGCGAATAAACTCGGCGCGGTATCGCTGTTTCTCGGGTTCCGTCGATGGCCACGCCGTGATCAACCGGACGAGCTCCACCTCGTCATCACTGAGATCATTGTACACGACGGTAATGTGCCTGCCGTTCACCATGCCAATAGCTTTTAGACGCTCCTCGCCGACAGAATGCGACTTGTCATGAACTTCGTGAATATAAATGTCACGGAAGACCAGCTCGGCCCCCTCGAAGTCCAACTTGTGATTTGCGAGATTTGCCGCCGCCTTCTCGTCGTGCCAGCAAACTTGGATTTCGTCGTCGCTCATGAATGCCCCGCTGCTGGTGCAATTACGCCGATCCGCGACAAGTCGAGCCCCCATGGGGGGAGCCAGCAGCCAATCCATCCGGTCAGCCGCCCCGCATCAGCACATCATTTTTTGGTCGTTGGGATGATCGCTGGAGCTCGGGCCAGGAGCTCCTTCTCTAGCGCATGAGCCGCCATGATGACCGTATCTAAGGGGTGCTCAGCGCAATAATTGTCCATCCACGCGCTAACAGAAGCGATATCGACAGTGGCGAGCATATCTCGCTCTCTCAACGAGGATCGACCACTGATAAATCCGAGCACCCAGTTCAGCGTCAGCGCCTTATCGATGGCAGTATACGGCGAATGCTTCGGCCACGCGCCGCAACTCATTTCGCCCATGTAGCTGAATTTCACGCCCTGAGCCTGTGCTGGCGCACTCGACCCGGAAATCGCCAACGCTGCCGCGAATACCACGGCTACGAGCCGGTTGCGCTTATTGTCTTTCATGCCCCCTCCGTTCCAGCAGCACGTTCAATTCAGGTCGTCGGCGCAGGCCGCTTCTTGTTCGCGCCAGCTGTGGACCAAGTCGCGTACCTCTTTCGCTGGATGCCGAACTTCTCGCAGACTCCCTTGTCGATATCGCAGGCGACGTCGATGCAGTTTTTGGAGAGGCGAGCGAATACATCCAAGTCGCAGTGAAATTGCTTGCCGCTGCGAAACTTGAAGCCCATGTGGTTCTTCACGCGCGAGAGAAACAGGTCATTCACAACGCCTCGGTTGTGAGTGAGGATGTTTCTAAGCTCGATGAAAATTAGCAAAAGGTGCTTCTGGTCATCGTCCTTGAACGTCTCAATTCCTAGACGGTCACGCATATATTCCTCCATCTGGAGGATGCCGCCGTAGGAAAGCGAATTGATCCGCTTGTCAACCAGATAAGAGACGATGTCCGAATAGCGCTTGAAGGCGAGCACCTCATCCAGGCGAATTGTCTGGGAGGATTTCAAGAGTTCCGGCCGCTTATTGATCGCAGCCTGAATGATTTCTGAATAGTAACACAGGAAGCTGTTTGTCGCAGACAGCACCATGTTCTTGGATTGGTGGGACGAAAAACGCGACAGCTGATTGAGGACCAAATTCGGCTTCTCAAGCGTCTTCTTGTAGCGCTCGGCATCCTCGGGCGAGATGGTGCTAAGCGCCTTTGCCGCGCGCATACGGCCCTCGTCGGCTTGGCCCACGAGCTTAATGACGAACATGAAGAAGTTCGCCGCATCATAGTAATCAACGAAGAACCGGTAGAGGGCCGCCGAACAAATCCGGTCACCCCTTGGGGTAATGGCACTGAGGAATAGTTTGTACGTGTCGCGTTCTTCCGTCGACAGGTCGTCATCAAAAGGCACTTGCGCCGCCCCTCCCGCTCAGATTGCAAGATGCCGCTTGGTCGCTCCGGTGTCCACCAAAGGGACAGGCATTGAACCGGCTTCGCAGTGCCCGCCCGCACTGCTACACACAGGGCTCACATACGGCACAGACGCTCGGCGCTAAGCGCTAAGCGCTTGATTTATATGGACGCGGGGAGTTTCCCTCCGTCTCCGCGGCGCGGCCGCGACGCCCTCCTTACTCCCACCTGCAAGTTGCCACCTCGTCCCCGACGCCCCAAGGTGACGCCTGAAAGCTCCGGGGGGACCAGCTGATGCGGTTGCTCGTCGTCTGCGTCGTCGCCCTCGCGGGGGCGCTGGGCCTATGGGCCGCGGGCCAGTTCGGCTGGCGCTCGCCCTTCCCCGTCGCCTGGGACGCCGTCGCCTATGGGGCGATGGGCGCCGTGCTGGCGTCCGGGCTCGGGTTCATCGCGCGGCGGCCTGATCGCAAGGCGCCTGGCGCGCCCCTCGAAGCCCTGCTGGCCGACGTCGCCGCCCGCGCGGCGGCGTTCCGGGCCGGCGCGCACGCGCGGCCGCATTCGCCCCAGCGCGACTATCCGCAGGCC
>NZ_JAAIVC010000161.1 GCF_010975005.1 Caulobacter sp. 17J65-9 | reverse complement strand
GGGCCGCGCTGGTCACCCGGCCCGAGGGCGCCGGCGCGGCGCGCACGGTCGGCGGGACCGGCTCGGCCGATTGCGGGGCCGGCTCGGACGGCGCGGCGTAGACCGGCGTGGGCGGCGGCGCGGGCTGTCCGCCCGGCACGACGTCCTCGATACGGGTCGCGTATTTGGGCTGCGGCAGGGACTCGAGGTCCACGGTGGTGCAGGCGGAAAGCGCCGCGGCGGAAGCGCCCAGCAGAAGCAGCCGTGAAAGCGTCGTCGTCATGCCGATCCAACCATCGGAAAGCGTCGATCGGCCAGCCGGCCGTCGAGTCGTCAAAGAGGTTCGAGAAAACATCCCCGAAGCTCCACCTTAGCGCCAACGCCGCTGAACGGGGTTAACGCGGCGTTCAGCCTCGGTTCAAAGTTCGCGCGCGACGCCTTCGACCAGCGGCACGAACCGCACCTCGCCCAGCGTCTCGCGCAGGAAGGCGCCCTCGCCGTCGCCCACGTAGCGCACCAGGCTCTGCACCGGCCCGCGGCCGACCGGCGCGACCAGCACGCCGTTAGGCTTCAACTGCGAGAGCAGGCGTTTCGGTTCGGTCGGCGCGGCGGCGGTGACCATGATGCGGTCGAACGGCGCCTGTTCGGGCCAGCCCAGCGAGCCGTCGCCGAAGCGGGTGACGGCGTTCTCGACGCCCAGCTGCCGCAGGCGGCCTTCGGCCTCGGTCAGCAGGGTGCGGTAGCGCTCGATCGTATAGACGTAGCGGGCCAGCTTGCAGAGGATCGCCGTCTGATAGCCCGAGCCGGTGCCGATCTCGAGCACGCGGTGGCGCGGCTCGACGTTCAGGGCCTGGGTCATCAGGCCGACGATGAACGGCTGGCTGATGGTCTGGCCGCAGTCGATCGGAAGCGCGGAATCCTCCCAGGAGCGTTCCTGGAAAAGCTCCGGCACGAAGATCTCGCGCGGGGTCGCCTCGACGGCGTTCAGAACCTTGGGCGAGGTCACGCCCTGAGCGCGAAGCGCCATGATCAGCCGGCCCATGCGGGCGCGGGGACTGGCTTCGTCGCGGTCTTCGGGGCGGTCGGACATGCGGGTGCGATTCAGAGGTGCTCGGCGCCCGTCGTATCAGGACGCGTACGGATTGCGAGAACGGATGTGCGCGTCATCCCGCGGCGCCCTCGCGCGGGCTCTTCGGGGGCGCGCCGCCCAGAAGGCCCTTCAGGTCGTGGACGCTGGGCATGTGGGTCATGTCGATGTGCAGCGGCGTGACCGAGATGCGGCCCTCGTAGACGGCCCGCAGGTCGGTGCCCTCCTGCGGGTTCGACAGCTTTCCGCGGAAGCCCATCCAGTAGTAGTCGCGCCCGCGCAGGTCGGTGCGGCGCTCGGCGTGCATGTGGTGCACGTCGCGGAAGCCCTGGGTGGTGACCTCGACCTCCTTGACCAGCTCGGGCGGCTGGTCGGGGAAGTTGACGTTCATCACCACGTTCGGGGCCCAGCCGGTCTCGATCAGCCGGCCCACGATCCCGGCCCCGAACACCTCTGCCGGCTCGAACATGGAGCCGGACCGCTCCTCTTCGCGCCGCATCCAGGCCTGCGACAGGGCGATCGAGGGGACGCCCAGCGCCATGCCCTGCAGAGCGCCCGCGACCGTGCCGGACAGGGTGACGTCCTCGCCCAGGTTCTGGCCGCGGTTGACGCCCGACAGGATCAGGTCGGGCTTCTGCTCCATCAGGTCGTTGACCGCCAGCAGCACGCAGTCGGTCGGCGTGCCCGACACCGCCCAGGCCTGCGGCCCGAACCGGCGCACCCGCAAGGGGTTGGCCAGGGTCACGCCGCGCGAGGCGCCCGACTGCTCCTGCTCCGGCGCGCAGATCCACACGTCGTCGCTGATCTGGGCGGCGATGCGTTGCAGGACGTGGAAGCCCTCCGCATCCCAGCCGTCGTCGTTGGTGAGGAGGATGCGCATGGGATCAGCCGACGTGGGTCAGGCCGCCCATGTACGGCTGCAGCGCCGCCGGCACGGCGATGCGGCCGCCCTCGTCCTGGTAGTTCTCCAGCACGGCGACCAGGGTGCGGCCGACCGCCAGGCCCGAGCCGTTCAGGGTGTGCAGGAAGCGCGTGCCCTTCTCCCCGGCCTTGCGGCCGCGCGCGTCCATGCGCCGGGCCTGGAAGTCGCCACAGTTCGAGCAGGACGAGATCTCGCGATAGGTCCCCTGCGACGGCAGCCAGACCTCCAGGTCGTAGGTCTTGCGCGCGGTGAAGCCCATGTCGCCGGTGCACAGCATCACGGTGCGGAACGGCAGCTCCAGCTTCTTCAGCACCGCCTCGGCGCACTGGGTCATGCGCTCGTGCTCTTCGTTCGACGCTTCCGGCGTGGTGATCGAGACCAGCTCCACCTTCTGGAACTGGTGCTGGCGGATCATGCCCTTGGTGTCGCGCCCGGCCGAGCCGGCCTCGGCGCGGAAGCAGTTGGTCAGCGCCGTGAGGCGCAGCGGCAGCTCTTCCTCGGCGGTGATCTGCTCGCGCACCAGATTGGTCAGCGACACCTCGGCGGTCGGGATCAGCCAGCGGCCGTCGGTGGTGTGGAACAGGTCCTCGGCGAACTTCGGCAGCTGGCCGGTGCCGTACATGGCCTCGTCGCGCACCATCAGCGGCGGGTTGACCTCGGTGTAGCCGTGCTCGTTCGTCTGCAGGTCCAGCATGAACTGGCCGATGGCCCGCTCCAGGCGCGCCAGCTGCCCCTTCAGCACCACGAAGCGGGCGCCCGACATGCGCGCGGCCGCCTCGAAGTCCATCAGGCCCAGAGCTTCGCCGAGGTCGGCGTGGTCCTTGGCCGCGCCGCTACGGCCGGCCGGCAGGGCCGCCGCGTCGCCCCAGCGGCGCTGTTCGACGTTGCCGGTCTCGTCCTCGCCCGCAGGCACTTCCTCGGCCGGCACGTTCGGCAGGGCGGCCAGCTTCTCGCGCAGCTCTTCGCCCAGCGCGCGCTCGTCATCCTGGGCCGTGGCGATCGCGCCCTTCAGGCTCTCGACCTCGGCCATCAGGCGCTGGGCCTCGGCCTCGTCCTTCTTGGCCTTGGCCTGGCCGATCAGCTTGGAAGCCTCGTTGCGGCGGGCCTGGCCTTCCTGGAAGGCGGTCTGGGCGGCGCGCAGCTTGCGGTCCAGGTCCAGCAGGCCGGCGACCACGCCTTCCGCGTCGGCCATGCCGCGAGACGACCACCCGCGCACGTAAACGTCGGGAGTCTCACGGAGGGCGCGGATGTCGTGCATGGCCGCCTCGGTCTGGCTTGAGCGGAGGAAAGCGGCCTGTTTACGTCGCGCCGAGTCGCTCGCCAAGGGCGCTCGGAAGATCTCCCCCCGAGCGTCAGCACTGGGGGGAGCAGGCGGCGTCAGCCGCCGTGGGGGGCTCCAGCGGAGTGCGACGGCGGCCGTCGCGCGAACCCAGCCCCCTCCACCGCCTTCGGCGGTCCCCCTCCCCCACCGCTCGCTTTGCGAGCTCGGGGGAGGATCTTATTAGCCCTGCTCCAGCCGCTCCTGGCGGCGGCGGCGCATTTCGATCAGGCGCACGCACCAGATCGAGACCTCGTAGAGCAGCACCAGAGGCGCGGCCAGCATCAGCTGGCTGATCGGATCGGGCGGGGTGACCACGGCGGCGACCACGACGATGCCGACGATGGCGTAGCGGCGGCCCGAGGCCAGAGCCTTGGAGTCGACGATGCCGGACATGCCGAGCAGGGACAGCACCACCGGCAGCTGGAAGCACAGGCCGAAGGCCAGCACCAGGGTGGTGACCAGGGTCAGATACTCCGACACCTTGGGCAGCAGCTCGACCTGCACGTTGCCCGGGCCGACGATCTGCTGGTTCAGCGAGAACCAGAGCACGAACGGCAGCATGACGAAGTAGACCAGCGCCGCGCCCATCACGAACAGCACCGGCGAGGCGACCAGGAACGGCAGGAAGGCCTTGCGCTCGCGCTTGTAGAGACCGGGCGCGACGAAACGGTAGAGCTGCCAGGCGATCACCGGGAAGGCCAGGATCACGGCCCCGAAGCCGGCCAGCTTCAACTTGGCGAAGAAGAACTCCAGCGGCGCGGTGAACACCAGCTTGAGTTCGCCGCCGGCCATCCGCGGCACGTCCTTCAGGCCCATGAGGGCCAGCAGCAGGTCGAACGGCCCGTGCTTGCCGCCCGAAGCCTTCTGGGCCGCCAGCAGGCCGCCGGCGACTTCGAACGGGTGCAGCAGGAAGAGATAGATCTGGTCGGCGAAGGCGAAGCACAGGGCGAACGCCAGGCCCACCGCCACGACGCAGATCAGCAGGCGCGAGCGCAGCTCGATCAGGTGATCGAGCAGCGGCGCGCGCGACGACTCGAGTTCGGATTCGTCGTCGTAGGCCTGGGTCACGCGGTCTTCTTCCGGCGGGATTTCTTCACGGGCGCGTCGGCCGAAGCGGGCTCAGGCGCCGGGGCGGCTTCGGCGGCGAGCGCCGCCTCTTCCACGACGTCCTCGGCGGCGTCGGGCGAGGCGATCTCGCCCGCGTCCGGCAGGGCCGGCGGCTGGTAGTCCGGCTGAATGCGCAGGCCCTCGTCGATCTCGTGGACGAGGGCGTCGGCCTCGCGGCTCAGCGGTTCGCCGAGCCGGCCGGTGCGCAGGGCCTCGACCTCGCGGCGCAGCTCGTCGAGCTCCGACTGCCGCGCCATTTCGTCGAAGCTGGCGCGGAAGTCGGCCGCCATGGCGCGCATGCGGCCCATGACGTGGCCGACCTTGCGCATCAGGACGGGCAGGTCTTTCGGACCGACGACCAAAAGGGCGACGATCGCGATGACCACGAGTTCGAAACCCCCGACGGAGGGCATCATGGCTTAAGCCTCACGCAACGGGGACGCGGGCGATCAGCGCTTCAGGTCTTCTTTTTCCGCGTCGGTGCGCGGCAGTTCGCCGGCGCGCGGCGCTTCATCCTCGCCCTTCAGACCTTCCTTGAAGGCGCGGATGCCCTTGGCGGCGTCGCCCATCAGGCCGGACAGCTTGCCGCGGCCGCCGAAGAGCAGCATCACGACGAGCGCGACGATGAGCCAGTGCCAGATGCTCATGGAGCCCATGGGCTAGTCTCCCTATGGCCGCGAAAGACTCAGGCGGCCGAAATTCCTATCGGCGGTCATATAGGCGCAAGGACGGCGTCGAGCCAAGGAACCTATCGACGCGGCCCGGAGTCACTTTCGATCGCCCTCATCTACGGCCGAAGCGGCGGCGGCGCGCGCCATGCTCCCGCGCGACGGTGTCGATCGCGTGCTGGGCGTCCTGTCTTCCAGCCATGGGCGGATCCAACGGGGGATCCTCCCAATCGATGTGCAGACGCCGAAGCCAGGCCGGCGCGCGCTCGGAGCGCCAGCTTCCCAACGAAAGCAGCCAGTTCAGCTCCCAGGGCAGCAGGACGGCCCCGAGCGACGGGGCGCTGAGCAGACACAGCGGGACCACGACGGCGGCGACCACGAAAGGCGCGATCAGCACCGCCTGCTGCACGAACTCCGGCTGGGCGACAAACCAGGCGACCAGGGGCGCGACGGGAGCCTTGTCCATGGCGGCGAGCTTGCCGCGGGAGTCTTAACGCTCCTCCCCTTCCCCCACGAAGTCCATCTGGAACTCCGGCGAGTCCTCGTCGATGGCGTCCAGCAGGTCCTCGCCGTCGCGCGCGCCCGACGGGTCGGGCACCTCGAAGCCGGCCGGCACGCCGATGTCGAGCAGGCCGGCCGCGCGCATTTCCGCCGCGCCCGGCAGGTCGCCGAGGCTGGCCAGGGCGAAGTGCTCCAAAAAGCCGTCGGTGGTGCCGTAGGTCACCGGCCGGCCCGGCGTGCGCCGGCGGCCGCGCAGGCGCACGAAGTTCATCTCCAGCAGCACGTCCAGCGTGCCCCGGCTGAGGCTGACGCCACGGATCTGCTCGATCTCGGCGCGGGTGACCGGCTGGTGATAGGCGATGATGGCCAGGGTCTCGAGCGCCGCCTTCGACAGCCGGCGCGGATCCTCGCGCTCCTCGGTCATCAGGCCGGCGAGATCGGTCGCCGTGCGGAAACGCCAGCGGTCGGCCACGCACTCCAGCTCCACCCCGCGTCCGGCGTAGCGCGCCTTCAGCGCCGCCAGGCCGCGCCCGACGTCTGCGCCGTCCGGCAACCGCCGCGCCAGGTCGTGCGCCGACAGCGGGCCGGCCGCCGCGAACAGCAGGGCCTCGATCATGCGTTCGATTTCGATGAGGTCTTCGCTCACGGCGTCAGTTCCAGCGGTTCGGCCGGGCGCTCGATACGGCGCAGGTACAGGTCGGCGAAGGCTTCGAGCTGCTTCACCTCGATCGTCCGTTCCTTGGCCAGTTCGAGCGTCGCGGCGAAGGTGGAGGCCAGGTAGGAGGCCGGGGTCGGTCCGTCCGCCTCGTCTTCCTCAGGCTCCGGCGCGACGCTCTTCAGCGTCGTCCAGCTCTCCATTCGCGGCAGCATCGTCCGCAGCCGCTTGCGCGCGTCGTCCAGCTGATAGGCCTCGACCCGCTGGCCGGGGTTGTAGGTGCGCTGGCTCTCGCGCACCCGCTGGGTGACGTAGGCCTGCATCAGCTCATAGAGGGTGGCCTCGACCCGCGACGACGGGATCACGACCATCGCTTCAGGGTCGCCGCGGGTGAAGACGTCACGGCCCAGCTGCGGGCGAGCCTTCAGCTCGTCCACCGCCTTGCGCATGGCTTCCAGCTTCATCAGCCGGAAGGCGAGCGCGGCGGCCATCTCTTCGGCCGGCGGCTCCTCGCCCTGCTTGCGCTCGGGCTTGGGCAAGAGCAGGCGCGATTTCAGGTAGGCCAGCCAGGAGGCCATCACCAGGTAGTCGGCGGCCAGCGAGAACCGGCGCCGGCGCGCCTCCTGCACGAACTTCAGGTACTGCTCGGCCAGCTTGGTGATGGACAGCTTGAGCAGGTCCACCTTCTGGGTGCGGGCCAGCGCCAGCAGCACGTGCAGCGGGCCTTCGTAGCCTTCCAGATCGACGACCAGCGCCTCGCCGTCCTCGACGGCGTTGTCGACGGCCTCGAAGTCTAGCTGAGGCTGGAAGGCCTCGCTCACGCCTCGCCGACCTTGGGACCGGCGGCGGCGTCGATGCCGGCGAAGGCTTCGTCGAAGCGGGCGCGGGCTTCGGCCGGATCGAACGGCTCGGGCGCGCGCACGATGCGGGCCATGGCCGCCTCGGCCCGGCGCTTGGCGTCGCCCTTCAGCTTAGAGGACGCGGCGGCCACCTGCTGCATCTCGGCCATGACGCCGTTGCAGTGCAGGACCACGTCGCAGCCCGCCTTCAGCGCGTCGCGGGCGCGTTCGCCCAGGCCGCCCGACAGGGCGTTCATCGACAGGTCGTCGGACATCAGCAGCCCGCCGAAGCCCAGGTCCTCGCGGATCAGGCGCACGGCCTTCTTCGAGGTGGTGGCCGGCTTCTTCCTGTCGATGGCGGTGTAGACCACGTGGGCGGTCATGGCCGCCGGCATGTCCGACATCGCCTTGAACGGCTGGAAGTCCCAGGCGTCGAGCTCTTCGAGCGCGGTGTCGACCGTCGGCAGGGCCTCGTGGCTGTCGGCGAAGGCGCGGCCGTGGCCGGGGATGTGCTTGATCACCGGCAGGACGCCGCCGGCCATCAGGCCCTCGGCCGCCGCGCGGCCCAGCACCGAGACGGTGTACGGGTCCTCGGCGTAGGCGCGGTCGCCGATGATGTCGTGGGCGCCGGGCACCGGCACGTCCAGCACCGGCAGGCAGTCGACGTTGATCCCCAGCTGGCGCAGGTCGTGGGCGATCAGACGCGCGCCCAGGCGGGTCAGTTCACGCTGCACCAGGGGATCGTTGGCCGAGACCCGGCCATAGGCGCGGCCCGGCGGATACTTCGGCCAGTGCGGCGGACGCAGGCGCTGCACCCGGCCGCCTTCCTGGTCGATCAGGACCGGCACGTCGGTACGCCCGGTGGTCTCGACCAGGGCGTCCACGAGGGCGCGCACCTGCTCGGGCGTCTCCACGTTCCGGCGGAACAGGATGAAGCCCCAGGGGCGGACGTCGCGGAAGAAGTCGCGTTCGTCCGGCGTGAGGGTCGGACCCGAGCAGCCCAGGATGCAGGCGAGCGTCACGTCCAACCCCCTCTCAGTCTCGGATCACTTCACCAGGCAGGCGTTGCCGGCGGCCTTCAGGGCCGAGCAGAACGCCTGGGCGTCGGCCTTGGAGAAGCCGGTGAAGGCGGTGCGGTACAGGGTCTTGCCGTCGCGCTCGACGGGCTCGACCCGCTTGGCCTTGCCCGAGGCGAACTGCGGGAAGGCCTTGGCGACCTTGGCGAACTCGGCGTCGGCGATGGCCGTCGACGAGAAGGCGCCGATCTGCACGGCCGCGGAGCCGCCGGCGGCGGACGGCGCGGGCGCCGGGGCCTGGGCGGTCGCGACCGGGGCGGCCGGGGTCGGCT
>NZ_JAAIVC010000160.1 GCF_010975005.1 Caulobacter sp. 17J65-9 | reverse complement strand
GGCGGCCGCGTCGGCCGCCTGGGCGGCCTGGGCGGCGTAGCCCGGCGAGGACGGGGCGCCGGCGGCGGCCAGCGGCTGGCCGTCGGGCAGGCGGATGGCGTCGGCGTCGATCTCGTCGCCGACAGCCAGCAGCACCGCGCGGTGCATGGCGTTTTCCAGCTCGCGCACGTTGCCGGGCCACGGGTGGGCGGCCAGGCGTCGCTTGGCTTCGGACGCGATCGGGCGCTGCGGCACGCCGTTGGCGTCGGCGTACTTCTTCACGAAGTGCTCGGCCAGCACGACCACGTCGGCCGGGCGCTCGCGCAGCGCCGGCAGGCGCAGGTTCACGACGTTGAGGCGGTAGAGCAGGTCCTCGCGGAAGGTCCCTTCCTTCACGGCCTGGGCCAAGTCGCGGTTGGAGGTGGCGAGGATGCGGATGTCGACCTTCACCGGCTTCTGGCCGCCGACGCGGTCGATCACGCGCTCCTGAATGGCGCGCAGCAGCTTGGCCTGCAGGCGCGCGTCCATCTCCGAGATTTCGTCCAGCAGCAGGGTGCCGCCGTCGGCCTCCTCAAACTTGCCGATGCGGCGGGCCACGGCGCCGGTGAAGGCGCCCTTCTCGTGGCCGAACAGCTCGCTCTCGAGCAGGTTCTCGGGAATGGCGGCGCAGTTGACGCTGATGAACGGCTTGTCCGCCCGACGCGACTTGGCGTGGACGTAGCGGGCCATGACTTCCTTGCCGACGCCGCTTTCGCCGGTGATCAGGATCGAGGCCTCGGACTTGGCGACCTGGTCGGCCAGCTTCAGCACCTGCTGCATGGCCGGGTCGGAGGTGACCAGCGGGCGCTCGTCGTCGGCCACCGCCGCCAGCACCGCGGCGATCAGCTCGGCGTCCGGGGGAAGCGGGATGAACTCCTTGGCCCCGGCGCGGATGGCGTCGGCCGCGCGGCGCGGGTCGGCGCCCACGCCGCAGGCGACCACCGGCACGTGGATGCGCTCGGCCTCGTTCGCGGCGATCAGGCCGGCGATGTCGAGGTCGTAGTCGACCATCAACAGCTCGGCGCCCTGACCACGGCGCAGGCTGTCGGTCGCCTGCGCGCCGGTCTCGACGTGGCTGACCTTGGCGCCGGTCGACATCGCCATCTTCACGGCCGCGGCGAGCTGCCCGCTCAGACGTCCGACCACCAGAAGCCGCATCTTGAGATCCCCCTCTGTGGAGCGGCGGCTTACGGCGCCGTCGCCCCGGGTCTTGCTCCGTCCGATCCGTCGCCGGTCAGCCGAACTGTACTATTTGCCGCGAGTCGCGCCGTCAGACGCCGACGTCCTCGCTCTTGATGATTTCCGTCATGGTCACGCCCAGCCGGTCGTCGACGACGACGACCTCGCCGCGCGCGACCAGGCGGTTGTTGACGTAGATGTCGATGGCCTCGCCGACCTTGCGGTCCAGCTCCACCACCGAGCCCGGCCCCAGCTTCAGCAGCTGCGCCACCGAGACGTGCGACTTGCCCAGCACCGCCGAGATGTTGACCGGCACGTCGAACACCGGGGCCAGGTCGGCCGCGGCCTTCTGGGCCTCGCCGTCCTCGAATGTCGCCAGCGCCGTGGAAACCGGGAATTCCTCGAGCGAAAGATCGTTGTCGGCGGCCATTATCGCGGCTCCCCGTGAACTGAAAGGTTGTCGCCGTGCAGGCCTTCGGCGGCCAGCGCCGCGCGGACGGCCGCCTCGACCCGCTGGGCCGCGCCTTCGGGATCGAAGATGGCGCGTCCGTCGCCCCACTCGAACACGAAGGCCGCGCCGGCCACGCCGGGCTCGGCCTTGAACACGATCTGGCCGGCGAAGCCGATGGCTTGCGCCACCTCCTCGACCGCCGTCTGCACGCGTTCGTCGATGCGGGCCATGCGCACGACCAGGCGCGGCGCGCTCTCGACCTCCTGGGCCAGGGCGTCCAGCGCCGCCTCCAGGGCCGCAGTCGGGAACCGGTCCAGGGCGGCGTCGGCCACCCGGCGGGCGGCCACCAGGGCCAGCTCGGCGCAGCCGGCCTTGTGGGCCTGGGCCACCTGGGCCAGCACCGAAAGGCCCGAGCGGGCCTGCTCGGCGACCATGGCCAGGGCGTGGGCGTGGGCCTCCTCGGCGCGGGCGACGGCCGAGGCCTCGCCTTCGCGATAGGCCTGCTCGCGGATCGCCTCGACCTCTTCAGGCGTGAAGAAGCGCTTGGGGCGCGGCGGCGGCGTGGAGATCACCACGCCGGCGTCGCCGAACTCCATGTCGAAGCCGAATTTGCGGGGCTGCTGGGTCACGACACGGGCCTCAATAGATCAGCTCGTCGTCGTCGCCCTGGCCGGCGAGCATGATCTCGCCCTTGGCGGCCAGGTCCTTGGCCAGCTGCACCATGGACATCTGGGCGGCGTCCACGTCCTTCAGGCGGACGGGCCCCATGCTCTCCATGTCCTCGCGCATGATCTTGGCGGCGCGTTCGGACATGTTGGAGAAGAACAGCTCGCGCAGGGTGTCGGACGCCCCCTTGAGCGCGATCGCCAGCTGGTCCTTCTCGACCGCGCGGATCAGGGTCTGCACGCCGCCCGGGTCCAGCTTGCCGAGGTCTTCGAACACGAACATCAGCGCGCGGATGCGCTCGGCCGACTCGCGGTTGCGCTCTTCCAGCGCGGCCAGGAAGCGGCTCTCGGTCTGACGGTCGAAGTTGTTGAAGATCTCGGCCATCAGTTCGTGGCTGTCGCGCTTGGAGGTGCGCGCCAGGTTCGACATGAACTCGGTGCGCAGCGTCTGCTCGATCTTGTCGAGGATCTCGCGCTGCACCGGCTCCATGCGCAGCATGCGCTGCACGCACTCCAGGGCGAAATCCTCGGGCAGCGAGGCCAGCACGCGCGCGGCGTGGTCGCCCTTCACCTTGGAGAGCACCACCGCGACGGTCTGCGGGTACTCGTTCTTCAGATAGTTGGCGAGCACGGCCTCGTTCACGTTGCCGAGCTTGTCCCACATGGTGCGACCCGCCGGGCCGCGGATCTCTTCCATGAGGGCGTCGACTTTGTCGGACGGCAGGAAGGACTGCAGGATGCGCTGGGTCTGCTCGTAGGAGCCCATGATCGCGCCCGTGCCGGACATGCCGGACACGAACTCGAACAGCAGGTCCTCGACCACCGAGGCGGAGACGGTGCCCAGGCTCGACATGGCCTGGGAGATCTCCTTGATCTCCTCGTCGTCCAGCTGCTCCCACAACTGCGTATGCTCTTCGCCCAGCGACAGCAGGATGACCGCCGCCTTCTCCGGTCCCGAGAGCTTCGTGCGATCGTCGATCGCGCCTTTCTTACGGATGGCCAGGGCGCTCATCAGGATTCATGCAGCCAGTTGCGGAGGATGGAGGCCGATTCCTCCGGGTGTTTGCCCACGAATTCGGAGACCTTCTTCACCGAGGACGCTTTCACCTGCCCCTCGATGCGGGCGATGTCGATGCGGTGATCCATCTCAGACGGGCCGGTCAGGGCCGCCTGGGCGGGTTCGTAGCCCAGCGCCCCGGCCGGCGCGCCGGCGGGCTGCAGGTGGGTCACCGGGATGGTCGCGCCGGGGACCGGGCCCTCGGCGGTCTTCAGCATCGGGCGGACGACGAAGAAGATGATCAGGGCCGCGACCACGGCCAGGATGCCGATCTCGGCCGCGCGCATGATGTCGTTCTTGTCGAAGTCCATCATCGGCGCGCCCGCGGCCGTGCCGCCCAGCTCGGCCCCTGAGGGGCGGGTGAAGCGCACGTTGACGACGCTGATCTGGTCGCCGCGCTCCTGGTCGTAGCCGACGGCCGAGCGGACCAACTGCTCGATCTGCTGCATCTCGGCGGCCGTGCGCGGCGTGTAGGCGCCCGGCTTGCCGCCCGCGCCCGCGGCGGTGACGCCGTCCACGGCCACGGCGACCGACAGACGCTTCACCGCGCCCGGCTCGACCACCTCGGTGCGCACGGTCTTGGAGATCTCGTAGTTGGTGATCTCTTCGGTCTGACCGCTGGAGGAGCTGGTCGACAGGAAGCCCGGCTGCTGCTGGCCCTGGGGCAGGTTGGCGGCGGCGGTCACCTGGCCGTCGGCGCCCGGGTCGGTTTCGCTCTGGTTGGCTTCCGAGGTGCGGGTCGAACGGACGACCTGGCCGTCCGGATCGAAGCGTTCTTCCTGGGTGGTGACGCGGTTCAGGTCGAGGTCGGCGGTGACCTCGACGCGCGCCTTGCCCTGGCCGACCACGCCCTCGACGATGCCCTTCACCGCCTTGCGGATGCGCTCTTCGGTCTCGGCCTTGCGGCCCGCGGCCAGTTCGCCGAGGTAGCCGCCCTCGTCGCCTTCCGCGCCGGCCGCCAGCATTTCACCGGACTCGTCGACGACGGTGACGTGGTCGGGCTTCAGGCCCGGCACGGCGCCGGCCACCAGGTTGCGCAGGGAGCGGACCTGGTCGGCCTTCAGCTCGCGCCCGCCCAGGCCCACGACGATCGAGGCGGTCGGCTGGGCCGCCTCCGCCTCGAACAGCTCGCGCTTGGGCAGCACCAGGTGAACCCGGGCGGAGGTCACGCCCTGCAGCGAACGGATGGTGCGGGCCAGTTCGCCCTCCAGCGCGCGCTGCTTGTTCAGGTTCTGAGTGAATTCGGTCTGCCCCATGATCGAGGCGTTGTCGAACAGCTCGTAACCGACCGAGCCCGAGGTCGGCAGGCCCTTGCTCGACAGCATCAGGCGCGTCGAGGCGACGCTGTCGCGGTCGACCATGATGGTCGAGCCGTCGCCCTTCACGTCGTACTTCACGTTGGCCTGATCCAGCGCGGAGGTGATCTCCGACGCTTCCTTCAGGTCGAGGTTGGAATAGAGCAGCGCCTTGGGCTGGCCGCCCAGGTTCATCATCATGGCGACGAGGATGGCCGCCGCGCCCGCGGCGGCGCCGACGACCGCCGCAAGGCGGCCGATCCCGAATCTCCGCAAGCCGTTCAGAAAGGACTCCACGCGCGCCCCGCCCCACTCTCGGGGGCCCCCGCCGACTCGTCGCCCCACTAGGCAGATATTTCCCGGCGGTTGGTAAACGACCTGTTTACGACCGGCGCCGTGGCGCCCCGGGAAAACGGGCGCCTCGCGGAAGAGCGCGCGTTAAGCACAACTGACGATTGACTTTTCGCCCCGTTTCCGCCCAATTCCGCCGAACGCGTTCATCGGGGGAAGAGCGTATGTCCAAGCGGAAAAGGGCCGTCGCCGGAGCATTCGGCGTTTTCGTCACCGCCCTACTCGTCATCTACGCGGTGCATGTGCGGGAGACGGGCCAGATGTGGCCGGTCGCCCGGCACGAGGCGCGCTGAAGCCACGCCCTGAAACGGCCGACGGCCGCGCCCCCGAGGGGAGCGCGGCCGCCGAACAACTCGACCAGGTCGGACCGGATCAGCGGTACTGCTGGATCCGGGTCGTGCGCAGGCCCGGCATGCCCCAGCGGTCGATCGCCGCCTGCCACGCCAGGAACTCGTCGTTGGTCAGCCGGTAGCGCGCACAGGCGTCCTCCAGCGACAGCAACCCGCCGCGAACGGCCGCCACCACCTCCGCCTTGCGGCGGATCACCCATCGCTGGGTGTTCGGGGGCGGAAGATCGGTGACCGTCAGGGGAGCCCCCGTCGGACCGATCACGTATTTTTCGCCTCTGCTGTTCAGGCGATGCTCTTGCAGCATGGGCCTTACGCCTCTCTCACCACCATCATGGCGTCACAGTAGCGCGGCCCCGATAACGTCGGCTTAAGCGCGATGGTGAATCGAACACTAATCGTCCGACCACCGACGCTTCCGCTACCCTCCGCTGTTAAGGCGGTGTTCATTCAAGTTACTCGGATACCAGTGATCAGCGTTTGATCATGAGCAGTTCTTCCAGCATCTGGTCCGCGGTCGTGATGATCTTGGACGAGGCCGAGTAGGCCCGCTGGGTCGTGATCAGGCCGGTGAACTCCGACGACAGGTCCACCGTCGAGGCCTCCAGCGTCGAGGGCGACAGCAGGCCCGCGCCGCCCTGGCCCGGCGGCTTCAGGTTGTAGGTGCCGCTTTCCTGCGAGACCCGGTAGGCGTTGCCCGACACGCGGATCAGGCCGTCGTCGTTCGGGAAGGTGGCCAGGGCGACCTGGGCGATCTTGCGGGTCACGCCGTTGTCGAAGATCGCGGTGACGAAGCCTTCGTCGTCGATTTCGATGTTGGTCAGGTTGCCGAAGGTGGTGCCGTTGGTCAGCACCGCCTGCACCACCGACTGGCTGTCGAACTGGGTCAGGCCGCCCGCCGCGCTGTCGAAGTCGATGCGCAGGGTCTGGGCCGCGACGCCCAGCGACGGATCCCAGTTGAAGGTCCCCGAGCCGGCGACCGGCGCGCCGGCGGCCGAGGCGCCGAACTGCAGCTCCGGCGCGGCCGGCGGGGCCGGGAACAGGGTCGAGTTGGCCGCGTCGTAGCGGCCGTCGGCGGTGAAACGCACGATGCCGGTGGCCAGCTGGCCGCTCTGCAGCGGCGTGGCGGTGACCACGTCGCTGGCCGGAATGGCCCGGATTTCGGCGTACCACTCGTTGGCGTTGGGGCTCTTCAGGAAGGAGACCGCGACCGTGCGCTTGCCGCCCTTGGAGTCCGACACCGGGATCTGCAGCTCGAAGTCCGGCTTCACGCCGGTGCCGTTGGCCGGGTCGTAGGCCGCCATGCTGGTGCCCGCCACGGTCGGGTCGTAGGTCGCCGCGTCGGCCGAGACGGCCTGGCTGGACTTCAGGTTGGCGTTGATCGTCGCCCGGGTGGTCGGGTCGGCGGCGCCGCCGATCGAGGTGACGTTGATGGTCTGCAGACGGGTCAGGTCGGACGGATCGGAGATCACGTTGCCCTGGTCGTCGATCGGCCAGCCCTGCAGGTACAGGCCAGAGGCGTTGCGCAGGTAGCCCAGGTCGTCCTTGGTGAAGGAGCCGGCGCGGGTGAACAGGCGCGCGTCGGTCGAGGTCAGGTTTTCCGGCTTCTCGGTGACGACGAAGAAGCCCTTGCCCTGCACGCCGAGGTCGGTGTTCGAGGTCGTGCGCTGCAGCAGGCCCTGCTGCGACACGAACTGGCGGGCGGTGCCCAGCACGCCGCCGGCGCTGTAGGACGCCTTCAGCGATTGCGAGGTCACGATGGTCGAGAAGTCGACCTGGGCGCGCTTGTAGCCGACCGTGTTGACGTTCGCGATGTTGTCCGAGATGGCGGCGAGCGCCGACGAGTTGGCGGTCAGGCCCGAGACGCCGGCGAGCATGGCGCTGTTGATGCTCATGATGCGTATCCTGTCAGTCGATGCGTTGGATCAGGCGGCGCTTGCTGCGTTGGAGCCGGGGGCCCCTTCGGCGCGCCGTTCGAGCGCGCCTTTTTCGGTGTCTGCGGATCGGATCAGCCGGTCGTCGCCGGCGTGCCCGTCCCGCTGGTGTCGGACTTCTCCGCGACGCTGATCACGGAGCTCAGCGGCACGATCGCGCCGCCGATGGTGAGGTAGGGCTGGCCGTCGTACATCTCGACGGCGGTGACCTTGCCGCGGGCCAGCACCTGCGACGCGACGTCCGTGTCGCCCTTCTTGGCCGTCATCTTCATGACGTAGACGCCGCCGTCCGGCAGCTGCTGGCCGGTCGAGGTTTTGCCGTCCCAGGCGAAGTCGTGGATGCCCTCGCCCTTGTCCGGCGCGGGGCCGGACCAGACCACCTTGCCGGTGGTGTCGTAGATCTGGAGGGTCACTTCCGAGGCGTCGGCCCCCAGCTCGTAGGCCCAGCTGGCCGAGCCCTTGTCGAGCTTGGTGGCGGAGGCGGCCGCGGTCACCTCCTTGCCGATGTAGGTCACCGAGTTGGAGAGGGCGGCGTTGTTCTGCTCCACCATCGCCTTCAGCAGGTCGTTGGTGAGCAGCTGCTGCTCGACCCCGGCCATCTGCGTCAGCTGCTCGGTGAAGGCGTTCGAATCCATCGGCGAGAGCGGATCCTGGTTCTTCAGCTGCGAGGTCAGCAGCGCCAGGAAGGTCTCGTAGTTGTCGAACAGCTGCGTGCGGCTGTTGGTGATCTTCGCGCCGGCCTGAGCCGCGGACTGGGCTGCGTTGACGGTGTCGACCATGTCGTCAGATCCTCACGTCCACGCCGAGCCGGACGGCGCGGCGGGCGACTGGGGGGGCGTCGGCCAGGCTGGCGGCCTGCTCGCCGGCGCGGAAGGCGCGGGCCCGGGCCCGGCCGCCCTCGGCGAACTGCTGGCGGGCGTCCTCGAACGACCCGCCGCCGGCGTTGCGATCAGCGAAGCTGAAGGAGTCCTCGGACACCTGGAAACCGGCCTGCTCCAGGCTGCGCCGCAGCTCGTCGGCGCGGGCGCGCAGGTCGGCGGCGGCCACCGGATTGTCGAAGGCCATCTGGGCCTTGAGCCGGCCGTCGGCCTCGATGGTCAGGCGCACGTCGACCCGGCCCATGTCGGCCGGATGCAGCTCGACGTCGAAGCGGGTCGACCGTTCGCCGAACTTCTTGAGGATCTCGGCCGACAGGTGCGCCACGGTCTCCGGCGAGCCGCGCACCGCCTCTGCGACCACGGCGTGCGAGCCGGCGTGGGCGGCCGGCGCGCCCGCGGCCGTGTCGGCCGGCGCCGCCGGATTGACCGTCGGATCGGCTTGGGCC
>NZ_JAAIVC010000015.1 GCF_010975005.1 Caulobacter sp. 17J65-9 | reverse complement strand
GTGCGGACCAGCTCGCCGGCCGGCAGGGCGCGGGCGAGCGGCGCGCCCTGGCCGGCCCATTGCGCGCCGTAGCCGCCGTCGCCGGCGGCCTTGGCCGCCGCGTTCAACGCCTTTCCGGCGTCGTAGGCGATCGGGTAGTCCGGCGTGGCCAGGCCGGCCAGCGCGCCGTCCGCCAGGGCGGTGAAGCGGTTGGCCAGGCAGCGGGAGGGGCGGCCGGAGATCAGGGCGGTCATTTCGGTCCGCTCGGACGCGGGGCTGAACAGGGCGTCACGGTGGTGCTGGTCGGCGCTGGATTCAGGGCAGCCGATGAAGGCGGTGCCCAGCTGGGCCGCCTGCGCCCCGAGGTCGAGGACGGCGGCTATTCCCGCCCCGTCCATGATCCCGCCGGCGGCGATGACCGGCAGCGGGACCTTGGCGACGAGCAGGCGGGTGAGGGCGACCAGGCCCAGGCGGGTGTCGGCGGACGGATCGAACGCGCCGCGGTGGCCGCCGGCCTCCCAGCCCTGGGCCACGATCGCGTCGACGCCGGCGGCCGCGGCCGCCTCGGCTTCCTGCAGGTTGGTGGCGGTGGAGAACAGGACGATCCCGCCCGCCTTCAGCCTTGCGATCTTGTCGGCCCCGGGCAGGCCGAAGTGGAAGCTGACCACGGCCGGGCGGGTGTCCAGCAGCACGTCCAGCATGTCGTCGTCGACGACGAAGCTCTTGTAGATCTCGCTCAGCGCCGCCGGCGGTTCGGCCCCGAAGCCGTCGAACAGCGGCCGCATGGCGGCCAGCCAGGCGCGTTCGCGCGCCGGATCGGCCTGGGCCGGGGCGTGGCAGAAGACGTTGACGTTGAAGGGGCCGTCGGTGGCGCCACGCACCGCCTCGATCATCGTCCGGGCCGCCTCGGCCTTGACCGCGCCCACCCCGATCGAGCCCAGCGCGCCGGCTTCGGTGACGGCGGCGGCCATCTGCGGCGTCGAGGTGCCCGCCATGGGCGCCTGGACGATCGGAAGCTTCACTCCGATCCGCTCGAGCAGGCTCGTCATCGACCCTCCGGCTAAGGCCGCGGTGCTGAGATAGGCGCCCCGGTCTCGCCGGCAACCGCCTCGACGTCAGGGCACGGCGATCCCCCAGGCCTCGCGCGCCTCGCCGATGCGCGCGAGCTTGGCGTGGAGGGCGCTCCAGTCGTCGCGGGCGTCGATCCCGGCCCAGATCGCCTCGACCTCCTCGATCAGCATCTCCTCCGGCTCCGCACGCTGGAAATAGGCGTGCTGCAGGCGCTGCGGCCGGTCGGCCGCGTAGGGCGCCAGCGCCGCGCGGAAGGCGTCGAAGGCCTCTCCGGCGTAAACCGCCGCGCGCGGCCCGGCCATGGCCCGCGCCTCGGAGGCCAGGCCGCCGAACCAGTCGAAGAACAGGGGCTCCCAGCGCAGCGCGTCGCCCGTTTCGGACAGCAGTTTCAGGGCGGCGGTCCCCAGCGCGTTGTCGGACGCCTCGTCGCGCGGGCTCACGCCCAGGCGCCGGACGAAGGCCGCCCGCATCTCGGCCTGATAGAGCTCGCCGAAGCCGTTCAGCGCCTCGACCAGCGGATCGGTTTCGCTGACCAGGGTGAAGCAGGCGGCCAGCTGGCGCAGGTTCCAGAACACCGCCTCGCCCTGCCGCCCGAAGGCGTAAAGGCCGGCGTGGTCGAAATAGGCGGCCGTGAACGACGGATCGTAGCGCGGCAGGAACCGCCACGGGCCGTAGTCGAAGCTCTCGCCGGTGATGTTCATGTTGTCGGTGTTGAGCACGCCGTGCACGAAGCCGGCGCCGGTCCAGCGCGCCACCAGCCCGGCGACCCGCGCGGTGACCGCGCGCAGCAGGGCGGCTGGCCGGTCCTTCGGCTCGGTGTCGGCCAGCTCCGGATAGTAGAGCTCGATCACGTGGTCGATCAGCTGGCCGATCAGGTCGGCGCGATCGAAGTAGGCCAGGCGCTGGAAGGTCCCGAACCGGACGTGGCTCCACGACAGCCGGGTCAGCACGGCCGAGCGGGTGGGCGAGGGTTCGTCGCCGCGGGCGAGCTTTTCGCCGGTCTCGATCAGCGACAGCGACTTCGAGGTCGGGACGCCCAGCGCCTCCAGCATTTCGGTGGCCAGGATCTCGCGCACGCCGCCCTTCAGGGTCAGGCGGCCGTCGCCGGAGCGCGACCAGGGCGTCTGGCCCGAGCCCTTGGTGCCCAGGTCGAGCAGGCGCTCCGTGCCGGCCTCGCGCAGCTGGGCGAAGAGGAAGCCGCGGCCGTCGCCGAGCTCGGGGTTGTAAACCTGGAACTGGTGGCCGTGGTAACGCATGGCCAGCCGCTCGTCCGGCGCGCCGGGCAGGGGCTCGAACCGGCCGAAGATCGCGACCCACTCCGCGTCGGTCAGCGTGTCCAGGCCGACACGCCGGGCGATCCGGCTATTGCGAAATCGAAGGGTCGTCTCGGGGAAGCCGGCCGGTTCGACCGGATCGGCGAACTCGGGGCCTAGGGCGCGGAAGCGGTTGTCGAGGCGGAAGGCGGCGGCGACGGGCATCTGCGTCCCTTAACACGCGGCGCGAGCCGTTCGCTTGATAACCCCCGGCGCTCCCGCCAAGTTGGAACGCTCGGCCCCGAGGGAGCGCCATGGCCCGTCGGTTCACGCTCGACTTCCTGCGTACCGAAGCGGCGTCGGGCGTCCTGCTCGCGGCGGCGGCGGCCTGCGCGCTCGCCCTGGCCAACTCGCCCTGGGCCGGAGCCTACTTCCGCCTGCTGCACGCCGAGATCCCGCTGCAGGTCGGGGCGTGGCGGGCCAGCGACACCGTCGCCGGCTGGGTCCGTGACGGGCTGATGGCGGTGGTGTTCTTCGTCGTCGGCCTCGAGATCAAGTTCGAGGTGCTGAAGGGGGAGCTGTCCAACCCCCGCCGCGTCGCCATGCCGGTGCTGGCGGCGCTGGGCGGCATGGTCGTTCCGGCCGCCCTCTACCTGCTGGTGAACCAGGGCCCGGGCGGCGACCTGCGCGGCTGGTCGGCGCCGGTCGCCACCGACGTGGGACTGGCGCTGGCGGTGGTCGCCGCGGTCGGGCGGGGCCTGCCAGCCCCGCTGCGGGTGTTCCTGATGACCCTGGCCATCGTCGACGACCTCGGCGCAGTCGCCATCATCGCTCTGGCCTACAGCCGTCACCTGCACGCCACACCCCTGATCGGGGCGGCCCTGGCGCTGGCGGCCATGGCCTTCGTCCAGCGCGGGCGGCGCGTCTCGTTCGTCTATCCGATGCTGGGCTTCCTGCTGGCCTGGGGGTTCGCGCGCGCCGCCGGGGTCAGCCCGTCCCTGGCCGGCGTCGCCGCCGCCTTCACCGTCCCGGCCATAGCGCCGCGGCCGGGCGAGCCGGTCCCGCTGAAGGTCGCCGTCGAGGCGCTGCACCCCTGGGTCGCCTTCCTGATCCTGCCGCTGTTCGCCTTCACCTCGGCGGGCGTGGCGTTCGGAGATATCCCCGCCCACGACGTGCTCACCCCCGTTTCCGTCGGGGTCGCGCTGGGTCTGTTCCTGGGCAAGCCGGCCGGCGTGTTCGGCGGCGCGGCCCTGGCGGCGGTCACGGGGCTGGCGCGTCGGCCGGGCGGGGCGACCTGGGCGGAGCTCTACGGCGTCTCCGTCCTGTGCGGCGTCGGCTTCACCTTCAGCCTGTTCCTCGGCGGCCTGGCTTTCGCGGGCGGCGACCCGGCCCTGCTGGCCCAGATGAAGCTGGGCGTGATCTGCGGGTCCCTGCTGTCGGGTCTGTGTGGCGCCGTTGCACTGGGCTGGGCGGCTTCGCGACGTAGATCGATGGGCGCCGAACCAACTCCCTACGTCGAGACTACTTGACCTAGCGGAAGCTGGTGCATTTGCGTCACAACATTCGCAAGCCTGCAACGGGTTGAAGCGTGGCCGCTTGTTCACGCCTGCGCCGTAGATTACCCAAATTAAGTCAGAATCCGTCCAGGGATCGACTTGGCCGGCTTCAAGAACAAAGAGCGGCGCGACCGCAGCCAATGCGGCGCGCAAAAGTCGGGGCAGGAAATGCGCTTCACGAAGATTCTCCGCGGCACGGCGTCGGTCGCCGTCCTCGCGGCTTTCGCCGCCGGTGCGAGCTACGCCGGGACGGCCTACGCGCAAGACGACGAGGTCAACTCGGTCGACGAGCTGGTGGTCACCGCTCAGAAGCGCGAACAGAACCTGCAGGACGTGCCGATCGTGGTCACGTCGCTGTCGGAAACCCTTCTCGAAAACGCTGGCGTTAAGGACATCAAGGATCTGCAGATCCTGACTCCGGGCCTGACCGTCACCTCGACGACCAGCGAAACCATCACCACCGCCCGCATCCGCGGCGTCGGCACCGTCGGCGACAACCCGGGCCTGGAGAGCTCGGTCGGCGTCGTGGTCGACGGCGTGTATCGTCCGCGCAACGGCGTGGGCTTCGGCGACCTCGGCGAGATGCAGCGCATCGAAGTGCTGAAGGGCCCGCAGGGCACGCTGTTCGGCAAGAACACCTCGGCCGGCGTCATCAACGTCATGACCAAGGCTCCGGCGTTCGAGTTCGGCGCCGAAGGCGAGCTGACCGCCGGCAGCGACGGCGCCCTGGGCGCGGCCGCTTCGATCACCGGCCCGATCGCCGGCGACAAGCTGGCCGGCCGCCTGTACGTGGCCAAGCGCGAGCGTGACGGCTTCTACGACGTGAAGACCGGCGACGGTCCGCGCACCCTGACCTCGGACCAGGACCAGAACTTCTGGACCGCCCGCGGCCAGCTGCTGCTGCTGCCGTCGGACTCGGTCGAGATCCGCGCCATCGCCGACTACACCAAGCGCGAAGAAAACTGCTGCGCCGCGGTGCAGGTCCGCTCGGGCCCGACCGCCGCGATCCTGAACAACCCGCTGATCACCGCCAACGGCCAGGGCGTCGCTCCGGCCGGCGGCCCGACCTTCCCGATGCTGCCGTTCTCGCGCACGGCCTACTCGAACCGCAGCACCGCGCAGATGGTCGAGGACAAGGGCCTGTCGATCGAAGCCAACGTCGACCTGCCGAACTGGAACGCCACCCTGACCTCGATCTCCTCGGTCCGGTTCTGGGATTCCACCAACGGCCACGACATCGACTATTCGGGCGCCGACATCCTGTATCGTGAGGCCAACGGCGAGTACGGCTTCTCGTTCGACACCCTCAGCCAGGAAATCCGTCTGGCCGGCTCGACCGACCACCTCGACTGGCTGGTCGGCGGCTTCTACGCCAGCGAAGACTTGAGCCGGACCGACGCCTACAACCTGGGCGGCGACTACAACACCTACCTGTCGCTGATCCTCAGCGGCGGCGCCAACCCGGGCATGGTCGGCATCCTGACCGGCTCGTTCACCGACCTGAACCCCGATCCGGTGCTGACCTCGTGGGTCCCGTCCGGCGCGGGCCCGACCTTCTCGGCCGGCAAGTCGGCTCTGGACACCTACGACCAGACCTCCAAGACGCTGGCGTTGTTCACCAACAACACCCTGCACGTCACGGACGCGTTCGATATCACCATGGGCCTCCGCTACACGATGGAGGACAAGGATCTCGACACGCACCAGACCAACCCGACCAACAACTCGGTCTGCCCGGCGGCGATGTTCAACTACGCCACCAACCGTTGGCAGAACCTGCCGCTGACCGCCGCTCAGAAGCAGACGGCCGTGGGCGTGCTCTGCCTGCCCTGGACCAACCCGGCGTTCAACAACCGCATCACCCACCAGTCGAGCGAAGAGCGCGAATGGTCGGGCACCGTGAAGGCGTCGTACCGCTTCAACGACGACATCATGACCTACGTGTCCTACGCGCGTGGTTATAAGGGCGGCGGCTTCAACCTGGACCGCGTGCAGTCGCTCACCCCGGGCGGCTTCGTGCCCGACGCCTCGACCCACTTCGCTCCGGAAATGGTCGACAGCTACGAACTGGGTCTGAAGACCACCTGGTTCGACAACTCGCTGCTGCTGAACGCCACCCTGTTCCAGCAAGAGTACTCGGACTTCCAGCTCAACACCTTCCTCGGCACCGCCTTCGCCGTGGAAACCATCCCCGAGCTGACCTCCAAGGGCGTCGACATGGACCTGATCTGGTTCGCGCCGATCGAGGGCCTGTCGTTCCAGGGCGGCGTGACCTACGCCAAGACCGAGTACGGCAAGTTCACCGCCACGGACCTGAACGATCCGACCCACTTCCCGGCGCTCAGCCTGCTCCCGGGCGCCCAGATGTCGTTCGCTCCGGAATGGTCGAGCACCGGCGCGGTGACCTACGAGCACTCGTTCGGCGCCATGAAGGCGGGCTTCAACCTGTCGGCCAAGTACACGTCCGAATACAACACCAAGTCGGACCTGCTGCCGGCCGGCATGCAGGACGCCATGACCCTGCTGAACGGCCGCATCTCCTTCGGTTCGGAAGACGACCGCTGGACCTTCGAGCTGTGGGGTCAGAACCTGACCGACCAGGACTACTACCAGGTCGTGTTCAACGCGCCGCTGCAGGGCACCGCCTTCCAGACGACGCTGCAGCCGAGCGGCAACTACTACAACGGGGCTCTGGACACCCAGACCTACAACGCCTTCCTGGGCCAGCCCCGCACCTGGGGCGCGACCCTGCGCATCAAGTACTAAGAGCTTCGTCCCCGAACAGGGGCGTCGCGGGCCGGCCGGGAGCGATCCCGGCCGGCCTTTTCTTTAGCCGCTGGAGCGCCGGCGGTCGGGGCGCTAGTGGCGCAGGTCCTTGGGGCGGGCGACGAACTTGTTGAACCGGCTCTTGGCGTCCGGCGGCAGCAGCAGGGCCAGGTCGTTGTCGTCGAAGATCGCGAAGAACTCCTCCCAGGAGATCTCCGTCAGGTTCGGATCCTTCTCGCCGAAATCCAGGCGCAGAATGCCGCCCGGCCCGCCGGTCTCGACCTTGGCGGGGCGGCCGCCGTGCTTTTCAGCCCAGCGCTGGATCTCTTCGTGGTCGACGGTGGGGTGGGCCGAAGCCATGCGTCGTCCTCCGGTTCAGAACGCGGTCTGAACGCGGAGGCGGCGCGGCCGGTTTCGCGCGGGGCTAGGCCTGAGCGCGCTCTGACCGCAAAACCGGACCCGCTTTTGCGGAACGCGCTTTAGACGCGCGCTTCGCCCTTGAGCAGCTTCTCGCGCACCCGGGCGGTCATCTTCACCCAGCCCTTCTCGGGATCGCGGAACCAGATGGCGTCCTTGGTGCGGGTGTGGTCGAAGCCGTCCGCCGCCAGATCGACCTTGCGGTACTTGAAGGTGCCGGTGGTCTCCAGGTCGGTCTGGATGCGTACGAAGATCGGCCGCGCGTAGGCGGGCAGCTCGCTGTCCATGTGGGCGCCGAGCCGCTCGATCTGGAAGCCGTCGTCGACCACCAGGGCGGCCATGCCGGCCTTGCCCTCCATGCCGTCGATCGGCACGCCGTAGACCGTCACCTCGCGCACGCCGGGGGCTTCGCTGAGCCGCTCGGCCACCTCGGTGGTTGAGACGTTCTCGCCCTTCCAGCGGAAGGTGTCGCCCACCCGGTCGACGAAATAGAAGTAGCCGTCGGAGTCCTGACGCATCAGGTCGCCGGTGCGGAACCAGGCGTCGCCGCGGGTGAAGACGTCGCGCAGGATCTTCTTCTCGGAGGCGGCCTTGTCGGCGTAGCCCGAATAGGCGTGGCGCGCGTCCGTGCCGATCAGGCCGATGGCCTCGCCGATCTCGCCGGGACGGGCCTCGACGGCGAGGCCGTTGGCGCCGCGCATCGGCTCCTCGGTCTCCATGTCGAACTTCACCAGCCGGATGTCGAACTTCTTGCGCAGGTAGCCCGGGATGCGGCCGACCGCGCCGGGGCGGCCGTCGAAGTTGAACAGCGAGACGTTGCCTTCGGTCGAGCCGTAGAACTCCAGGATCTCGGGGATGGCGAAGCGGCTCTGGAAGGTCTTCCAGATGTCCGGGCGCAGGCCGTTGCCGAACGCCAGGCGCAGCTTGTGCTTGCGCTCCAGCTCGTGCTCCGGCGAGTTCACCAGATAGCGGCACAGTTCGCCGATGTAGACGAACATGGTGCAGCCCTTGTCCACCACGTCCGGCCAGAACTGGCTGGCCGAGAAGCGCTTCTTCAGCACCACGGCGCCGCCGTTCAGCAGGGCCGCGCCGACCCCGCACAGGCCGCCGGTCGAGTGGTACAGCGGCAGGCAGACATAGACCCGGTCGCTGGCCGTGGCCGCCGTCGCGGCCGCGAAGGCGCGCATGTAGAGCTGGGCGCGGGCGTGGGTGATCTTGGCCGCCTTGGGCAGGCCGGTGGTGCCCGAGGTGTAGATGTACAGCGCCGTCGAGCTGGCCGTCAGGTCCATGCGCATGCCCTTGTCGGGCCGCACGGCGCTGGCGCCCTTCACGGCGGTGTCGAGGCCGCGGCGGTCGCTGGTCTCGCCCTCGGCGCGCAGGCCCAGCACCCACAGCATGACGTTGCGCGGCAGCTGGTGACGCACGTCTTCGAAGGCGGCGTAGGTCTCGTAGTCGGCGAGCACGTGGCCGGCGCCGGAAATGCTCAGGCTGTGGGCCAGGGCTCCGCCGGTCAGGTTCGAGTTGATCAGGGCCGTGGCCACGCCGACCTTGGACAGGCCCAGCCAGATGGCCAGGTACTCGATCCGGTTGGGCATGTAGAGGGCGACGGTGTCGCCGCGCCGGATGTTGCGCCCCTTCGCCCAGTGGGCGTAGCGGTTGGCCATCTGGTCGAGGTCGCGGTAGGTGATCTGCCGGTCCTCGAAGATCACCGCCACGTTCTCGGGCCAGCGGTCCACCGCCTGTTCCCAGTCGTCGCACAGCAGGTGATTGGAAGCCGGGTCGATGGTCTTGATGCGCTTGAGCAAGCGCTGCAGCCCGCCGGTGAACTTCAGCTCTCTGCGCGCGCGCGCCAACAGGCCCATGGTCCGTCCTCTCGCTTCCGGAAGGTTTGATCGCAAGGGAATCCCTTAGCGGTCAAGGCTGAGCGGGAGGGTGCGTCAACAGGGTTTACGGGACCTTGCCGAACGCGGAAATCCACGCGCTTGCGGGCATGTCGCGGCCGTGGCGCGGCGCCGCGGCCACGCCCGGGGAATCAGCGCTCGGGCGCCGATTCGCTCGGGCGATACTGGGCCTGGGCCTGGGCCTGGCCGCGCGCTCGCAGGAGCTCGGCCTGCTCGGGCGTGGGTTGCGGCTCCGGCCCGGTGCGGGTCGGCTGCCGGGCGGCCGACTTCTGCCGGGTCGGCTTGATCGACACGGTGAAGGCCAGGAAGCGCTCGTTGGCGTCCTCGCCGAAGGCGGCGATCTTGCGGTCGACGAAGGACAGGGCGGCCTGGAACGGCCCCTTGCGCCAGCCGACGCCGACCTGGGCGTCGCCGATGGCGGCGACCTTTTCGGAGCTGAAGCCGGCGCGCTTCAGTTCGCCCTTGCGGCCGCGCAGCATGTTCAGGCCGACCGCCTGGTTGTCGCTGGCGGCGAACACCACCCAGCGCGGCTTCTGGCCGAAGTCCTCGGCCACGCCCATGCGCGCGGCCAGCTTGTCGAGCTTCTGTTCCAGCGAGGAGGTGGCGGTCTTGGAGGCCTGCGGCGAGAGCGCCAGGGCCAGTTCGGAGCCGGTGGCCACGCCCTCGTCGTTCTCGTTCATGCGCACGCTCAGGCGCGGCTCGTAGCGGGTGGCGACGCGCTCGGCCTGGCGCAGGGCGGGGGCGGTGGCGGCGTCGATCTCGCGGACGCCTTCCTGCACCCATTCCACTGGGGCGGCCGGCGTGCCGGCGGAGACGGCGCTGGTGGTTTCGGCGATCGGCGCGGCGGTGGCGGAGGTCAGGAACGGGGGCGCTTCGCTGACGCCGGCGGTGATCAGTTCGTCATCGGGCAGGGGCTCGTCGGCGGTCGCGCCGCCGTGCGCCCAGATCGTTACGGCGGCCACACAGACCAATCCTAGGCCCGCGCCCCCCAGAACCGCCGCGATGCTCTTTGAGCGTCGCATAGCGTCCCCCCTGTCTCCCCTCGCATGTTAACCATGCATCCGGTTCGAATAACAGTGCAGGTTGGGGCCAAGTTCCGCCACGCTTCCCGTGGAACGCGAAAATTAATGTTTCGCTCCGCGCGGGGTGCGGGAATTTTGGTGCCCCGGGCCGGACTCGAACCAGCACGCCTTGCGGCAAGAGATTTTGAGTCTCCCGCGTCTACCATTTCGCCACCGGGGCACGGGGCCGAAGGGCGCGCACTCTAGCGCCGCGCGCGCGCCGGTCAACGCAAAGCCTGGATCCGGCGTGCGAGCTCGTCGAAGGCGGCCGCGACGGCCTGCGGGTCCTCGATCCACGGGAAGTGTCCGGCGTCGGGAATGCGCCTCACCACGACGTTGGGCCCGTTGAAGCGCGGCTCGTCCCAGCCGCCCCGCCAGACGATGCGGTCGTCGTCGCCGGCCAGTCGCAGGGTGGGCAGCTCGGCGGGAAACCAGGCCGCCTCGTAGACGTGGTCGAAGTTGGCCTCCGACCAGGCGATCGAGGCGCCGCTGTAGGGCATGCGGGCCAGGAGCGCGCGCCCGGCCTCCAGGCCGCGCGGGCTGAAATTCCATTCGGCCGAGGCGACCGTGATCGCGGCGATGTCCTCGTCGCGGCCGGAGCGTTCGTAGGCGGCCGACGCGGCCTCGACGGCGGGCAGGGGATGGCGGCGCGTCATCTCGACGAAGCGCGCGTGCCAGGCGGCGTCCGGGGCGGCGTCCAGCAGCGCCAGGCCGACGAGGTGCGCTTCCAGCTCGGGGACCGACAGCAGGTACATCCCGCCCGTGGAATGGCCCGCGAACACCACGTTCGGGAGGGCCTGGGCGGCTTCGAGCAGGACGTGGGGCCAGTTCTCGAAGATCGGGGTCGCGCCGTCGGCCGGCTGGTTGGAGCCGTCGCCCGGCAGGTCGACCAGCCAGACGGTTCCGGGGACGCTCAGGGCGTCGGCCAGCTCGGTCAGGCTCTCGGACCCGATGCCGGGGCCGCCGGGCAGCAGCAGCCAGTTCAGCTCGCCGGGCCGGCGGCCGCGTTCGCGCAGGCGCACGCCCGAGGCGGTGAAGCGCGTCTCAGGCATGGGCCGTCAGGCCGCGGCCGGCGCGCTCATCAGCTTGTGGGCGCGCAGGGCTACCTCGACCCGCTGGGCCAGGATCAGGCCGACCGCGAACAGCAGGAAGCCGTCGGCCAGGATGGTCGGGCTGACGTGCAGGGCTTCGGGGTGCGCCCGCGCGTACAGCGACAGCGGGTAGCGGATGGCGAACATGGCGAGGATCAGGATCATCCCCAGCGGCGAGGCCTTGGCGGTCAGCGCGCCGGTCTCCGGATCGTGCTGGATGTGGATGGTGCGTCCGCGCACCCAGCCCAGCACGGCGCCCAGCGCGAGCGCGCCGGCCAGCCCGACCATGGCGGCCGGGCCGGGGTGCGGACCCGGCGCGTAGATCAGCGCCGCGCCCGCGGCCAGCAGCATGAAGGCCGGCAGGATCCACATCAGCTCCAGCCGCAGACGCCGCTCGCGGCGGTTGCGCAGGACGATCAGGGCGACCACCGCCACAGGGATCAGATACGGCAGGTACTGCGGCGTCGACGTGGAAACGTGCATGTGAGGGCCCCCCGGCCTCGCGTGTGACTTAGATCAGCCGGCCACCGTCTGTTCGATCGCGCCGAACAGGCTGTGGCCTTTCTCATCGAGCATTTCGATGCGCACCTGGTCGCCGCGCTTCAGGAACGGCGTCTCGGGCTTGCCGCCCAGGATGGTCTCGACCATGCGCACTTCGGCGATGCAGGAGTAGCCGAGGCCGCCGGCCTTCACCGGCTTGCCCGGGCCGCCGTCGGCGTCGCGGTTGGACACCGTGCCGGAGCCGATCACCGTGCCGGCGCACAGGTCGCGGGTCTTGGCGGCGTGGGCGATCAGGGTGCCGAAGTCGAAGGTCATGTCGACGCCGGCGTCGGCGCGGCCGAACTCCTCGCCGTTCAGCTGGACCAGCAGGGCGCCGTGCAGCTTGCCGTCGTTCCAGCGCGCGCCCAGCGCGTCGGGGGTGACGTAGACCGGCGACAGGGCCGAGGCCGGCTTGGACTGCACGAAGCCGAAGCCCTTGGCCAGTTCGCCCGGGATCAGGTTGCGGAGCGAGACGTCGTTGACCAGGCCGACCAGGCGCACGGCCGCCAGGGCCTCTTCGCGCGAGGCGCCTTGCTTCACATCGCCGACGATCACGGCGATCTCGGCTTCCAGGTCGCAGCCCCAGGCCTCGTCGGCCAGCGGGATCGGATCGCGCGGAGCCAGGAAGCCGTCCGAGGCGCCCTGGTACATCAGCGGATCGGTCCAGAAGCTGTCGGGCATCTCGGCGTTGCGCGCCTTCCGCACCAGGGCCACGTGGTTCACGTAGGCCGAGCCGTCGGCCCACTGGTAGGCGCGGGGCAGGGGCGAGGCGGCTTCGCGTTCATGGAAGCGGCCGCGCGGCACGGCGCCGTGCTCCAGGCTCTCGGCCAGGCCGCGCAGCAGCGGCTCGCAGCGCGCCCAGTCGTCCAGCGCCTCCTGCAGGGTGCGCGCGATCAGGAAGGCGTCGGTGTACCAGGCCAGGTCTTCCGACACGACGACGAGCCGGCCGTCGCGGCCGGACTTTAGAGAGGCGAGCTTCATGCCTCCGGCTTAGTGCTTCGCGGGCGTTTTGGAAACCGTCGGCGCCGGAGTCAGCAGCGCCTTCTGGGCCTCGGACAGCTCCTTCAGGCGCTGCGCCTTGTGGCCGGACCAGTAGTCGGTGAAGGCGCCGACCGCCAGGCGCACGCGCTGGGTCTGGTCGAGCTTGTGGCCGCCGTCGTTGTTGGTCGTGGAGGTGGTCGGGGTGCTCGCCGTCGTCGGCGGGGCGGTCAGGATCACGCTGCCGGAGGTCAGGATGCTGACCTGCGACTGGCCCTGTCCCTGTCCCTGACCCTGGGCCTGGCCGTCCTCGGCCTTGGCGCGGCCTTCGCCGCCCTTGCCGTCGACGCAGGTGCACACGCAGGTGCACTTGTGGCCGCCCGGCGGCGGGGGAGGCGGCGGCGGGGGCGGCGGGCCCTTGATCGCGTCCTCCAGCGCCTTCAGCTCCTTGGCCAGCGGGCCGCCCAGGGCGATCACCGCGCCCAGCCGGTCCTTGATCTCCTTCACCAGCAGGTCGGCGCCGTAGAGGATGGCCGGCCCCACCGCGGCCGCGGCCCCGCGGGCGCGCACGTCGATGGCGTCGTAGATCGTCTCCACCGCCTTGCGGCGATCGGTTTCGAAGCGGCCCACGAGCATGGCGCGGGCGAGGAAGAAGGCCAGGATCGGCAGGACGACGACCGCCGCCAGCAGGACCAGTTCGATCCAGGGCTGCGGCTCGTATCCGCCGGCGTCGGTCGGAAAATCGGAATAATCGTACACGACCCGTCTCCCCCTGCCGGCGCCCGAGGTCCCAGGCTCGCCGAACGGCGGTCTCGACTATGACGCGCGCGGCGTAGGTCGCAACTGTAGAGTTAACCTTATGGTTCCGCTTGGGCGCGCCCGCGCGCTCCAGGTCACACGTGCACGCCGCCCGGAGCGGTGAATTCCGAGGCCGGGGCGTCCCCGGTGTTGACCACCTCGGACGGTTCGAAGATCAGCACCTCGGCCTCTTCGTCGGCGGCGGTGCGGTGCTCGACCCCGCGCGGCACGACGACGAATTCGCCCGGCCCCATCTCGACGATCCGGTCGCGGAACTCGACCCGGAAGCGGCCCTTCCAGACCAGGAACATCTCCTCGGCCTCGGCGTGGCTGTGCCAGGGGAACACGCCCTGCACCTTCACCAGGCGGACGTCCTGGCCGTTCAGCTGGGCGGCGATGCGAGGGCGCCAGCGCTCGGCGATGGCCGCGAACTTGGCGTCGAGCGCGCCGTGCTGCAGCTCCCCGCCGGACACGCTCAGCCGGGCCTCTGGATCAGGCCGTCGCGGCGGGCCGCCTCGTCGTAGCGTTCGGGGTCGTCATAGACGATCACCTCGACGCGGACGTCGCCGCCTTCTTCCTCGGCCCACAGGTAGTTGCGCTCGAAATGGACCTCGCCGCCGGAGGGGGCGAAGCCGGTGTAGGTGTCGCCCCAGGGCGTCACCTTCGCGGCCTCGCGCCAGCTCAGCGTCAGGGCGCGGGCCATCTCTTCCTCGGCCAGGGCCTCCAGTTCGGGATCGGCGGCGAAGGCCATGGCTCAGGCCCCCGCCGTCTTCCAGCTGTCGACATAGGCGTGGTTCTCGACGCTGGCCGCGCCTTCGCCGACCTCGAGCGGGTCGCGGGTGTCGATCATCACCGCGTACTCGTCGGTCGCCGGCTTGGCCGAGACGAACATGTTCTTCAGCGCTTTGGGGTGCGGCCCGTGGGTGAAGCCCGACGGGTGGAAGGTCATCATGCCGGCGTCGATGTTGTCCCGGCTGAAGAAGTCCCCGGCGTGGTAGAACAGCACCTCGTCGAAGTCGTCGTTGTTGTGGAAGAACGGCACCTTGATCGCGCCCGGGTCGGTCTCGAACGGCCGCGGCGCGAAGGTGCAGATCACGAACCGGTCGCTCAGGAACGTCGTGTGGGCGCTCGGCGGCACGTGATAGCGGTGGCTCATCAGCGGGCGCACGTCGCGCACGTTCAGGCGCACCGGCGACAGGTCGCCGTGCCAGCCCACCGCGTCCAGCGGGTTGTAGGGATAGGCCGCCACCGACACCTGGCCGCGCTTCTTGATCTCGACCCGGAACAGGCCTTCCTCGGCCTGGTGGGCCTTGAACGCCTCGTCCATCTTCGGCGTGTCGAGGATGGCCGGGTCGAACACCGCGTGCGGCCCCATCAGGCCGCGGTCGGGCAGGGTGTAGTGGGTGTTGGTCGCCTCGATCATCAGGATCGCAGTCGGCTGGGACGGCGTCAGCCGCCACATGGTGCCGCGCGGAAGATAGAGGTAGTCGCCCTTCACGTAGGCGATGCGGCCGTAGTCGGTGTAGAGGTCGCCCTCGCCGTCGTGGACGAACAGGATCTGGTCGCCGTCGCCGTTGCGGGCCAGGTTGGCCATCGGCTGCGCCAGCTTCCAGAAGCGCACCTCGACCGACTTGTTGTGCAGCACGATCGGCGCGGACCAGGGCGAGGTCTGCGGCTCGTTCAGGCCGTTCAGGTCGAAGGCGCGCGGACGCAGCGGGCCTTCGAAGCTGACCCAGCCGGTCGGCGGGCGGCGGTGGTAGAGGAAGGCGGCCGGGCCGAAGAAGCCCTCCTTGGAGATCTCCCGCTCATAGGTGCCTTCCGGCAGATCGGCGTGGGCCTGGCGCGAATGCACGCCCTCGGCGGCCTTCACCGGAATCCAATTGCCTTTCGCCATGACGCGACCTCGATCGAGAGATGAACCCGACGGACGACGGGCCCCGGCTTTTTAGCCAAGGCCCGCGCCGACGGAATGAAAAAATGGAACGCCGGTCCTCCGGATTTCGCCGGAGTTGACGCGAGAACGGCTCAGCGCTCGTCCTTGAAGATCGCCACCACCGGCTCGCGGTTCGAGGCGGCGCTGGCGCGGTACATGCCCGGAGTGTTGAAGCTCCAGGCGATCTCGCCCTTGCGGCCGATGGCGATGATGCCGCCGTCGCCGCCCAGCGCGGTCAGGCGCTTCTGGATCACCTCGTCGGCGGCTTCCTGCAGGCTCATGCCCTCGTACTGGTCCAGCGCGCAGATCTCGCGGGCCACGGTCAGGCGGATGAAGTACTCGCCCGTGCCGGTGGCCGAGACGGCGCAGCTGTCGTTGGAGGCGTAGGTGCCCGCGCCGATGATCGGGGTGTCGCCGACCCGGCCCCAGCGCTTGGCGGTGGTGCCGCCGGTCGAGGTGCCGGCCGCCAGGTTGCCGTTCTTGTCGTAGGCGACCACGCCGACGGTGCCGAACTTGCGCTCGTCCAGCGGCGCGCGCTCGGCCTCGGCGTTCGGGGCCGGGGCCCCGGCCGGACGCGGCGGGATCGGCAGGCCCTGCTTGGTCAGCTCGGTGACCAGCTGCTTCCAGCGGCGCTCGGTGAAGAAGTAGGACGGATCGACGATTTCCAGCTTCTGGTCGGCGGCGAAGGCTTCGGCGCCCTTGCCGATCAGCATGACGTGCTTGGAGTTGTCCATCACCGCGCGGGCCAGCGAGATCGGGTGGCGCACGGTGGTGACGCCGGCGACCGCGCCGGCCTTCAGGTTGGAGCCGTCCATGATGGCGGCGTCCAGCTCGTTCTTGCCCTCGGCGGTGAAGACCGCGCCGCGGCCGGCGTTGAACAGCGGATCGTCTTCCAGCAGGTGGATGGTCGCCTCGATGGCGTCCAGCGAGGTGCCGCCGTCGCGCAGCACCTTCGAGCCGGTCTCCAGCGCCTTGGCCAGGGCGGCGCGATAGGCCGCCTCGGTCTGCGGGTCCATCTGGGCCCGCTCGATGATGCCGGCCCCGCCGTGGATGACGATCGACCACTCGGGCTTCTTGTCGTCGTCCTTCTTGCGGTCCTTCTTGTCGCCGGCGTGGGCGGCGCCGGCCGCGAGCGCGGCCATGACGGCGGACAGGACCAGGGCTTTCAGCGGCGTTTTCATCGGCGGACTCCCCCACGGCCGCCCTGTGGTCGGGCGGTCCGCTTCAAACAAAAAGGGCGGGCGCTTGCGGCGCCCGCCCGTCGGACGCTCTTAGGCGTCAACCTTGATCACGCCGCGGCGGATCTGGTCCAGCTCGATGGAGTCGAACAGGGCCTGGAAGTTGCCCTCGCCGAAGGCCTCGTTGCCCTTGCGCTGGATGACCTCGAAGAAGATCGGGCCGAACAGGTTGGCGGTGAAGATCTGCAGCAGCAGGCCTTCGGCCTCCGAGCCGTCGATCAGGATGCGGTTCTTCCTCATCCGCTCCACGTCATGCCCGTGGCCCGGGATGCGCTTGTCGATCAGCTCGTAATAGGTCTCGATGGTGTCCTGGAAGTCGACGCCGCGGGCCTTCAGGGCCTCGACGGTCTCGAAGATGTCGCGCACGCCCAGCGCCAGGTGCTGGATGCCCTCGCCGCCGTAGTCCTTCAGGAACTCTTCGATCTGGGACTTGTCGTCCTGGCTCTCGTTCAGCGGGATGCGGATCTTGCGGTCGGGCGCGATCATCGCCTGGCTGAACAGGCCGGTCGCCTTGCCCTTGATGTCGAAGTACTTCTGCTCTTCGAAGTTGAACACGTCGCCGTAGAACTTCGACCAGGTGCGCATCTGGCCGCGGTGGACGTTGTGGGTCAGGTGGTCGAGATACAGCAGGCCGACCTCGTTCTCGGCCTCCTTCTCGGCGCCCGGCAGCGGCGTCCAGCCGGCCCAGGCGGCGTCCTTCTCGACCAGGTACAGCAAGCTGCCGCCGATGCCCTGCAGGGCGCGCACGTGCTCCAGCGACGAACCGGCGACCTCGGCCGGCTTGGCGCCCAGCTCCAGCGCGCGCTTGTAGGCGGCCTCGGCGTCGGCGACGCGGAAGCCCATGGCGTTGGCCGAACCGCCGTGCGCGGCGCGGAAGTCGGCGCCCTGGCCGGTCGGCTCGCGGTTCAGCAGGAAGGAGATGTCGTTCTGCTTGTAGCGGACGACGTCCTTGGTCGGGTGTTTCGAGACGGCGGTGAAGCCGAGGCGCTCGAAGGTGGCGGCCATGGCGTCGGGGGTCGGGCTGGTGAACTCGACGAACTCGAAGCCGTCGGTGCCCATGGGATTCTTGGCGTCGGCCATGATCGTCTCCGTTGGGGGTCGAACAGAAAAGTTGGCGGAACCTAATGCCGGAGGTCGGCTGAGCCAAGCGTGCGGCGCGCGGGCGCGAGACTTTGTCCCGCAAGCCTGCTAGCACGACCATATCCGCTCTCTCGCCGTGCGAAGGCCGACGTGATCCGACCCCTCTACAACTGGGTGATGAAGCTGGCCGCCGGCCGCCACGCCCCGAAGGCGCTCGCCGCCGTTTCCTTCGCCGAAAGCTCGTTCTTCCCGATTCCGCCGGACGTCATGCTGGCGCCGATGATCCTGGCGCGGCCGGAGAAGGCCTACCGCTACGCCACGATCTGCACGATCGCCTCGGTGCTGGGCGGGTGCCTCGGCTACGCCATCGGCTACTTCCTGGAGCCGGTCGGCCTGTGGGTGCTCAGCCTGATCGGCCACGCCGACGGGCTCGACAAGTTCAAGGAACTCTATGGCCAGTACGGCCTGTGGGTGATCCTGGTCAAAGGCCTCACGCCGTTCCCCTACAAGCTGGTGACCATCGCCTCGGGGTTGGCGCAGTTCAACTTCGCGGTGTTCGTCGCGGCCTCGGTCGTCACCCGCGGCGCGCGGTTCTTCCTGGCCGCCTGGGTGCTGAAGCGCTTCGGCCCGCAGATCCTCGAAGTCGTCGAGCGTCGGCTCTACACCGTCGCGGCGGTGGTGCTGGCCCTCATCGTCGGCGGCGTCCTGCTGGTGCGCCTGCTCTGACCTGACGCGCCCGCCGCTCGACGCGGCGCGGCCTTGGAGTTAACAGTCTGGCCATGAGCGCCCTGCGTTTCATCTTCCGGTGGTGGACCGTCTTCGCCCTGCTGGCCGCCGCGGCCATGCTGGCGACCGCGCACGCCTTCCAGCACTTCGGCGGCTACGCGCCCTGTCACCTGTGCCTGGAGCAGCGCAAGCTCTACTGGGCGGCCATCGCCATCGCCCTGCCGGCCACGTGCTGGGCCCTGTTCACCCGCTCCAAGGGCACGCCGCGCGTGGCGGCCTTCCTGCTGTTCGCGGTGTTCGCCAGCGAAGCGATCGTGGCGGTCTTCCACGCCGGGGTCGAAGTGAAGTGGTGGCCCGGGCCGGCCAGCTGCACCGGCGGCGGCGGCGCGGTCGACATCGCCGGCCTGCAGTCGCTGCTGACCGGCGGGTCGGTCCAGGTGCCGATGTGCGACGTGGCGGTCTGGAGCTGGGGCGGCCTGTCGATGGCCGGCTGGAACGCTGTGATCGCCGCCGGGTTGGCCGTGGCCAGCCTGATCGCCTCGATGCGCCGCAAGGAGAACGTCTTCCGTGGCCGATAAGCCGCCGCTCGCCCGTCCGGGTCTCGACGCCGTCCGCCAGCGCCTCGGCGAGATCCTGCGCGTCGACCACGCCGGTGAACTGGGCGCGGTGCACATCTATCGCGGCCAGCGCGCGGTGTTCGCCGCGGCCGCCGGCAAGGGCCGTATCTCCGACGACTTGCTGGAGATGGAGGCCCACGAAAAGGCCCACCTGGACCGCTTCGACCGGCTGCTGAACGAGCAGAAGGTCCGCCCGACCCTGATGGCCCCGCTGTGGCGCGCCGCCGGCTTCACGCTGGGCGTCGGCACGGCGCTGATGGGCGAGAAGGCCGCCCACGCCTGCACCGAGGCGGTCGAGAACGTCATCGAGCAGCACTACGCCGGCCAGATCGCCGAGCTTCAGGCGCGCGAGCCTGAGCTGGCCGCCGAGCTGTCGAAGTTCCGCGACGACGAACTGGCCCACCGCGACAAGGCGGTCGAAGAGGGCGCCCGCGAGGCCCCCGGCTACGCGGTCCTGTCCGCCGTCATCCGCGCCGGCTGCCGCGCGGCCATCAAGATCAGCGAGAAGGTCTGAACTCCTTCTCCCCTTGAGGGAGAAGGACGGAGCCCGCGCCCCGGAGCGTCAGCGGAGGGCTGCGCGGGAGGATGAGGGGTCGCGCGGCGGTTCGAAGCTGAGAGGTCGCGCGACCCCTCATCCTCCCGTCCAGACCTGCGCCCTTCGGGCTCCGGTGGACGGGACCCTCCTTCTCCCTCAAGGGGAGAAGGCGCTACTGCGCCCAGTCGAGCGCCAGCAGCAGCGTCCGCTGTCCGTCCGAGAAATTGTCGTCCGACAGCAGGTAGATGCGCGTGCCGCCGTCGCCCCGCACCGCGCTCATCGCCTCGAAGTTGTCGACGCTCGCCGGCCGCTCCAGCGACAGCAGCTCCCGCCCGCCGGCCTTCAGGCGGATGCGGCTGCCGCGCACCGGGTCCCAGGCGCGGTAGAGAAGCAGCGGCTCTGGGCCTTCCATGTCGGCGGCGACCAGGCCGAAGCCGCTCGGCGCCGCGCCCAGGTCGACCGGCGCGCAGGCGCCCGACAGGCGGCAGACGAAGGTGCGGCCGTCCTCGGCGCCGGCCAGATAGGCGTCGGCGCCCTTGGCCGGCCAGGCGGCCAGGGCCTCGAGGCCTTCGTTGTCGCCCATGCGCACGTCGGGGATCGGCCCGCGGACCGGGCGTCCGCCGCCGGCCGGATAGACCAGCACGCGGTGGTCGCGCTCGAAGCTGACCAGGGTGCGCCCGTCGGCCAGCACCGCCAGCCCCTCGGCGTCGCCCTCGGCCTTGCCCTGCAGGGCCGCGCCGGTCTCGCCGGTCAGCGGTTTGATCCGCGCGTCGCTCAGGCCGACCAGCTGTCCCTGCGCGTCTAGAGCCAGCTTGGCCTCGAACAGGTCGCCGTCGTCGCTGACCGCGACCAGCCGCCCGTCGGTTCCGACCCGCAGATCCGACAGGCCGTGCAGGCGCGAGGTGTCGGGGCTGGTGAGGGCGATCCCGCCGGCGTAGCGCAGGCCGGCCGGGGCCTCGATCCCGAGCGGGACCGGCGTGGCGGTGACCCGCACGGCGGCCCAGCGCGGCTCCGGCTGGCTGGCGGCCGGCTCGCTGTGACGCTCGGGCGCGGCGCAGGCGGACAGCGCCGCCAGAGCGGCCAGGACGGCGAGGGCGGATCTCATCGGCCGGCGGCGACGGCTTGGGCCAAAGCGGCCTTGGTGAAGCGCTTCAGCGCGCCGCCCGCCTCTAAGGCGCGGGTGCGGCCGGGTTCGGAGCGGCCCACGGCCTTGGGCCGCTCGTCGAACAGCTCGGCCAGCTTCTCGACCATGGCCCCGCCCAGCTGCTCGACGTCCACGATGGTCACGGCGCGCTGGTAGTAGCGGGTGACGTCGTGGCCGATGCCGATGGCGATCAGCTCGACGGGCGAAGCGGTCTCGATCTCGCCGATCACCTGGCGCAGGTGGCGCTCCAGATAGTGGCCGGAGTTGACCGAGAGGGTGGAGTCGTCGACCGGCGCGCCGTCGGAGATCACCATCAGGATCCGCCGCGCCTCGGGCCGGCCGATCAGGCGCTGGTGCGCCCACATCAGCGCCTCGCCGTCGATGTTCTCCTTCAGCAGGCCCTCGCGCATCATCAGGCCGAGGTTCTTGCGCGCGCGCCGCCAGGGGCTGTCGGCCGGCTTGTAGACGATGTGGCGCAGGTCGTTCAGGCGGCCCGGGTTCTGCGGCTTGCCGGCCTTGATCCAGGCGTCGCGCGACTGCCCGCCCTTCCACGCGCGGGTGGTGAAGCCCAGCACCTCGGTCTTCACGCCGCAGCGCTCCAGCGTGCGGGCCAGGATGTCGGCGCACACCGCCGCCACCATGATCGGGCGCCCGCGCATGGAGCCGGAATTGTCGAGCAGGATGGTCACCACCGTGTCGCGGAACGGGGTGTCCTCCTCCTGCTTGAAGCTGAGCGGCGCGGTCGGGTCGACGATCACTCGGGTCAGGCGCGCCACGTCCAGCACGCCTTCCTCCAGGTCGAAGCTCCAGGCGCGGTTCTGCTGGGCCAGCAGGCGCCGCTGCAGCCGGTTGGCCAGGCGCGAGACGACGCCCGACAGGGTCGCCAGCTGCTGGTCCAGGAAGGCGCGCAGGCGATCCAGCTCCTCCGGATCGCACAGGTCCTCAGCCAGCACCTCCTCGTCGAAGGCGCGGGTGAACACCTTGTAGGCCGGCTCGACCGCGCCTGAGTCCTTGATGTCGGGCCGGTTGGGCAGGACGCCTTCGCCCAGCTCCGGGCCCTCGTCGGACATCTCGGCCTCGGCGTCCATGTCGCTGTCGCCGGCCTGCTGGTCGACGCTTTGGCTATCGGACGAGGCGTCCTCGCCCCGCTCCATCGAGGCGCCGTCCTGGCCCTGGCTGTCGCCGCCGCTGTCGTCGTCCTCGCCCTCTTCGGGTTCGGCGCCCTGGTCCTCGTCGCCTTCCTCGTCGGCGGTGTCCTCGGCCGTGGCTTCGGTCTCGCCCATCTCCAGGTCGCGCAGCACCGCCTTGGCGATCCGGGCGAAGGCGGACTGGTCGTGCAGGGCGGAGAGCAGCCGGTCCAGCTCGCGCCCGGCGCGGCGCTCGATGTTCTCGCGCACCAGCTCGACGGCGATGCGGCTGCCGTCCGGCGGGCCTTCGCCCGTCAGCCGCTCGCGCACCATCAGGTGCAGCGCGTCGGCCAGCGGCACCATGGACGGATCGGTGACCCGGTTCAGCCCGGTCTTCTCCAGACGGTGCTCCAGGGCGGCGGCCAGGTTGGCCTTCACGCCGCCGAGCGTGTTGGCCCCGATCGCGTCGATGCGGGCCTGCTCCAGCGCCTCGAACACGGCGGCGGCTTCGTTGCCGGCCGGGCGCGCCTTGGCGTAGGCGGCGGCGTCATGGTGGGCCAGGCGCAACGCCATCTGGTCGGCCAGGCCGCGAATGCGGGCGGCGTCACGCGCGTTCAGATCGCGCGGGGGATGGGGCAGCACCGCCACGTTGCCGGCCAGGCGCGGACCGTCGCCGGAGAAGGTGATCTCCAGGTCCGGCTGTTCGGCCAGCGAGCGGGTGGCGTGCGCCAGCGCACGCTTGAACGGCTCGACGGGGCTTTCGGTCTTGGACGCCATGGGGGTGAGATAGCGCGGGGTACCGGGGAACGTAAGGTGCCGGAGGCCGAACGGCGGCTATCCAATTAGCGCTTCGGCATCTTCCTTTGCCTTTAGCGCTTCAATGTCGTGGGGAAGCACATAGGCAACGCGCAGAAGTACTTTCAAAAAATCGAGGTATGCAGTGGCTCGCGCGCGATCTCCTGAGCCGTCATGTGAAGCGTCCGAGCCGTCCTTCCAAAGCTTCTTTGACCATTCGGCGATCGATTCTGTTACGATGCCGCGCTCGTGCAGCAGTCGAATAGCTGCTCCCCTTCCGTTGGGCATATCCTCCTTCAGGAGGTCCTTAAGCATAGTGTCCAGAACTGTGCGTGCGCCCGCCAGAATACGACTGGGACTCCGGTTGCGGTTAAGGTCTTCGACGAGTTCTGGCAACTGCTCCTTTGCGACCTGTGGCCAAGCCGGGTGAGGGTCCAGGCCACTGGCGACTGGATAGATCGTCGCGAGTTCAAAAGCTCCGCCATTGAACGCTTGCACGTGTATCCCGGCCCACTGTTCTGAAGTCGGCTGGAACGCTACGTCGTAAGGATGATCAAGGCTTCCAATGAGAAGGATGGGGCCGCCGCAATCTACAAACGAACACTTTCCGGCAAATGCAGCAATGATCGGGTCTTTTCCCTTTGCGGCAATTTGGGCGAGTTCTCCCGCGATCTTGATTTTATCTATCTGGGAGGCGGCGCTTTGCAGATCTTTCAGTAGCGTCTGCCGCTTCGCCTCGTTGCCTAGGTTCGAGATGCGAGCAGAGGTCGTAGCGCTGGTCGCAATTGATCGCGCCCAGCCGGTATGTCCCATTGCGCGGCCTGCGCGTGGACCATCAGAAATCCGGGCAACAAGCTTGACCTGCGCCTGGCGGTGGCAATGGCTGCAGGTTGTCTCGATGATCGCCATCTTGGCTACGCCACCTTCACCCGCGCGGCGCTCTCCGGCAGGTCGGTCCCGAAGGCGCGCTGGTAGAACTCGGCCACGGTGGGGCGCTCCAGCTCGTCGCACTTGTTCAGGAAGGTCATGCGGAAGGCCATGCCCACGTCGCCGCCGAAGATGGTGGCGTTCTGGGCCCAGGTGATCACCGTGCGCGGGCTCATCACCGTGGAGATGTCGCCGTTCATGAAGGCGTTGCGGGTCATGTCGGCGACCCGGACCATGGCGGCGACGGTGCGCTTGCCCTCGGGGTTGTCGTACTCCGGGGTCTTGGCCAGCACGATCTGCTGCTCGGTGTCGTGGTCCAGGTAGTTCAGGGTGGTGACGATGTTCCAGCGGTCCATCTGGCCCTGATTGATCTGCTGGGTGCCGTGATACAGCCCCGTCGTGTCGCCCAGGCCGATGGTGTTGGTGGTCGAGAACAGGCGGAACCACTTGTTCGGACGGATCACCCGGTTCTGGTCCAGCAGGGTCAGGCGGCCTTGAGCCTCCAGCACGCGCTGGATCACGAACATCACGTCCGGGCGGCCGGCGTCGTACTCGTCGAAGACCAGCGCGATCGGGCGCTGGATGGCCCAGGGCAGCATGCCCTCGCGGAATTCGGTGACCTGCTTGCCCTCGCGCAGCACGATGGCGTCCTTGCCGACCAGGTCGATGCGGCTGACGTGGCTGTCCAGGTTCACCCGCACCAGCGGCCAGTTCAGCCTAGCTGCGATCTGCTCGACGTGGGTCGACTTGCCGGTGCCGTGATAGCCCTGGACCATCACGCGGCGGTCGTAGGCGAATCCGGCGCAGATCGCGATCGTGGTCTGCGGGTCGAACCGGTAGGCCGGGTCGATCTCCGGCACGTGCGGGTCGGCGGTCTCGAACGCCGGCACGGTCATGTCACTGTCGACCCCGAAGGCCTCGCGCACCGACACGCGGCGGTGCGGCTCCATGGCCAGCAGGGGATCGGTTTCGGGGAGGGCGGTGCTCACGGACATGGGCGTTATCTAAGCGCCCGGACGGGTGTGGTCGAGAGCTTCGCGCCGTTATCTCCTCCCCTGCGAAGCGGGGGAGGGGGACCGCCGGAACGGCGGTGGAGGGGGCGAACCGCCGCCGCTCGCTATAGAGTGATGGGCGCGCTCCCGGCTCGCCCCCTCCACCACGCTTCGCGTGGTCCCCCTCCCCCGTTTCGCTTCGCTCACAGGGGAGGAGAGGGGAGGCTCACGCCATCCCGGTCTTCTGCAAGGTCTTGTAGGCCTTGATCACGCGCTGGAGCTTGTGCTCGGCCGAGCGGTCGCCGCCGTTGGCGTCGGGGTGGCAGCGCTTGACCAGGTCCAGGTAGCGGGCCCGGATCGCCTCCTTGTCGGCGTTGTCGTCCAGGTCGAGGTCGGCCAGGGCCTGGCGCTCCAGCTTGCCGAGCCGGCGCGAGGCGGTCTCGGCCTCGGCCTGGGCGCGGCGCTTGGCGGCCCCGAAGATGCCGAACGGGTCGGCGTAGGCCCCGGCCCCGCCGGTGTTCTGCCCGCCCATCTTGGCGGCGAAGGCGGCCGCCTCGCGCGAGTTCGGCGAGGCCTTGAACGCCCAGGTCGGCCGCCCGCCGGTGGTCAGCTCGTCCTCGCGGGCCCGACGGATCTGGCCCTCGTTCATGCCGGCGAAATAGTCCCAGCTCTTGTTGTACTCGGCCGCGTGCGGCTGGCAGAAATTGTAGAAGTCGTTGGGCAGGTCGCGCGACTTGGGCGCCTTGGCGGTGGCCACCGACAGGCAGTCCGGATGGTCGCAACGCTTCTCGCCGGGCTTCAGGCGATTGACGTCGTTCTTCGCGGCCTCCTCCTCCTCGGATTTGGGAGGACGGACGCGGATGTCCACGAACTTGGGCTTGTATTGAAACGCGCCGCTCATGATCCGAAGTCTAAGCCCGAAAGAGTCGCTTTCAAGGAAACCCGTGAAATGTCCCCAGGCTCTGTGACGCAGGCGTTACGGCGGAAGCTGGAAACCGCCTTCAGCCCCGACCGGCTGGAGATCGTCGACGACAGCGCTCGCCACGCCGGCCACGCCGGAACGCGCGAAGGCGGAGAGAGCCATTTCAACGTGGTGATCGTGTCGGCGGCTTTCGAGGGCTTGACTCGCGTCGAACGTCAAAGGCGGGTCAACGCGGCCCTGCGCGAAGAACTGGCCGGCCCCGTGCACGCCCTCTCGATAAAAGCTTTGTCCCCTTCCGAGACGGGCTGAGGGCATTTTCTCCTCCCCTGCGAAGCGGGGGAGGGGGACCACACGAAGTGTGGTGGAGGGGGCGAGCCGGCGCGCGACGTAAAGGTAAGGTCCGGATTCGAATAGACTTTGAGCGGGGCGGCTGCGGCTCGCCCCCTCCACCATGCTTCGCATGGTCCCCCTCCCCCGTGCCGCTTCGCTCTACGGTGGAGGAGAGATTCACCTCGTCTTAAAACGGTCACGATAGAACTTTCCCCGACCTAAACGCCGTCCGGGGGGAGGGCATGGCCGAAACAAGGACGGGGCGCCGTCAGGCGAAGCCCGGCGAGGCGGCCCAGGCCCTCTCGACCATTCTGCAGACCAACTACCTGCGCTACTGGCTGATCGCCAGCTGGGCGATCGCGCTGGCCGTGACCATTCCGCCGCTCGCGGCGCTGGCCTGGTTCGTCCTGACCTCGGCCGCCGGCGCCGTGCGCGGCTGGTTCGAGAAGCGCATCGCGTCCGGCATGAAGCGCGGCTGGGGCGCCGTGTTCCCGGCCGTGGGCGCCGCCACAACCGTGTTCTGGGCCGCCGCGCCCGTGCTGGCCTGGACCTCGCACCACGCCTTCGGCCGGCCGCTGGCCCTGTCGCTGATCGGCGTCGGCTACCTGCTGGTGTTCAGCCAGCTGCGCAACTCGCCCAAGCAGGCCCTGGCCGTGTCGGCCCCCTACACCGCCGTGCTGATCGGCTTCGCCGCCAGCCTGTGGGGCACGCCCGATTTCTGGCCGCTGGTCGCCGCCTTCCCGATGATGGCCTCGGGCCTGGCGGTGCACACCATCGTCAGCGCCGTCGGCCAGGCCAAGATCACCGCCTTCCAGGACCACCAGGCCCACCTGATCGCCGAGCTGAAGGGCGCGCGCGACAAGGCCGACGCCGCCAACAAGGCCAAGTCCGCCTTCCTGGCCGTGGTCAGCCACGAGCTGCGCACGCCGATGAACGGGGTGTTGGGCGCCGCCCAGCTGCTGTCCTCGAGCCGGCTGGACGCGACCCAGCGCGAATACGTCTCCATCGTCCGCAACTCGGGCGACAGCCTTCTGGCCCTGCTGAACGACATCCTCGACCTGACCAAGATCGAGGCCGACCGCATGCAGCTGGAAGCCATCGAGATCGAGCTGCCGGAACTGGTCGAGCGCCTGGGCGCCGCCTGGACCGCGCGGGCCCGCGAGAAGGGCGTCGACTACGTCGTCGATCTGGACCCGATGGCCCCGGTGGCGGTGATCGGCGACCCGAACCGCCTGTCGCAGATCGTGCACAACCTGCTGTCCAACGCGGTGAAGTTCACCGACAAGGGCGCCGTGCGCCTGAAGCTTTCGTCGGAACGCCTCGAAGGCGGCCGCGCGCGCCTGAGCTTCGCCGTGTCCGACACCGGGCCGGGCATCGCGCAGGAGGACGTGGAGCGGCTGTTCCAGCCCTTCACCCAACTCGACGCCTCCTCGACCCGCCGCTTCGGCGGCACGGGCCTGGGCCTGACCATCTCGCGCAAGCTGGCCGAGATGATGGGCGGCGAGCTGACCCTGGAATCCACGCCGGGCCAGGGCTCGACCTTCGTGCTGACCATTGATGCCGAGGTGCGCGCCTGGGCCCGCGCCAAGGTCGAGGAGGAGGTCACCGCCGACCTCGACTCCGGCGAGCCGCTGAAGGTGCTGGTGGTCGAGGACCACCCGGTCAACCGCATGCTGGTCGAGGCCTGGCTGGCCTCCTCCGGCCACGCCACCGCCTCGGCCGAGAACGGCCAGCTGGCCCTGAACCTGTGCGAGGCGCAGGCCTACGACCTGATCCTGATGGACGTGAACATGCCGGTGATGGACGGGCTGACCGCCACGCGCCGGCTGCGCGAGACCGAGGGCCCGAACCGCGAGACGCCGGTGGTGATCCTGTCGGCCTCGGCCCGGGCCGAGGACCACGAGGCGGGCTATGCCGCCGGCGCCGACGCCTACGTCAACAAGCCCATCGATTTCAAGGCGTTGGCCGGGCTGCTGCACCGCGTCCCGTCCGGCCGCGAGGGCCTGCGGCCGGCGGCCTGAGCGCCGCGGGCCGCCCCCTTGTGACGGCGCGCGCGCGAGTCTAGCGTCGCCATACAATAGGGGGAAGTCCAACAGTGAAGACGTATCTTATGGCCGCGGTCGCCGCCGCGGCCCTGCTCGGTTCGAGCGCGCAGGCCAAGCCGGCCGACCTCGGCATGGTCAACCGCATCAACGACCAGGCCTTCAACCACGGCGAGGTGGTCGACACCGCCGAGTACCTGACCGACCGGATCGGCGGTCGCCTGACCAACTCGCCCGCCATGCGCGAGGCCGAGCGCTGGACCCAGGCCCAGTTCCGCGAGTGGGGCCTGTCGAACGTCCACACCGAAGGCTTCGACTTCGGCCGCGGCTGGTGGATCGAGTCCTCCAGCGTGAAGATGATCACGCCCCGCCCGATCGAGCTGCGCGCCATTCCGGTGGCCTGGACCCCGGCCACCAACGGCCCCGTGTCGGCCGAGGTGATCGTCGCCCCGATCAAGCGCGAGGCCGACTTCGATCAGTGGCGCGGCAAGCTCGCCGGCAAGATCGTGCTGATCAGCTGGCCGGCCCCGCCGAAGGACGCGAAGGACCCCGCCTTCGTGCGCCTGGCCGACGCCGACGTGAAGAAGCGCGACGAGTACCGCCAGCCGAAGTTCGATCCGGACGAGCTGGACAAGTCGATCGAGCGCCGCGCCTTCGCCGGCAAGCTCGACGCCTTCCTGAAGGCCGAGGGCGCGGTGGCCTGGGGCCGCATGTCGGCCCGCGACAACGGCCTCGTCCACGGCACCGGCTACAACTACAAGGTCGGCGACACGCCCTCCCTGCCCGGCGTGGAGATCGCCGCTGAGGACTACCGTCGGCTGGCGCGCCTGGCCAAGACCGGCCCGGTGAAGCTTCAGATCGACAGCCAGGTCCGCTTCGACGACCGCGACACCAAGGCCTACAACGTCTTCGCTGAAATTCCGGGCTCCGACCCCAAAGCGGGCTACGTGATGGCCGGCGCGCACCTGGACAGCTGGGTCGCCTCCGACGGCGCCGCCGACAACGCCGCGGGCTCCGCGGTGGTGATGGAGGCCGCGCGCATCCTGCAGGCGCTGGGCGTGAAGCCCAAGCGGACCATCCGCTTCGCCCTGTGGAACGGCGAGGAGCAGGGCCTGCTGGGCTCGGCCGCCTACGTCGACAGCCACCTGGCCAAGCGCCCGCCGCATCCGGACGCGGCCAAGCAGGCGATGGGCCCGTCGGTGTCGCAGAGCCAGTTCCCGGTCACGCCGCTGCCCGGCTACAAGGACCTGGCCGCCTACTTCAACCTGGACAACGGCTCCGGCAAGATCCGCGGCGTCTACGCCGAGGGCAATGTCGCCGCCGCCAAGGTGCTGCGCGAGTGGCTCTCGCCCTACGGCAGCCAGGGCGCCGACCAGGTGGTGATCGCGCCGACCGGCGGCACCGACCACGTCTACATGGCCCGCGTCGGCCTGCCGGCCTTCCAGTTCGTGCAGGACCCGCTGGACTACGGCTCCCAGGTCCACCACACCGACCTGGACAGCTTCGATCATCTGCGTCCGGAAGATCTGCGCCAGGCCGCCGCGGTCATGGCCTGGATGCTGCTGAACGCCGCCGAGGCCGACGAGCCGCTGCCGCGCAACGTCGTGCCGACCCAGCCCAAGCCGACCGATCCGTTCGCCTATCCGGACCCGGACGAGCAGTGATCCGCACGCCCCGGAAAGGGCTCTGACCCTTCCTGCAAACGCCCCGGCGGTTCACCGCCGGGGCGTTTTACTGAACGCGCGGCTAAGCATCGTTGTTGGGATTTCGTTCGGGCGACGCAGCCCACCGTGCGCTCCGAGAAAGGGAGACGCACGATGAACAGGATCCTCTCCACCGCCCTCGCCGCCGTCGTCGCGGTCGGCGCGCTCGCCGCGGCCCCGGCGGCCGACGCCCGGGATCGCGGGCACGGTCGCGGACACGATGAACGGGGGCACGACGACCGCAAGGCCGAAAAGTTCGAGGCCAAGGCCGAACGCGCCCGCTGGCGCGCCGCCGAACGTCGCTACAGGGCCGGGCGCTACAGCCCGCCGCCGGGCCACGTCCACCACGAGTGGCGCTATGGCGAGCGCCTGCCGCCCGCCTACTACGTCCCGGTCTATCGGCTGGAATACGAGCGCTACGGCCTGTACGCGCCGCCGCCGGGCTACGTGTGGACCCGGGTGGACGACAAGGCGGTGCTGGCCGCCATCGCCACCGGTGTGATCGCCTCGGTGGTGGTCGACCTGTTCGAATAGGCGTTCAACCAAGCGTCACAACGCCCCGGAGCCGGCCTCCGGGGCGTTGTCGTACAACGGCGCGACGGCGGCGCAGATGAACCGTAGCTGAACACCGCCGTTCAGGTTGGGTTCGGCTAGGCTCCGTCATGGTGGGCCTCAGTTCAGTAGGAGACGCACGATGAAAAAGGTTCTCTCCGCCGCCCTGGCCCTGACGATCGCGTCTGGCGCGCTGGGCGCCGCCACCACCGCCAGCGCCCACGATCACGGCCGCGGCCATCACGACCGCCACGACGATCGCGACTACTACCGCGACCGCGAGCGGGCCGACCGTGACTATTACAAGTCCATGCGCAAGGCCGACCGGGCCTACGCCCGGGCCGAGGAAGCTCGCTGGCGGGCCGCCGAGCGTCGCTATCGCGCCGGCGTCTACCACCGTCCGTACGGCTACGTGTACCGCGACTGGCGCTACGGCGACCGTCTGCCGGCGGCCTACTACGCCCCGGCCTACCGCGTGGATTACGGCCGCTACGGCCTCTACGCCCCGCCGCGCGGCTACGTGTGGACCCGGGTGGACGACAACGCGGTGCTGACCGCCGTCGCCACCGGCGTGATCGCGGGCGTGGTCTCCGGCCTGTTCGAGTAAGTCCCTCCCCGAAGGTTTCCTTCGAGCCAACTTCCCCCACCCCGGAACCTCGGTTCCGGGGTTCTTTTTTGCGCGTCAGGGCAGGCGAACGATCCCGTGTCCCACGACCGCCCAGACCAGGGCCGCCGCCTGCACCAGGACGATCATCCGGAACACCGCCTGGAACGGCCGCTTGCTGATCTTGTGGCGGCAGATCCGCTGGGCTGCGAAGGCGCCCGGGCTGCCGCCGACCGCGGCCAGGAACAGCAGGGTGCGCTCGGGCACGCGCCGCTTGCGCGCCACCGCCCGCTGCTTGTCCCAGGCGTAGGCGGCGAAGGCGATCAGGTTGACGGCGGCGAGATAGATCAGCAGCGGCATGGAACGCGTTTCGGCCTTGTCGCGTCAGGCTAGCGGCCGGATCTAAACGGAGCCTATCGTTCCCCGCAAATGCGCGCCTTCGCCGACCTGCTCGACCGGCTCTCGCTGACGTCGTCCCGCAACGCCAAGCTGGTGCTGGTCCGGGATTACCTGCGCGCGGCCCCCGATCCGGACCGTGGCTGGGCGCTGGCCTCGCTGACCGGCGACCTGTCCTTCCACGCCGCCAAGCCGGCCATGATCCGCCGCGCGGTGGAGGCCCGGATCGATCCGGTGCTGTTCGGCTGGTCCTACGACTATGTCGGCGACCTGGCCGAGACCGTAGCCCTGATCTGGCCGGTCGACCCCTCGCGCCGGCCCAACCGCGAGCCCGAGCTGTCCGAGGTGGTCGAGGCCCTGCGCACCGCCAAACGCGACGAGGTGCAGGGCCTGCTGGAGGGCTGGCTGGACGCCCTGGACTCGACCGGCCGCTGGGCGCTGCTGAAGCTGGTCACCGGCGGCCTGCGGGTGGGGCTGTCCGCACGCCTTGCCAAGACCGCGGCGGCGATGATCCGGCCCGATCGGGTCCCGCTGCCGGCCCGCCCCGGCGAGGCGGCGGAGGCGGGCGCGCCGCTGGAACCCGTGGACGTCGCCGAGATCGAGGAGGTCTGGCACGCGCTGGCCGCGCCCTACGGCGACCTGTTCGCCTGGCTGGAGGGCCGCTCCGACCGGCCGTCCGCCGATGCGCCCGGCCGCTTCCGCCCGGTCATGCTGGCCCACGCGATCGACGAGGCGGTCGACTTCGCCAAGCTCGACCCGGCCGACTTCGCCGCCGAGTGGAAGTGGGACGGCATCCGCGTCCAGGCGGTGTGCGAGGGCGGGGTGAAGCGGCTCTACAGCCGCACCGGCGACGAGATCTCGGGCGCCTTCCCCGACCTGATGGACGCGCTCGACTTCGACGGCGTGATCGACGGCGAGCTGCTGGTGATCCGCGACGGCCAGGTCGCGCCCTTCGCCGACCTGCAGCAGCGGCTCAACCGCAAGACCGTTGGCGCCAAGCTGATCAAGGCCTTCCCGTCCGTCGTGCGCGCCTACGACCTGCTGTCCGACGCCGGCCAGGACACCCGCGCCCTGCCGTTCGCCGAGCGTCGCGCGCGGCTGACGGACTTCGTCGCGGCGCACCCGTCGCCGCGGCTGGACCTGTCGCCGCTGGTGCCGTTCGAGACCTGGGGCGAGCTGGTCGCCCTGCGCGCCGATCCGCCGGTCGGCGCGGCGGCCGAAGGCCTGATGCTGAAGCGCTGGGACTCGGTCTACGAGCCCGGCCGGCCGAAGGGGCCGTGGTTCAAGTGGAAGCGCGATCCCTACCTGCTGGACGCCGTGCTGATGTACGCCCAGCGCGGTCACGGCAAGCGCTCAAGCTTCTATTCGGACTACACCTTCGGGGTCTGGACCGAGGAGGGGCAGCTGACCCCGGTCGGCAAGGCGTACTTCGGCTTCACCGACGAGGAGCTGAAGCTGATCGACAAGTTCGTGCGCGACCACACGGTCGAACGGTTCGGGCCGGTGCGCTCGGTGCGCGCCGACCGCGACTTCGGCCTGGTGTTCGAGGTGGCGTTCGAAGGCCTGCAGCGTTCGCCGCGCCACCGCTCGGGCGTGGCCATGCGCTTCCCGCGCATCAGCCGCATCCGCTGGGACAAGCCTTCGCGCGAGGCCGACACGCTGGAGACCGTGCAGGCGCTGCTGGAGCGCATCGAAGCGGGCGGCGGACGGGCCTGATATAAGCACGGAACCGGCGGCGCCGGTCGCCGATTGGTGGGCCGGACGCGTCGAGGAGGCGTCGATGCGCGCTCCGTTCGCAGTGCTGGCCTGGCTGGCGACCACGGGCCTTGCGGCCTGGGCGCCCTCACCGGTTCCGCCGAAGGGCAGCTACACGTCGCGCTGCGAGGATGCGCGCATGCACGGCTCGACCCTGCGCGCCCTGTGCCGCGACCCGTCCGGCGCGCCGCGCGAAAGCTCGATCGAGACCCTGGACTGCCGCGGCCGCGACATCGGCGTGTCGCAGGCCGGCGCACTGGTCTGCCCCGGCGGCGGGCGGCCGCCGATCGTGCTCTACACCGGCACGGTCTGGCGCGGGGAATGGCGGGCGATCAACGGCGACGTCGCCGATCTCGGCGACATCGGCCTGAACGACCGGGTGCGCTCGATCGAGCTGGCCGCCGACGCCGGTCCCTGGGAGGTGTGCACCGGCATCCGCTATTCAGGCCGTTGCGACGACCTGACCACCAGCGTTCCGGACACCACCACGCTGGGCATGGCCAACGACGTGTCGTCCCTGCGCCGGGCGCCTCCGCCCAGGAAGAAGTGAGGAGTTCGTCCGCGCCGCGAGCGGCCTGGAACTTCGACCGCCACAGTCAAGTTTGAGCGGCGGGGACACCAAAGGGGACCACCCATGAGACTTGTCGTGTTCGCGGCCGCGTCGGCGGCCGTGCTCGGCTTCGCGGGGCTCGCGCAAGCCGCCGACACCTGCAAGGCGCAGGCGACCTACCAACCGGCGCCGTCGTTCGACACCACGGGACTGGAGGATCGCGACCACTGGGTCACGGTCAGCTATCGCGTGGACGCCGAAGGCCGCACCACCGAGGTGCGCGTTCGCGAGGCGGATGCGGCCGACGCGTTCCGCACCGCGGCGGTGAAGGCGGTGAAGTCCTGGCGTTTCGACACGCAGTACTGCGACCTGGACCACGCCCGGGTCCGCGAGGCGACCCTGCGCTACTGGCCGGTGGCCGGGAAAGGGCTGCGGGCGGCGGTCAATCCGGAGCTGCCGTCGGGCCCCGAGGTCGGCGAGGGCGACGCCTCGGCGACGCCGGTGGTCGTGGACCGCAAGGCCCGGGAGATGGCTCGCCGGCAGGGCAAGCGCTACGACTCGGAACGGAACGAACCCGGCTACGTCCTCGACGGACGTTAGATCCTGCTCAAGTGCTGATGCGGACGCCGGGCGACCGGCGTCCGCAGGCTTGCTTCAGCGCTCGTGCGAGATCTTCAGGCGGGCGGCGTGGAAGTAGCCCCAGCCGGTCCACAGGCTGACCGCCGCGGCCACCCACATCAGCACGTGCGCGGTGTTGGTCACCGGGCCGCGCACGGCGGGATCGTCGGGCAGGCCCAGGAACGGCCAGACGTAGGCGAACAGCTCCAGGCCCAGCGCCAGCAGCTGCAGGGTGGTCTTCCACTTGGCCAGCAGGGTGACCGGCAGCTTGATGCCGCGCGAGGCCGAGGACTCGCGCAGCGACGACACGGCGAACTCGCGGAACAGGATCAGCGCGCCCGGCACCACGATGTGCGGCTGCTGGCCCAGCGAGGCCAGGCCCAGGATGGTGCCGCAGACCAGGATCTTGTCGGCGATCGGGTCGAAGGTGGCGCCCCAGTCGGTGGTGGCGTTCAGCTTGCGGGCCAGCCAGCCGTCGAACCAGTCGGTGACCGCGCCGACCACGAAGATGATGAAGGCCCAGACCGCGAAGGTCTCCTGCATGTCCGGCGGGATGTGGTCGGCGAACGGCACCGCGCCCACGGCGCTGGCCAGCAGGGCGAACAACACGATGCCCGCGACCAGCCGCAGCCAGGTCAGGATGTTGGGAAGCGGGTTGACGGCGGTCATCTGATTCCTCGGTCGATAAGACCCGCCATCCATAGCGCGCGAGCGCCGAATTTGTCTCCGGCTAAGCTTACGCAAGGGCTCAGCGCCGGAAGAAGTCGTGGATGCGCTGCGCGAGCGCGTCGTTGACGCCGTCGACCTTGGCCAGGTCCGCCACGCCGGCGCGGGCCACGCCCTTGGCCGAGCCGAAGGCGGCGAGCAGCGCCTTCTTGCGGCGCGGGCCGATCCCCTCGATCTCGTCGAGCGGGTTCTTGTGCATGTCGATCTTGCGCCGGGTGCGGTGGCTGCCGATGGCGAAGCGGTGCGCCTCGTCGCGCAGTCGCTGCAGGTAGTAGAGCACCGGGCTCTTGGGCTCGAGCATGAACGGCTCCTGGCCCGGGATGAAGAACCGCTCCAGGCCGGCGTCGCGGTCCGGCCCCTTGGCCACGCCCACGACGGGAATGTCGTCCACGCCGAGCTCGGTCATCACCACCAGGGCCGCCGCCAGTTGGCCGGCCCCGCCGTCGATCAGCACCAGGTCGGGGCGGATCGGGTCCTCGCCCTCTTCCTCGTCCTTGACCAGGCGCGAGAAGCGCCGGCCCAGCACCTGGCGCATCATGCCGTAGTCGTCGCCGGGGGTGAGCTCGTCGCCGCGGATGTTGAACTTGCGGTACTGGTTCTTCTGGAAGCCGTCGGGCCCGGCCACGATCATGCCGCCGACCGCGTTCGTGCCCATGACGTGGCTGTTGTCGTAGACCTCGATGCGCTCGGGCGGGCCGTCCAGCTTGAAGGTCTCGGCCACGCCCTCCAGCAGCTTGCCCTGGGCCGAGCTCTCCGAGAGCTTGCGGCCCAGCGCCTCGCGGGCGTTCTTCAGGGCGTGGTCGACCAGGTCGCGCTTCTCGCCGCGCTGGGGGACCTGGATTTCGACCTTGCGTTCGCGCTTCAGGGCCAGGGCGTCGGCCAGCAGCACCTGCTCGGCCGGCTCGTGCGAGGCCAGGATCAGCCGCGGGATCGGCTTGTCCTCGTAGAACTGGCTCATAAAGGCCGAGAGGATCTCGGGCTCGGTGTCGGACTTGTCCACGCGCGGGAAGTAGGCCCAGTTGCCCCAGTTCTGTCCGGCCCGGAAGAAGAACACCTGCACGCAGGCGTGGCCGCCCTCGAAGTGCAGGGCGAAGACGTCGGCCTCCTCCACCGTCTCCGGGTTGATCGACTGCTCCATGGCGATGGCCGACAGGGCCCGCACGCGGTCGCGGATCTGGGCGGCGCGCTCGAAGTCGAGGTCGTCGGACGCCGCCTGCATCTCGTCCGACAGCCGCTGGATCACCGCCCGGCTCTTGCCGCGCAGGAAGTCCCCGGCCTCCTCGACCAGTTCGGCGTACTCGGTCGGGGTGACCAGGTTCACGCACGGGGCCGAGCAGCGTTTGATCTGGTGCAGCATGCAGGGCCGGGTGCGGCTGTCGAACACGCTGTCCGAGCAGGAGCGCAGCAGGAAGGCCTTCTGCAGCGTGTTCAGCGTGCGGTTCACCGCCCAGGTCGAGGCGAACGGGCCGAAATAGTCGCCCTTCATGGTGCGCGCGCCGCGGTGCTTGCGGATCTGCGGTGCGGGGTGGTCGCGGCGGATCAGCAGCTCGGCGAAGCTCTTGTCGTCGCGCAGCAGCACGTTGAACTTCGGCTTCAGCCGCTTGATGAGGTTGGCCTCCAGCAGGAGGGCCTCGGTCTCGGTCGCGGTGGTGACGAACTCCATCGACCGGGTCAGCGACACCATCAGGGCGATGCGCTGAGTGTGGAAGCGGCCCTGCGCGTACTGGGTGACGCGCTTTTTGATGTTCTTGGCCTTGCCGACGTAGAGCACCTCGCCGGCGTCGCCCATCATCCGGTAGACGCCGGCGCAGTCGGGCGCGCGGCGGGCCTCGTCGCGGATCAGCTCGGCGCCGATCAGGGCCTGGGGGAGGGCGGTCGAGTCGTCCATCAGCGGGATCATATAGGCCCGCGGCCGCGCCGGATCACCCGCGACGAACCAGCACCACGCCGATGGCCACGAGCACGACGCCGGCCACCTTGGCCGGCGTGACCGCCAGCCTGGCCAGGCCGAAGGCGCCGAACTGGTCCAGCACCAGGGCCACGACCAGCTGGCTGGAGATCGCCAGGGTCAGGGCCGAGGCCACGCCGATGCGCGGCGCGGCGAAGGTGGTCGCGGCCACCAGGAAGGCGCCGTAGGCTCCGCCCAGCCAGGCGTACCAGGGCAGGGCCTTCACCGCCTCGACGTCCGGCTTCACCCGCAGCGAGAGCGTCACCACGATCAGCACCGCCGTGCCGACCAGGAAGGACACGAAGGCGGCGTTGACCGGCGAGCCGACCGCCCGGCCCAGCATGGCGTTGGTCGGGGCCTGCAGGGCCAGCAGGGCGCCGCCGACCAGCATGACGAGGATGGCGGAAAGGACCTGGTTCACGGGCGGCTCCCGACGGCGACGGTTCGCGTCGACCAATCTGCGACGCACGCCGGTCCTACGGGCGTGACACCGTTCCGGTCGAGCTCTAAATCCGGTTCGGAGAACGGGGGATTGCGAACATGTCGGTCAGGGGCGCGGCCGCGGGCCTGCTTTTCGGTCTGGCGCTGGCCGGTACGGCCGCGGCGCAGACGCCGTCGGACGCCGCCGCCGCGCACTGGCGCGCCCTGACCGAAATCGACCTCGACGCCGCCTTTCGGCTGATCCGCGACAACCACCCTGGCGCCGCGCCTGAACTCGGCGACGAGGCGTTCCAGACCGGTCTCGCCCACGCCCGCGAGACTGCGCTGGCGCGGGCCGCGGAGGTGCAGGGCTACACGGGCTACGCGGCGGTGATGAACGGCTTCGCCACCGACCTGGGCGACAAGCATATCTGGGCGCGCCAGAGCCTGCGTCCGGCCAGCTACGCCTGGACCGGGATCGTCGTCGCCCGTCGCGGCGGCGCCTGGCGGGTGGCGGTCGACGCGCGGCCCGAGAAGGCCGCCTCGCTCGAGGGGGCGCGGCTGGTCGGCTGCGACGGCCGCGACGCCGACGCGCTGGCGAAGGAACGCGTCGGCGGCTTCCGCGCCGTGTGGTCGATCGAGGCGCAGCGCATCCAGAACGCGCCCTGGCTGCTGCTCGACGACGGCAACCCGTTCCTGAAGCGGCCCGCGGCCTGCGAGTTCGAACAGGAGGGGCGCACCCAGACGGTCGGGCTCGAGTGGCGGGCGGCGACCGGCGCCGTGCTTCAGCCGCAGCTTAGCAAGGCGGTCAGCGCCGGCGAGGCCGGCTTCGGCGTGCGGCGCTTCGAGGGCGGCTGGTGGATTTCGCTGCAGTCGCTGGACGACCGCGCCCGGCCGGTGATCGACGAGGTGGCCGCCAAGGCCGCGGAGATCCGGACCGCGCCGATCGTCGTGCTGGACCTGCGCGGCAACGGCGGCGGCTCGTCCGCCTTCGGCGTGGAGCTGGCGAGCGCCCTGACCGGGGAGGCCTATGTCGCCCGCAACCTCAAGGCCGAGGCCGGCGACTGCCCGGCCCTGTGGCGCGCCACGTCCGGCAATCTGGAGGCCGTCCGCGACTTCCGCCTGCACCAGGCTCCCTCGCGGGGGCCGGACACGGTGGCTTACTACGAGGCGCTGGAACGCGAGATCGCAGCGGCGATCGAGCAGGGGCGTCCGTTCGACGAGCCGGTCCGAGCCTGTCCCGGCGTGGACCGGCCCGAGCCGAAGCCGGCCAGCGGCAAGGGCTCGCTGCTGAAGGGCCGGCTGGTGGTGCTCACCGACAACGCCTGCTTCAGCTCGTGCCTGCTGGTCACCCGCGACTTCCGGCGTCTGGGCGCGCTGCACCTGGGCGAGGCGACCGACGCGGCGACCCGCTACATGGAGGTGCGTGAGGCGCCCCTGCCGTCCGGGCTGGGCTGGTTCTCGACCCTGCAGAAGGTCGCCCTGGGCGCGCCGCGCCAGATCGGACCTTTCATTCCGGAGAAGGCGTTCGGGGGCGACATCGCCGACACCGCCGCGCTGGAGGCTTGGGTGGCTCAGACAGCGCGATGATCGCCGTCCCGACCCATCCGCTCGCGCACGTCGCCTTCGACCTGACGGCCTGGCTGGCGGGCGCGGCCCTGGGCGCGGTGCTCTACCGCTGGCGGCTGCGCGCGGCGGTCGAGCGCACGGCGATGCAGGTCGGCTCCGGCTGGTTCGCCGCCCTGGCGCTGGGCGCCGTGACGGGAGCCTGGCTGGCCGGGTCGTTGAACACCCTGCGCACCGCCTCGCCCATGCTGTCGCACAGCGTGGCGGGCGGCCTGGTCGGCGCGATCGCGGCGGTCGAGCTGTACAAGCTCATGCGGGGCATCCGCGGCTCGACCGGCGTGGTGTTCGTGGGCTCGTTCGCGCTGGGCGTCGTGATCGGCCGGATGGGCTGCCTGTTCTCGGGGCTCGCCGACCGGACCTACGGGACGCCGACGGCCCTGCCCTGGGCGGTGGACCTCGGCGACGGCGTCGGGCGCCATCCCGTGCAGGTCTACGAAGCCCTGGCCATGGCCCTGTTCCTGGCCGTCTATCTGGCGGGCCTGAACGCCCGCGCGCCGTGGGCCCTGAAGCGGGGCTTCTACGTCCTGTGCGCCTGGTACGGCCTGCAGCGGTTCGCCTGGGAGTTCCTCAAGCCCTATCCAAGCGTGGCCGGACCGTTCAATCTGTTCCACCTGCTCAGCCTGGGGCTGATCGTCTACGGGGGCGTGTTCTATGGACGGGAGCTCCGGCGAGAACGCGACGCGCAAGGTCGCGCCCTACCTGTTCTTCGGCCAGACCACGAGCCTGTGTGAGACCTGCCTGGGCCTGGCCCCGACCAAGATCGTGGTCGAAGATCGCGACGTCTTCTTCCTCAAGCGCTGCCGGGACCACGGGGTGCAGAAGACCCTGGTCTGCGACGACGTCGACTATTGGAAGTCCCAGAAGGACTGGCTGAAGCCCGGCGATCGGCCGCTGACCGCCCAGACCCGCACCGACCACGGCTGCCCCTACGACTGCGGCCTGTGCCCGGACCACGAGCAGCACTCGTGCCTGGCCATCGTGGAGGTCAACGAGGCCTGCAACCTCAGCTGCCCGGTCTGCTTCGCCGACTCCTCGGTCAAGCGCGAGGGCCACCGTCCGCTGGCCGAGATCGAGGCCATGTTCGACGTGCTGGTCGACTCCGAAGGCGAGCCGGACCTGGTGCAGATCTCCGGCGGTGAGCCGACCATCCACCCGCAGTTCTTCGAGATCCTGGCGGCGGCGCGGCGCCGGCCGATCCGCCATCTGATGATCAACACCAACGGCCTGCGCATCGCCCGCGAGCCGGGCTTCGCCGAGCGGCTGGCCGAGTTCGCGCCGCGCTTCGAGGTCTATCTCCAGTTCGACTCGCTGAAGCGCGAGGCCCTGATGGACCTGCGCGGGGCCGACCTGAGCGCGATCCGCGTCCAGGCGCTTGAGGCGCTGGAGCGCGTGGGCCTGTCGACCACCCTGGTGGTCACCCTCAAGCGCGGGGTCAACGACGACGAGATCGCCGACATCGTCCGCTTCGCCCTGAAGTGGCGCTGCGTGAGGGGCGTGACCTTCCAGCCGATCCAGGACGCCGGCCGCAACGACGGCTTCGATCCCAAGCGCCACCGCATCGTCCTGTCGGAAGTGCGCCGGCGCATCGCCGAGGCGGGCGTGTTCGCGCTGGAAGACCTGATCCCGCTGCCGTGCAATCCGGACCAGATCTGCATCGGCTACGGCCTGCGCGACGGCGAGAAGGTGGTGCCGGTCACCTCGCTCTTGCCACGCGAACTGCTGGTCGCCGCCGCCCCGAACACCGTCACCTTCGAGAGCTATCCGGAGCTGCAGCGGCGGGTGTTCGACCTGATGTCGCTGTCCACGGCCCAGACCGACACCTCGGAGAAGCTGGCCGCCCTGCTGTGCTGCCTGCCGGAAGCGGCCGTGCCAGAGCAGATCGGCTACGCCGACACCTTCCGCGTGGTCGTGTCCCAGTTCCTCGACCGCTTCAACTTCGACCTCGGCACGGTGAAGCGGTCCTGCGTGCACTTCGTGGAGCCGGACGGCCGGATCATCCCGTTCGACACCTACAACACCTTCTATCGGCCGGGCGCGCCGGGCGCCGCGGCCCTGGCGCGCGGACGGGGAGGAGCGGCGTGAGCGGTCAGAAAAAGCGTTCGGTCGGAACGTTCTTCGGCGGCCTGGTCATGGTCGTCGGCGTGTTGGTCTTCACCCTTTCGGGGCTCTGCACGGCCGGCTTCCTGGTCATGCTGGTCGGCGACGAGCTGAAGCGGCCAGGATCGTCCGGCATGGGCGGCATGGGCGAGGCGATCCTCATCCCGCTGCTGTTCGGCGCCTTGCCGATCATCGTCGGCCTGGGCCTGTTCATTTTCGGCCGCGGCCTGCGCCGCAGCGGCTGAGCCTCACCAGGCGGTGTCGGGCTCGGCGCCGAACAGGGCCTCGGCGATGCGCCGTCGGCTGGCCGGGTTGGTGGTCTCGGGCAGGGCGTCGGGCGGGAAGAAGCGCACGTCGGCGATCTCGCCGTGCGAGGTGGCTTCGGTCGGCGTCCAGTCGGTCACCCGGAAGACCAGCACGTGGTCGCCCTTGAAGAACCGCTCGTTGGAGTGGACCGACAGCAGGCGCGGGCGGCCCTGCACCGCAACGCCCGCCTCCTCGCGCAGCTCGCGGATCACCGCCTGCTCGGCCGTCTCGCCGCGGTCGACGCCGCCGCCGGGCAGCCACCAGCCGTGCAGGTAGGTGTGCTCGATCAGCAGGACGTGGCCGTCGGCGTTGGTGACCAGCCCGCGCACGCCCAGCGTCATGCCGCGCGTGGCGCGCGAGACGGCGAAGAACAGGGGACGGGTGAACGGTTCGACGGACCGTCGCCAGGTGCCGGCCAAGGCGCATTCCTCAGGAACGGATAGGTGCGGCCAGCATATACGCCGCGCCCGCATGCGTCGCGCCGCTTGCCGTAACCGTCGCCGCCCGCTAAGCCCGGCGCGACCTGTTCCGGAGTCTCGTCCGATGATCGCCATCGCCACCATCGCCGTCTTCATCGTCGCCCTGGCCGCGCTGAACCTCTACGAGTTCGGCCGCCTCGACTGATCGCCGTGCGCGGAACGGCCCTCGTCACCGGCGCGGCGAAGCGGATCGGCCGCGCCGTCGCGCTGAAGCTCGCCGACGCGGGCTTCGACGTGGCCGTCCACTACGGCCGCTCGGAAGCCGAGGCGCAGGCCCTGGCCGACGAGATCGCCGCCAAGGGGCGCGCCGCGGCCCTGGTGAAGGCCGACCTGACCAAGGAAGCCGAAGTCGAGCGGGTGGTCGCCAAGGCCGCCTCGGCGCTCGGCCCGGTCAGCGTGCTGGTCAACAACGCCTCGACCTTCCGGGACGACCGGGCGCTGACCATGACGCGCGACGGCTGGGACGCGCACATGGAGACCAACCTGCGCGCGCCGCTGGTGCTGGCCCAGAGCTTCGCCCGCCAGGCTCCCGACGGGGCCTCGATCGTCAACATCGTCGATCAGCGGGTGTGGAAGCCCAACCCGCAGTTCTTCTCCTATTCGCTGTCCAAGGCCGGCCTGTGGTTCGCCACCCGCACGCTGGCCCAGGCGCTGGCCCCGAAGATCCGCGTCAACGCGGTGGGGCCGGGCCCGACCCTGGCCTCGATCTGGCAGAGCCCCGACGACTTCGCCGCCGAGGCCGGCGGCACCCTGCTGGAGCGTGGGGCGAGCCCCGAGGAGATCGCCGCGGCGGTCCTGTTCCTGGTGGACTCGCCCGCCGTCACCGGCCAGATGATCGCCGTCGACGGCGGCCAGCACCTTGCCTGGCGCACGCCCGACGTGCTGGAACCCTGAGCTCATGACCCTCGCCCCCACGCCGACGCGCCTCGAGGCCGTGCGCCGCGGCCCGCTCAAGGTGTTCGTCAAGCGCCTGCGGGTGGACGCCGAGATCGGCGTCTACGCTCACGAGAAGGGCCGCGCCCAGCCGCTGGTCGTCGACGTCGAGCTGGAGCTGGGCGAGCAGCGCGTCGACCGCTTCGCCGACACCGTGAACTACGAGACCGTGGCCGCCCAGGCCCGCGCCCTGGCCGCCGCCGGCCACGTCGACCTGGTCGAGGAATACGCCGACCGGCTGGCGCGCGCCTGCCTGGACGACCCGCGCGTGCGCGCCGTCCGCGTGCGGGTCGAAAAGCCCGAGGCCATCCCAGGCGCGGAAGCCGCCGGCTGCGAAGTGGCGCTGTCCCGCGCCTGAAGCGGGGCGAAGGCGACGGGGCGAACCGGCGCGCCGAAGGCGCGTTGACCTCTAGAAGGAGCGTGCGATGCGTCTGGCCGTGCTCTGTCTGTGCCTGTTGCCGCTGGCGGCGGCCTGCAAGGGCCGCGAGGTGACCCCGGGGCCCGCGCGCGACGAACAGGCCCAGCCGCCGGTCCCGCCGGCGGCGGCCCAGCCCCTCGACGAGCCGCCGTCCTTCGTCGGCGTCTGGGCGGCCAAGCCCGACATGTGCGCCACGGGCGCCTGGATGTTCACGGCCCAGGGCGTGCGCACCGCCGGCGAGACGACCTGCACCTGGAGCAAGGTCTCCAAGACCGAGAGCGGCTACACCCTCACCGGCGACTGCTCGGCCGAGGGGCGGACGTCGCAGGTCGACGTCTTGCTGCTGCTCGACCCGAGCGAGCCGGGCCAGATGATCGTGTCCGGCGGACCGTGGGACGTGCCGATCACGCTTGGCCGCTGCAACGGTCCGGCGACCGCCGCCCCGGGGCCGGCGCCGACGCCGGCCCCGGCCGGCTGACGTTGCGCGGCGCGGACGCACGTCGCACCATGACCGAACGCCGATCAGCGAGTCGCAGGCCAATATGAGCGATCCGAAGGACCCGAACGAGCCGACCCAGCCGGAGGAACCCATGGTTCCGCCGCCGCCGCCCGAGCCGTCGGAAGAGGCGCGCCGGATCGAGAGCGACCCGGCCTTCAGCCCGGCCGGCGCCATGGGCGCCGACGCCCTGTCCGGCGGCGCGCACCACGGCCGCACCATCGGCGCGGGCGCGCCCGACACCGCCT
>NZ_JAAIVC010000159.1 GCF_010975005.1 Caulobacter sp. 17J65-9 | reverse complement strand
CGCCCGCCGTCGCCGTCAAGCCGGCGGCGCCGGTCTGCGCGCCCTCGGCCACGGAGCTCGCCAAGGCCGCCGGCCTGTCGCCGGCCGAACTGCGCGTGCTGCAGAGCCTGCAGAGCCGCCGCGGCGAACTGGACGACCGCGAAAAGAACATGGACACCCAGCTGGCCCTGATGGCCGCCGCCGAGGCCAAGCTCGACGCAAAGCTGAAGGCGCTGGAGGCCCTGAAGGGCGACATCAACGGCCTGCTGGCCCAGGGCGACCAGCGCGAAGCCGCCGAGATTACGCGTCTGGTGAAGGTCTACGAGGCCATGAAGCCGAAAGACGCCGCCGACGTCATGACCCAGCTCGACGACCGGGTCCGCCTGCCGGTCGCCTCGAAGATGAAGGAACGCTCGCTGGCCGCCGTGCTGGCCGCCATGCCGGCCGCCGAAGCCCGCAAGCTGACCGAGAAACTGGCCATGCGCTACGCCGCCGCCGACGCGGCCGCCGAGAAGCTGGTCGCGCCGAACGCTCCGGCCGCCAAGCCCGCCGCCAAGGCGGGCTGATCTCCCTCCGGCTGAGTTAGCGTTAACCGCGGCCTAACCGGGTTCGCAGACGCTGCACCCAACATGAGCCGCCCTGCGTCCGAGTCGCGCCCCAGATCGCGCCGCGCCGTCCTGAACACGACGGTGGCGATCGCCTGCGCGGGCGCCATCGCGGTCGGCTCCTTCGCCGAGGCCGCCGGGCCGCCGCCCGTGGCCCCGATCGCCTCGGCGGCCCAGATCGAAATCCTGGTCGGCGAAAACGCCGAGATCTCCCGGGTCGAGTTCCACGGCGCTTCGGGCGCCCGCGCCGCCGTCCGCCGCAACGGGCGCGACGTGGTCGTGCGCCTGCCGGGCGCCGGCCGCCCGGACATCGGCCGCCTGCGGGCCGATCCGCCGCTGGGCGTCGAGAAGGTCGAGACCCGCGCAGTCGCCGGGGGAGTGGAGCTGGTCTTCACCCTGGTCGAGGGCGCGGAAGCCAAGACCGGCCACGCCGACGGCGCCGTCTACCTGCACGTCTTCCGTCCGCCGCCCGAAGCGGCCCGCGCGGCCGAGCGGCCCAATCCGGTCCCGAAGTCCGGCGCCGTCAACGTGCTGGCCGAGGCGGGCAAGGATCGCCTCAGCCTCAGCTTCCCCTGGGCCGCTCCGGTCGGCGCCGCCGTGTTCCGGCGCGGCGAGGCGGTCTGGATCGTGTTCGACGCCAAGGCCAAGCTGGACCTGTCCAAGGCGCCCAGGGCGCTGGGCCCGGTCGACCGCATCCGCTGGACCTCCGGCCCGGGCTGGACCGTCGCCCGCGTCGAGGCGCCCGAGGACGTGCCGGTCGACGTGCAGGCGCAGGGCGCGACCTGGACGGTCGTGTTCGGCGGCCCGCTGCAGCCGCCCCAGGGTGAAGTGAAGATCAAGCGCGACGACGAGTCCGGGCCGCCGGCCCTGACCGCGACCCTCTCGGGCGCCGGCCGCGTGGTGTGGCTGAAGGACCCGGCCGTGGGCGACCGCTTCGCCGCGGTCACCGCCCTGGCCCCGGTGAAGACCGCCGGGCGCCGTCGCGAGTACGTCGAGGCCACCCTGATCCCGACCGCCCACGGCCTGGCGATCGAGGCGGCGGCCGGCGACCTGCAGGTCTCAACCGACGGCGACCTGGTGCGCATCACCCGCCCGGGCGGCCTGAAACTGTCCTCGCCGGTCGCTGCGCGCGCCGCGGCCGTGCCGGCCGAACTGCCCAAGCCCGCCCTGTTGCCGGCGGTGATCAAGGCGGAGGAGTGGGCCCAGACCGGTGAAGGCGGCTTCCTGGCGCGGCATCGCCAGCTGCAGGACCTCGCCGCCCTGGAGGCGCAGCAGGCCGACGCCGGCGTGAACGCCCGCATGGCGCTGGCCCGCTTCCTGGTCGGGACCGAACTGTCCTACGAGGCCATCGGCGTGCTGGACGGCCTGGCCCGCCAGAACCAGGCGGTGCTGGCCGATCCCGAGTTCCGCGGGCTGCGCGGCGCCGCGCGCGCCATGGTCGGCCGCTGGCGCGAGGCGCAGGCCGACTTCTCCGCGCCGGTGCTGGCGTCGGACGCGTCGGCGGAGCTCTGGCGCGGCTACACCGACGCGCGGCTGGGCCACTACGCCGACGCCCGCAAGGGCTTCCAGCAGGGCGCCCGCGCCATCGACCTGTTCCCGGCCAAGTGGAAGGCCCGCTTCGCCATCGAGCACGCCCGCGCCGCCATCGAGACCGGCGATCTGCGCGCGGCCCGCTCGCTGTTGGCCTATGGCCTGGAGCAGCCCGCCCCGGCGCTGGACAAGCTGGCGGGCCGGCTGGTGCAGGCGCGGCTGTTCGAGCTGGAAGGCGACAGCGCCCGGGCCCTGAAGATCTACGACCTGGTCGCCCAGGCCTCCTACGACGCCATCGCCACCCCGGCGAAGCTGCGCGCCACCAAGATCCGCCTGGACCAGGGCCTGACGCCCGCACCCACCGCGATCAAGGCGCTGGACTCCTTACGCTTCCGCTGGCGCGGGGACGCCACCGAGGTGGAGGTGATCCGCACCCTGGGCGAGATCTACCTGCAGCAGGGCCGCTACCGCGAGGCGCTGGACGCCCTGCGTTCGGCCGGCGGGCGGCTGCCGGATTCGCCGGGCGCCGTGCAGCTACAGGCCGACCTCAGCAACGCCTTCCGCGGCCTGTTCCTCGACGGTCTGGCCGACGGGCTGGAGCCGATCCAGGCGCTGGCCCTGTTCTACGACTTCCGTGAGCTGACCCCGGTCGGGGCCGACGGCGACGAGATGGTGCGCCGCCTGGCCCGCCGGCTGGTCGACGTGGACCTGCTGAAACCGGCGGCCGAACTGCTGCAGTATCAGGTCGACAACCGCCTGGACGGCGTGGCCAAGGCCCAGGTCGCCGCCGACCTCGCGACCGTCCACCTGATGGACCGCGACCCCGAAGGCGCGCTGAAGACGATCTGGGGCACCCGCACCACTGTCCTGCCCAACGCCCTGCTGGCCGAACGGCGCGGCATCGAGGCCCGTGCCCTGATGGAGCTGGGCCGCTACGACCACGCCCTGGAGGTTCTGGGCCGCGACGCTTCGCCCGAAGCCACAGACGTGCGCACCGAGATCGCCTGGCGCGAGAAGGACTGGGCCGCCGCGGCGCCGATGCTGGAACGTCGCTTGGGCGACCGCTGGAAGCAGACCGCCGAGCCGCTGTCCGGCGACGACGAGAGCCGGCTGATCCGCGCCGGCGTGGCCTATTCGCTGGCCGGCGACGGCAAGGCCTTGGCGCGCCTGTCGGAGCGCTTCGGCGGCTTCATCGACCGGGCGCGCGCGCCCGACGCCCTGCGGGTGGCCCTGTCGGGCCTGGACGGGGCGAGTCTTAAGCCTTCCGACTTCGCCAAGGCGGCGGCGCAGGCCGACAGCTTCGCCGGCTGGGTCGCCTCCGTTAAGAAGAAGCTTCGCGACAAGACGCCGCCGCGCACCACGGGCCTGGGCCTTCCGGTCCGCGGAGCCGCGCCGGCGGCCCCGCCGGCGCCCACGCAGGCGGCGGCGCTAAAGCCGTCCGGGAAGCCTTCGCCGCAGGGCGCCAAGGGCGAGAATCTGTTCTTCTGATCCGACCGTGAGGGGGCGCTGCGACGCCCTGTCGCGGGAGTCGCGACCCGAGCAATTGTCATGTGGAGAACATCCACAGAACAGGCTCACCTCTCGTTAACTAAGCGGTGGTCGACTTCGCGACTCGGCTTAAGGCCCGGTAACGGTCCCTTAAGGTTGGTGGTTTTCCATTAACTCTCGCCCGGAGAGCGCGTCGAATCAGGCGCGCAAGGCCACGGGCAGGGTGTCTAGAGGTCGGTGATGGCTATTCATTTGTCGGCGCCCCGCGCCACGGAATTGAAGCCCCGCATCGTGGTGTTCGGCGTCGGTGGCGCAGGCGGCAACGCCGTGAACAACATGATCGAGGCGGAGCTGGAGGGGGTCGAGTTCGTCGTCGCGAACACCGACGCCCAGCAGCTGCAGTTCGCCAAGACCGACCGACGCATCCAGCTCGGCGTGGAGATCACGCAGGGTCTGGGCGCCGGCGCTCATCCTGAGGTCGGCATGTCCGCCGCCCAGGAGTCCGAAGCCGAAATCTACGAGCACCTGGAAGGCGCTCACATGGTGTTCATCACCGCCGGCATGGGCGGCGGCACCGGCACCGGCGCGGCCCCGGTCATCGCCAAGTGCGCGCGTGAGCGCGGCATCCTGACCGTCGGCGTCGTCACCAAGCCGTTCACCTTCGAAGGCCGTCACCGCATGCGTCTGGCCGACGCCGGCATCCTGGAGATGCAGCGGTACGTCGACACCCTGATCGTCATCCCGAACCAGAACCTGTTCCGCGTCGCCAACGAGCGCACCACCTTCGCCGAAGCCTTCGGCATGGCCGACCAGGTGCTGCACTCGGGCGTGCGCTCCATCACCGACCTGATGGTGCTGCCGGGCCTGATCAACCTCGACTTCGCCGACGTGCGCACGGTCATGTCCGAAATGGGCAAGGCCATGATGGGCACCGGCGAGGCCGGCGGCGAGGACCGCGCCCTGATGGCGGCCCAGAACGCCATCCAGAACCCGCTGCTGGACGAGACCTCGCTGAAGGGCGCCAAGGCGGTGCTGGTGAACGTCACCGGCGGCCTGGACATGACCCTGCTGGAAGTCGACGAGGCCGCCAACGCCATCTCGGCCGAGGTCGACCCGGAAGCCAACATCATCTTCGGCGCGGCCTTCGATCCGTCGCTGGAAGGCAAGATCCGCGTGTCGGTGGTCGCCACCGGCATGGACTCCGCCGCCATGCAGAAGCCGGTTCCGCAGGCCCCGGCCCAGTCGACCCGCGCGGTCGGCGGCTCGACCCTGTCGCGTCAGCCCGAGCCGGCCCGCCAGCCGGAGCCGGCGCGTCAGCCGGAACCGGTCCGTTCGGCCTTCGCCGCCCGTCCGGAACCGCGCATGGAGGCTCCGGCCGCCCGTGAGCCGATGTTCGCTCGCCAGGCCGAACCGGAACGCACCCTCGACACCGGCGGCCGCCGCGTCGACATCCGCGAGCCCCGCGTCGAGGAGCCGCGCATCGTGGCCGCCGACGCCGAACGCCCGATCGCCCGCATCGTCGACCCGCTGGTCGCCGACGAGGACGACGCCGGCCAGGGCGACCTGTACTTCGACGCCGCCCCGGCGCCGCAGCCGGCCCCGCGCGCCATGGCGCCGCGTCAGCCGGAGCCGCGCATGGAACGCGAAGAGTACGTCGAGCCCGAGCGCAAGGGCGGCTGGCGCAGCCTGTTCGGCGGCCGTCCGCGTTACGAAGCCCCGGCCCAGCCGGCCCCGAGCTTCGGCCGTGGCCAGCCCCAGATGCGCCAGACCCAGCAGGCTCAGCCGGCCCAGCAGCCGGAAGCCGAACCCCAGGACGACTTAGAAATCCCGTCGTTCCTGCGGCGTCTGGCGAACTGACGTTCGCGACTGAAATCGCCTAGAGAGAACGGGCGCGGGGTTTTCCCCCGCGCCCGTTTCCGTTTCAGCGTGAAACAAAGCGAAACCCGACTTTAGTTGAGCTGGCCCCGCCTGGGGCCTAGTGGTCCGATGGGCCACAACTCCCGCGTCAAGTCGGGCGAACTAACCAGGATTTTCGTCTTGATCGCATCGTCGGATCTCAATGAACACACCCTCGCCGCGCCGGCCATCTGCGCGGGCGTGGGCGTGCACACGGGGGTCCGCGTGCGCCTGTCGATCCGTCCGGCCCCGAGCGGGACGGGCATCGTGTTCGTGCGCACCGACATCAAAGACCGCGACAACCGCATTCGGGTTTCCGGCGACGCGGTGGTCAAGACCCAGCTCGGCACGGTGATCGCCAACGCCGCGGGCGCGACCGTCTCCACCATCGAGCACCTGATGGCCGCCCTGGCCGCGCTCGGCGTCGACAACGCCGTGGTCGAGCTCGACGGCCCCGAAGTTCCGATCATGGACGGTTCGGCCCTGCCGTTCGTCCAACTGCTGGACCGCGCCGGCTTCCGCCGCCAGGAAGGCCCGCAGCGCTACATCGAGGTTCTCGAGCCGATCACCGTCCAGGAAGGCGACAAGTACGCCGCCCTGCTGCCGTGCGAGCAGTTCGAAGTGTTCTTCGAGATCGAGTTCGCCAGCGCCGTGATCGGCCGGCAGGCGGTCGATCTCGTGCTGACCGAGGACAGCTTCCGCGAGGAGCTGGCCGCGGCGCGCACCTTCGGCTTCGCCCACGAGGTCGAGGCGCTGCGCCAGATGGGCCTGGCCCGCGGCGGCTCGCTGGAGAACGCCGTGGTCATCGACGGCGAGCGGATCCTCAATCCCGAGGGCCTGCGCTTCGTCGACGAATTCGTCCGTCACAAGGCCCTGGACGCCATCGGCGACCTGTACGTGCTGGGCATGCCGCTGCTGGCCCGGTTCGAAGGCCGCAAGGCCGGCCACGCCATGAACAACGCCCTGGTTCGCGCCCTGCTGGCCCGTCCGGAAGCCTGGCGCGTGCGCGTCCCGGCCGCCGAGCTGGCCGAGGCGGTCTGACGCGCGTCAGCCGCGACATCGGTTGTGTTGGCCGTCGCGATCACGTCGTGTAGAACCGATTAACGAGCTTCGGGGGAAGCCTCCCGGGGGCGCTCAATCGAGAGGTCGCATCGGTGCGTCGAGAACTCATCCGCCGCGGTTCCATCATCGCGGCCGTCCTTGTGGCGGCGGCTCTGTCGGGCTGCGCGGGCAAGCAGAACAAGCCGAAGCTGGCGTACGAAGAGCGTCCGGTCGAGCTGCTGTACGCCACGGGCGCGCAGCGCATCGACCAGGGCCGCTGGTCGGAAGCCATCGACTATTTCGAAGAGGTCGAGCGCCAGCACCCGTATTCGGAGTGGTCGCGCCGCTCGATCCTGATGCAGGCCTACGCCTACTACGAGGGCAACCAGTACGCTGACGCGGTCGCCGCGTCGGAGCGGTTCATCCAGCTGTATCCGGGCAGCCCCTCGGCCTCCTACGCCTATTACCTGAAGGCGATCTGCTACTTCGAACAGATCGTCGACGTGGGCCGCGACCAGGGCTCGGCCGCCAGCGCGCTGGTCGCGCTGCGCGAAGTGGCCCAGCGCTATCCGAACAGCGACTACGCCCGCGACGCGCGGGTGAAGATCGACATGGTCAACGACCAGCTGGCCGGCAAGGAAATGGCCGTGGGTCGCTGGTACCTGCGCCGCAACCAGCCGCTGGCCGCGGTGAACCGCTTCAAGACCGTGGTCGACAAGTACCAGACCACCTCGCACACCCCGGAAGCCCTCTACCGCCTGGTCGAGGCCTACCTGACCCTGGGCCTCAACGAAGAGGCCGAGCACAACGGGGCGGTGCTGGGCGCCAACTTCCCGGGCGACCCCTGGTACAACGACGCCTACAAGCTGCTGACCGCCAAGGGCCTGGAGCCGGTCGCCCCGACCGAGACGGCCGAGAAGGCGAAGAAGAAGGAAGGTTGGCTCGGGAAGATCATCCCGGGCTGATCCGCCCCGAATCCCGCTAAACCGCGGGCATGCTCATCGGCCTGACCATCCGTGACGTCGTTCTGGTCGAGTCCCTGGACCTCGTCGTGGGTCCGGGACTGACCGTCCTCACCGGCGAGACCGGCGCGGGCAAGTCCATCATTCTCGACTCGCTGGGTCTGGCGACCGGCGCGCGCGCCGACGCAGGCCTGGTGCGCGCGGGCGCGGACCGGGCGGTGGTCACCGCCGGCTTCGCCCTGCCGGCCGGGCATCCGGCCTGGGCCGTGCTGGCCGAAAAAGAACTCGACTTCGATCCGGGCGAGGACCTGGTGCTGCGCCGCCAGCTCGGCGCCGACGGCCGCTCGCGCGCCTTCGTCAACGACCAGGCGGTCAGCGTCGGCGTGCTGAAGGAGCTGGGCGAGGCCCTGCTCGAGGTGCACGGCCAGCACGAGACCGTCGGCCTGCTCGACGCCCGCACCCACCGCAGCCTGCTGGACGCCTACGGCGGCCTGGAGCCGAAGGTCACGGCCGTCCGCGCCGCCTGGAAGGCCTGGCGCGACGCCGTCAGCGCCGCCGAGAGCCTGCGCGAGCGCGCCGCCAGGGCCGCGGCTGAAGCCGAGGAGCTGACCGCCCGCCTGGCCGAGCTGGATCGCCTCGACCCCAAGGTCGGCGAGGAACTGCAGCTGGCCGAAGAGCGCGCCATCCTGGGCGCTTCCGAGAAAGCCATGGCCGACATCGCCTCGGCCCGCGAGGCGCTGGGCGGCGACCAGCTGTCCAGCCGCATGGCCGCGGCCTTCCGCGCCCTGGACCACGCCCGCACCCGCGCCGTGCAGGCCGGCGCCGGCGAAGACAACGTCGTCGTGCAGCGCTTGCGCGCCGCCGCCGAGGCCGTCGACCGCGCCCTGGTCGAGGCGCAGGAGGCGATCGCCGCGGTCGACAACGCCGCCGACGCCTTCGACTTCGAGCCCGGCCGCCTGGACAAGGCCGAGGAGCGGCTGTTCGCGCTCCGCGCCGCCGCCCGCAAACTCAACGTCCTGACCGACGACCTGCCGGCCGAGCGCCTGCGCATCGCCGAGGCCCTGCGCCTGATCGAGGACTCCGAGACCGCCCTGAACCACGCCGCCGCCGCCGCGGCCGCCGCCGAGGGCGCCTATCGCGACGCCGCCGGCACGCTGTCGGCGGCGCGGGCTGACGCCGGCGCGCGCCTGGCCGAAGTGGTGA
>NZ_JAAIVC010000158.1 GCF_010975005.1 Caulobacter sp. 17J65-9 | reverse complement strand
GGGTCGATGACCACCACGCGGCGGGTCGAGCGCGGACGCGGGTCGGCGGCCACGGCCGGCGCCCTCGTCTGCACCCTCGCCGGTGCGCCGCCGGCGGCGACGCGCGACTGCGAGCCCGGGCGGGCCTCGAGGTCGACGACGTAGCGGTAGACGTCCACGCCGTCGCCGGGCGGCAGCAGGAAGCGCCGTTTGACCACGGCCTCGCGCGACAGGGTGAGATTGACGCGCGCGGCCCCGCCGGCGCGTTCCACCGACCAGGCGCTCACCAGGCCGGTCCCCCTGCCCTGCAGCGCGCCGGGCGCGTCGACGCCGGGCAGCGACAACACGACCTTGCGCGGATCTGTCCCGACGATCTGGCCTTTGACGGAACGGTCGAGGTCGACCACGACGCGGGTGCTGACGGCGTCGCCGCCCAGGCGCACCTTGAGCACGCCGCCGGAGGCCGAGCCACGGCCAGCGCCGACGCCCAGGGCGACGGCCGCCGCGACGGCGACGACGGCGAGAAGTCGCCCACCTCCGCCGAACAGGGGCCTCAGCCGGCCGAACATCCCACGCTCCGACAAGTCGCTAGAGCCAGCATAGATGGCTCAGGCGGATTCATAATGGGTTAACACACGGGGCGGTTGCCGAGGCGCTTTCATTTTCCGCGCGAGTGTTGCTAAAGTCACCTGTCGCGCGACCGGCTGGGGCGTAAACCGCCGCTGAGGGCGCGCACTCCGCGTCGTATGTTCTTTCCAAAGCACACCTCGACGCCCACTTTCATCCGACGCGCCGTCCGGCGCGACAGGGAAACTTTGAGCCTTATGGGCAGCGTCGCACCCGCTCATCTCCGGCCTGACGCCGACCGCGCACCGCGCGGCGGGGCGGACCGTGCGCGCGCCCTCCGACAGCAACACCGGCGCCCGGCCTTCGTGCCCGATGCGCGCCGTGGAGACCCTTTGAATGCCCAAGAACATGTTGATCGACGCGGCGCATGCGGAAGAAACCCGCGTCGCCGTGGTGGACGGTCCCCGGGTTGAGGAATTCGACTTCGAAAGCCGCGCCAAGAAGCAACTGCGCGGCAACATCTATCTGGCCAAGGTGACGCGGGTCGAACCCAGCCTCCAGGCCGCCTTCGTCGAGTACGGCGGGAACCGGCACGGTTTCCTCGCCTTCAACGAAATCCATCCGGACTACTACCAGATCCCGGTCGCCGACCGGGAAGCGCTGATGGCTGAGGCCGACGACGAGGACGACGACCTCGACGCCGCCGGCGAGGACGAAGACGAAGAGCTTCCGGCCGAAGAGGCGCGCCTGCGCCGTCGGATGATGAAGCGCTACAAGATCCAGGAAGTGATCAAGCGCCGGCAGATCCTGCTGGTGCAGGTCGTCAAGGAAGAGCGCGGCAACAAGGGCGCGGCGCTGACCACCTACCTGTCGCTGGCCGGCCGGTACGGCGTGCTCATGCCCAACACCGCCCGCGGCGGCGGCATCAGCCGCAAGATCACCCAGGCCACCGACCGCAAGCGCCTGAAGGCCGTGGTCCAGAGCCTGGACGTGCCGCAGGGCATGGGCCTGATCGTGCGCACCGCGGGCGCCGCCCGCACCAAGGCCGAGATCAAGCGCGACTACGACTACCTGCTGCGGGTGTGGGAGAACATCCGCGAGACCACCCTGCACTCGATCGCGCCTGCGCTGATCTACGAGGAAGAGAGCCTCGTGCGTCGCGCCATCCGCGACATGTACGACAAGGACATCGACGCGGTCCTGGTCGAGGGCGACGAGGCCTACAAGGAAGCACGCGACTTCATGCGCATGCTGATGCCTTCGCAGGCCAAGAAGGTTCAGCACTACCGTGAGCCGACCCCGCTGTTCGTGAAGGAACGGGTCGAGGACGTCCTGGCGCAGATCTACTCGCCGGTCGTGCCGCTGAAGTCCGGCGGCTACCTGGTGATCAACCAGACCGAAGCCCTGGTCGCCGTGGACGTGAACTCCGGCCGCGCCACCAAGGAACGCAACATCGAAGCCACCGCGCTGAAGACCAACCTGGAGGCGGCCGACGAAGCCGCCCGCCAGCTGCGTCTGCGCGACCTGGCCGGCCTGATCGTCATCGACTTCATCGACATGGAGGAGTCGAAGAACAACCGGGCCGTCGAGAAGCGGCTGAAGGACGCGCTGAAGGACGACCGCGCCCGCATCCAGATGGGCAAGATCTCGCCCTTCGGCCTGATGGAGATCAGCCGCCAGCGCCGCCGCACCGGCGTGCTGGAAGGCACCACCCACGTCTGCGAACACTGCCAGGGCGCCGGTCGCGTGCGCTCGGCCGAGTCCGCGGCCCTGCAGGCGCTGCGCGCGGTCGAGATCGAGTCGGTGCGCGGCGGCGCCGGGGCCATCACGCTGCGCCTGCCGGCCGCCGTGGCCCTCTACGTGCTGAACGAGAAGCGCGCCTTCCTGATGCGCCTGCATCAGACGCAAGGCCTGTTCGTCAGCGTGGTGGTCGACGAGAACCTCGCCCACGCCGAGCACGCCATCGAGCGCACCGAAACCTCCGAACGTCCGCCGGCCCTGATCGAGGCCGCCCCGGTCCGCCAGCTCTATGAGGCGCCGGAGATCGAAGAGGTCGAGGAAGAGGAAGAAGAAGAGGACGAGACCGAGGACGAGGCCGAGGCCGAGGGCGAAGAGCGCGCCGCCGCGCCCGCCGCCGGCGAGTCCGAAGGCCGCCGTGGTCGTCGTCGTCGTCGCCGTCGCGGCGGTCGCCGCGACGAGTTCGAGGCCCGCGGTCCCCGCGTCGTCGAAGCCGAAGCCGGCGAGGAAGACGAGGGCGAGGAAGAGGACGAAGAAGGCGAAGCTGTCGCCGGCGAGCACGAGGACGAGGACGGCCGTCGCCGCCGTCGCCGTCGCGGCCGCCGCGGCGGGCGTCGCATGCGCGAGGAAGGTCGCACGCGCGATCCCTACACCTGGACCCGCGCCCGCACGCCGTCGCTGGACGACCCGTACGTCTGGTTCGACCCGCTGGAACGTCAGGAAGCCCGCGAGGCCCCTGCCCCGGTCGAGCGTGAGCCCGAACGCGAGCGCGAACGCGATCGCCGCCCCCGCCGCGAGCCGGTGCTGACCGTGGTCGAGACCCCGGCCGTCGTCGTCGCCGAAGCCGCCGCCGAGCCGGTCGAAGCCGCGCCGGAGCCGGTGGCCGAGGAAGCGCCGGCCAAGCGCCGCCGCGTGCGTCGCAAGGCGGCCGCCCCGGTCGCCGCCGAAGCGGCCGCCGTCGAGGTCGAGACCGTGGCTGTCGAAGCCGTCGCCGAGCCGGAAGAGACGCCGGTCGAGGAGCCGGTCGTGCTGGCCCACTTCCAGCCGGTCGTGCTGGAGACGCCGCCGACCGCGGTGGAGCCGGTCGCCGCGCCGGAACCCGATCCGCACCAGATCTCGGCCCCGCCGGCCACGCCCAAACGCGGCTGGTGGCGCGGCCGCGGCTGACGGACTAAATTCGGCCACGGGACGCGGTGTTGAATGCCGCAACGGCGCGGTAGGGAAAGCAGGAGCTCAAGTCGCCCATGATTTCCTCCAAGCGCGCGTCGAAGCTCGTGGCCGGCCTGCTGATGGTCGGCGTCGCCCTGGCGGCGCCGGCCGCCCAGGCCATGAACATGATCCGGGACACCGAGATCGAGGAGATCATCCGCAAGGAGGCCAACCCGGTCCTCACGGCCAGCGGCCTGAACGCGGACGACGTCGATTTCTACCTGGTGGCCGACAAGGAACTGAACGCCTTCGTCACCGGCGGTCAGAACATCTTCATCCACACCGGCCTGATCCAGGAAACCGAGAACCCCAACCAGCTGCTGGGCGTCATCGCCCACGAAGCCGGCCACATCTCCGGCGGCCACATGATCCGCTCCGGCGACATGAACCGGGCCGGGATGAAGCCCTTCCTGCTGACCATGGGCCTGGGCGTGCTGGCCGCGGCGCTGGGCGCGCCCGACGCGGCCGGGGCCCTGATCGGCAGCTCGCAGTACTTCGGCGCCCTGGGCGCCCTGAACTATTCACGCGTCCAGGAAGCCGCCGCCGACCAGGCGGGCGTGGCCGCGCTGGAAAAGGCCGGCCTGTCGGGCCGCGGCCTGGTCGAGTTCTTCGACAACTTCCGCTACCAGGAAGTCTTCTCCGAAGCGAAGCGCTACCAGTTCTTCCGCAGCCACCCGCTGTCGTCGGAACGCATCGAGGGCCTGCGCCGGCGGGTCGAGGCGCAGCCGCACTACAGCGAGACCGACTCGCCCGAGGCGATGGCCGCCCACGCGCTGATGAAGGCCAAGCTCAACGCCTTCCTGAGCCCGCCGCAGCAGATCTTCATCAAGTACTCGGAGAAGGACACCTCCTTCCCGGCCCGCTACGCCCGTACCATCGCCTACTACCAGGCCACCGAGCCGGAGAAGGCGCTGAAGTCGCTGGAGGCCCTGCTGGCCGAGCAGCCGAACAACCCGTACCTGTGGGAGCTGAAGGGCCAGATCCTGTTCGAGAGCGCCCGCGCCGGCGACGCCGAACCGGCCCACCGCCGCTCGGTGGAGCTGAAGCCCGACGCGCCGCTGCTGCGCATCAACCTGGCCCAGACCCTGCTGGCCGAGAACACTCCTGAGAAGACCGAGCAGGCGATCCAGGAGCTCGGCAAGGCGCTGACCGTCGAGAAGGACAACGCCTTCGCCTGGCGGCTGCTGTCCGAGGCCTTCGATTCCAAGGGCATGCCCGGCCAGGCCCGCCTGGCCGCGGCCGAGTACCACTACGCCGTCGGCGAACTGCGCGAAGCGCGCGTCTTCGCCATGCGCGCCCGCGAGCACCTCGAGAAGAACACCCCCGACTGGCGCCGCGCCACCGACATCGTGCTGGTGTCGGACCCGTCGGACGACGACCTGAAGACGATCGCCCGCGAGGACCGCGGCCCGTCTCCCTCCAACTGACCCGGACCCTGCCCATGCGCCTTGCGACCGCCCTCTCCGCCGCCTTGCTGCTGGCCGCCTGCTCGCGCGAGCCGGCGGTGGAGAAGGACTTCGGCGACAAGGTCCGCGCCTACCTGCTGACCCATCCCGAGGTGATCGAGGAAGCGGTGGTCAAGTTGCAGGAGAAGCGGACGGTCGAGGCCAAGGCCAAGGCCGGCGACCTGCTGCGCCAGCACGCCAAGGAACTGACCGCCGACAAGCGCGACTTCGTCGCCAACCCGAACGGCAAGGTCACGGTCGTCGAGTTCTACGACTACCGCTGCGGCTTCTGTAAGTCGGCCACCCCGCAGATCGCCGAGCTGATCCGCTCCGACCCGAACGTGCGCTTCGTGTTCAAGGAGTACCCGATCTTCGGCGACGTCTCCGACCGCGCCGCCAAGGCCATGATCGGAGCGAAGGACAGCGGCAAGTACCTGGAGCTGCACAAGGCGCTGATGGCCGAGAAGTCGCTGGACGACGAGGCCCTGGCCCGGATCTTCGCGGCCCACGGCCTGAACGCGGCGCAGATGATCGCCAAGGGCGGCGCCAAGGCCGAAGCCCAGATCCTCGAAACCGAAAAGCTGGCCGCGGACCTCAGCATCGACGGCACGCCCGCCTTCGTGGTCGGCGACCAGATCGTCCACGGCGCCGACATGGCGGCCCTGACCGCGGCGATCGCGGAAGCGAAGAAGAAGTCGACGTAAGCCGCCGTCGCCACGGGGGCGGCTCGGGGTTTCACCCGATAGGTGGGCCGATCGGCCTCTGCTAACCAGCGGCCATGCGGCCTCATGGGCGGCGAGTTCCGAAGCGTGCGCCGGTCGCGCACCGGCCGAAGCCCCTCGCCCTCTTGCTGACGATCCTGCTGACGGCGGCCCTGGCGGGCTGCATCACGCCAGGCCGGGGGGCGGCCGTTCCCGACGAGCTGACCGCCCAGGCGCAGCCGGTGATCCCGAACGTGCGCTACTGGCCGACCCGCGATCCGGACGTGCTGGTCCGCGCGGCCGCCGCCTCGGTCGAACGGGAGAAGGCCTGGCTCGCCAGCCAGGGCCCGGGCGCCCATCCCGAGCCGATCACCTTCCTGGCCGTATCGGGCGGGGCCGAGGAAGGCGCCTTCGGGGCCGGCCTGCTGGTCGGCTGGAGCGAGACCGGAACGCGGCCGGAGTTCAGGGCGGTCACAGGGATCAGCACCGGCGCCCTGATCGCGCCCTTCGCCTTCCTGGGCCCGCGCTACGATCCCGTGCTGGAGGCGACCTACACCGAGGTCTCGCGGCGCGACATCTTCCGACGGCGCGCGATCACCGCCGCGGTGCTGGACGACGCCATGGCCGACACCGCCCCGCTGGCCGCCCTGATCGACCGGTATGTGACGCCCGAAGTGCTGGACGAGATCGCCGCGGAGTACGCCAAGGGGCGGCTGCTGTTTGTCGGCACGACCGACCTCGACGCCCGCGAGCCGGTGATCTGGGACATGACGGCGATCGCCGCCAGCCGTGATCCGCACGCGCTGGAGCTGTTCCGCAAGGTGATGCTGGCGTCCGCCTCGATCCCGGGCGCCTTCCCGCCGGTGATGATCGACGTCACCGTCGACGGCCGGCGCTATCAGGAGATGCACGTGGACGGCGGCGTCGCCCACCAGGTGTTCCTCTACCCCTCGTCGTTCCGGCTGACGCCGTTCGTCTGGGCGCCCGACCGGCCCCGCACAGTGTACGTGATCCGCAACGCCCGGCTGGATCCGGACTGGTCCAGGATCGACCGCCGCACCCTGACCATAGCCGGCCGCTCGGTCGGGGCCCTGATCCACAGCCAGGGGATGGGCGACCTCACCCAGATCTACCTGCTGGCCCGCCGCGACGGGGTCGACTTCAAGCTGGCCTATATTCCACCGAGCTTCGACGTGCCCAAGCGGACCGACTTCGACACCGAATACATGCGCGCCCTGTTCGCCTACGGCCACGACCTGGCCCGCACCGGCGATCCCTGGCACGACCTGCCGCCGGACTATCCCGTCAGCCCGTCGCCCGCGCCCTGAGGGCGGCGATCAGATCAGCCCGGCCAGCGGGCTGGACGGGTCGGCGTAGCGCTTCTTGGGCATGCGGCCGGCCAGGTAGGCCTCGCGGCCGGCGATGACCGCGTGCTTCATCGCGTTGGCCATGCGGATCGGGTCCTTGGCCTCGGCGATGGCGGTGTTCATCAGCACGCCGTCGCAGCCCAACTCCATGGCCACCGCGGCGTCCGAGGCGGTGCCGACGCCGGCGTCGACCAGCACGGGGACGGTGGTCTGCTCGACGATCAGGCGAATGTTGACCGGGTTCTGGATGCCCAGGCCCGAGCCGATCGGCGCGCCCAGCGGCATGATGGCCGCGGCGCCCGCGTCCTCCAGCTTGCGCGCATAGACCGGGTCGTCGGAGCAGTAGACCATCACGTCGAAGCCGTCGGCGACCAGCAGCTTCAGGGCGCTCAGGGTCTCCGCCATGTCCGGATAGAGGGTCTTGGCGTCCGACAGCACTTCCAGCTTCACCAGGTTCCAGCCGCCCGCCTCGCGCGCCAGGCGGAGCGTGCGGATGGCGTCCTCGCCGGTGAAGCAGCCTGCCGTATTGGGCAGGTAGGTGAAGCGGTCCGGCTTCACGAAGTCGGTCAGCATCGGCTGGCTGACGTCGGACAGGTTCACCCGCCGCACCGCCACCGTGACGATCTCCGCGCCGGCGGCTTCAGCCGCCGCGGCGTTGGTGGCGTAGTCCTTGTACTTGCCGGTGCCGACGATCAGGCGCGAGCGGAAGGTCCGGCCCGCAACCGTCCAGGTGTCCTGGGTCTGCATAGAACCGTCCATCAACCGCCTCCTACGAACTGCACGATCTCGATCCGGTCGCCCTCGGTCAGGCCGGTCATGGCGTAGGTCGAGCGGGGCACGATGGCCAGGTTGCGCTCGACCGCCACCTTGCGGACGTCCAGGCCCAGCTCCTCGACCAGGCCCGCCACGTCGGCCGCGGCCACCTCGCGTTCCTCGCCGTTGATCAGAAGCTTCATAAGGTCACTCCGGGAGCGGAGCTTGTGACCCCGGACGCCCGACGATACAAGTGCCCGGCGTTTGCGCGGGGGGCGAATGTCCAAACCCATCTACGTGCTCAACGGGCCCAACCTGAATCTCCTCGGGGTCCGCGAGCCGACCGTCTACGGCAAGGCCACGCTGGAGCAGGTGCGCGAGCTCTGCGAAGCGCGGGCCGACACCTTCGGACGCAAGGTGGTGTTCCGCCAGACGAATCACGAGGGGGAGTTGATCGACTGGGTGCAGGAGGCGCGTGAGCAGGCTTGCGCCCTGGTCCTCAACCCCGCAGGCTACGGCCACACCTCGGTTTCTCTCCTGGACGCGCTCCGGACCTTGCCTATCCCGGTCGTGGAGTGTCATTTGTCCAACCCTGCCGCTAGGGAACATTTCCGGCGGCATTCGTTTGTCGCCCTGGCGGCCGCCGGGACGATCTCGGGCTTCGGCCCGCTCAGCTACGAACTCGCCGTCGACGCGGCGCTGCGCCTGTGCGGCGCGGTCCGCGCGGCGTAAGCCTAAGGTTTCTTGCATGTCCAACGGTAAAGCTCCTGGCGATCAGATCGACGCACGTCTCGTGCGCAAGCTCGCCGACATCCTCCGCGATACGGAGCTCACCGAGATCGAGGTCGAACAGGGCGAGCTGAAGATTCGCGTCGCGCGCCAGGGCGCCGTGGTCGCGGCTCCGGCGGTGTACGCCGCCGCCCCGATGGCCGCTCCGGCCCCGATGGCCGCCGCCGCGGCGCCGGTCGCC
>NZ_JAAIVC010000157.1 GCF_010975005.1 Caulobacter sp. 17J65-9 | reverse complement strand
GCGTGGTCGCCGTTCAGGGCGGCCAGCAGGGCGGCGGTCGAGCGGCCGGCGGTGGTCTGGGCCGGATCGGCGGCCGCCGTCGGTGTGGCGGGCGCGGCCTCCTGAGCGACGGCCGGGACGGCGGCGCTGGTCAGCAAGACGGCGGCGAGCGGCGCGACGGCCAGGCGGCGAAAGGCGTTCATCGAGGTCCCCCGAAGGCGACGAAAGCCCTACCGCCCAGGTCGGTCAACCGCCCAGTTACAAGCCCGCAATGCGGCCAGACCGGCCGTTCAGAGGATGAAGCGCGACAGGTCGGCGTTCTTGGCCAGCTCGCCCACCCGCTCGCGCACGTAGTCCGCGTCGATGGTGACGGTCTGGCCGGACAGGTCGGAGGCGCGGAAGCTCAGGTCCTCGACCACCTTCTCGATCACCGTCTGCAGCCGCCGGGCCCCGATGTTCTCGACCGAGGTGTTCACCGACACGGCCACGTCGGCGATCGCGTCGACGGCGTCCTCGGTGAAGGTCAGGGTGACTTCCTCGGTGGCCATCAGCGCCTGGTGCTGGCGGATCAGGTTGGCCTCCGGCTCGGTCAGGATGCGCCGGAAGTCCTCGCGCGACAGCGGCTTCAGCTCCACCCGGATCGGCAGGCGGCCCTGCAGCTCGGGCAGCAGGTCCGAGGGCTTGGCCACGTGGAAGGCGCCCGAGGCGATGAACAGGACGTGGTCGGTCTTCACCGGCCCGTACTTGGTCGAGACGGTGGTGCCCTCGATCAGGGGCAGCAGGTCGCGCTGCACGCCCTCGCGGGAGACGTCGGCCCCGGCCTTCTCCTGGCGGGCGGCGACCTTGTCGATCTCGTCGAGGAAGACGATGCCCTCGTTCTCGGCCAGCAGCAGGGCTTCCTTGGTCAGGGCCTCCTGGTCCAGCAGCTTGTCGCTCTCCTCGGCGATCAGCGGCGCCCAGGCGTCGCGCACCGGGATGCGCACGGTCTTGGTGCGCCCGCCCATGGCCTTGCCCAGCAGGTCCGACAAATTCAGCACGCCGATGCCCGGCTGGCCGGGGATGTCGAAGTTCTGGAGCGGCGAGCCGGTGTCGGCCAGGGCGATCTCGATCTCCTTGTCCTCCATCTCGCCGTTGCGCAGCTTCTTGCGGAAGCTGTCGCGCGTGGTCGGGCCGGAGCCCGGGCCGACCAGGCCGTCGAGGATGCGCTCCTCGGCCAGGCCCTCGGCGCGGGCGCGCACGCCGGCTCTACGCTTGTCGCGGACCATGGCGATGGCGGACTCGACGAGGTCGCGGACGATCTGGTCGACGTCGCGGCCGACATAGCCGACCTCGGTGAACTTGGTGGCCTCGACCTTCAGGAACGGGGCCTGGGCCAGCTTGGCTAGCCGTCGGGCGATCTCGGTCTTGCCGACGCCCGTGGGCCCGATCATCAGGATGTTCTTGGGCGTGACCTCGTCGCGCAGGTCCTCCGGCACGCGCCGGCGGCGCCAGCGGTTGCGCAGGGCCACGGCCACGGCGCGCTTGGCGTCCGCGTGGCCGACGATGAAGCGGTCGAGCTCGGAGACGATCTCGCGCGGGGAAAACTCGGTCATGCGCGGGTCAGCTCTCGATCGTTTCGATGGTCAGGTTGCCGTTGGTGAAGACGCAGACGTCCGCGGCGATGGCCATGGCCTTGCGCGCGATGGTCTCGGCGTCCAGCTCGGTGTTGTCGTAGAGCGCGCGGGCCGCCGACAGGGCGTAGGCCCCGCCCGAACCGATCGCGGTGACGCCGTGTTCCGGCTCCAGCACGTCGCCCACCCCGGTCAGGGTGAACATGGAATCCCGGTTGGCGGTGATGATCATCGCCTCCAGCCGGCGCAGGTAGCGGTCCGTGCGCCAGTCCTTGGCCAGGTCCACGCAGGCGCGGGCCAGCTGGTCGGGATACTGCTCCAGCTTGGCTTCCAGCCGCTCGATCAGGGTGAAGGCGTCGGCGGTGGCCCCGGCGAAGCCGGCGATCACCTTGCCCCCGGCCAGGGTCCTGACCTTGCGGGCGTTGCCTTTGATCTGGGTCTGGCCCATGGAGACCTGGCCGTCGCCGGCGATCACGGTCTTCCCGTTCCGGCGGACGGCGAGGATGGTCGTTCCATGCCAGTCCGGAAAAGCGTCTCGGTTCTGCATCCGGGCAGAAGTGGCGGGGCGAGGGCGCATGCGCAAGTCGGGGGCCTCCATGTCCAGCTTCACTGACGACGAAGTCGAGCGCTACGCCCGCCACCTGATGCTGCGCGAAGTGGGCGGCCCGGGCCAGCAGCGGCTGAAGACGGCCTCGGTGCTGCTGGTCGGGGCCGGCGGCGTCGGCGCGCCGGCGGCGCTCTATCTGGCGGCGGCCGGGGTGGGGCGGATCGGCCTGCTGGATCCCGACACGGTGGCCCTGTCGAACCTGCAGCGGCAGGTGCTCTACGGCGTCGACGACTTGGGCGAGCTGAAGGCCGAGCGCGGGGCCGAGCGGCTGCGGGCGCTGAACCCGCACGTGGCGGTCGAGGCCCTGCCGCTGCGCCTGGACGACGGCAATGCGCGCGAGCTGGTGCGCGGCTACGACCTGGTGCTGGACGGCACCGACGACTTCGCCACCCGCTTTGCGGTCAACGCCGCCTGTGTGGCCGAAGGCCGGCCGCTGGTCTCGGCCGCGCTCGGGCGCTGGAGCGGGCAGCTGGGGGTGTTCGCCGGGCGGCCCTGCTACCGCTGCCTGGTGCCTGAGATCCCACCGGATGCAGAGACTTGCGCGGCGGTGGGGGTGATCGGCGCGGTGGCCGGTGTGATGGGCTCCATGGCCGCGCTGGAAACGATCAAGGTTCTCTCAACGGCGGGTGAGGCCTTGACCGGACGCCTCTTCCTCTATGACGGTCTCGCCGGGACCGCGCGGACTGTGGGGGTGAGCGCGGATCCGTCTTGTCCGGTCTGTGGGGGGAAAGACTGCGATGAAGGTGCTGGGGATCCTGCTTAAGGCGACCCTGGTGATCGTGGCGCTGGTCACGGTCGCGGTGCTCGCGGTGTGGCTGTCGCTGCGCAAGCCCGACATCCCGTACGCCGAGCTGGAAAAGAAATACGCCACGGCGGCGTCGCATTACGTCGAGCTGCCGAGCGGGGTGCGGGTGCACTTCCGCGACGAGGGCAAGCCGGACGCGCCGGTGATTGTCCTGGTGCACGGCTTCAGCGCCTCGGCGCACACCTGGGAGCCCTGGGTGAAGCAGCTGGGCGGCGACTACCGGGTGATCTCGCTGGACTTGCCGGGCCACGGCCTGACCCGGGCGCCGGCGAACTGGAAGCCCTCGATGGAGGCCTACGCGGCCATGCTCGAGGAGTTCGCCGCGGCCGAGCAGCTGTCGAAATTCACTCTGGTCGGCCAGTCGATGGGCGGCAACGTGGCCTGGGAGTACGCCCTGGCCCGGCCCGAGCGGCTGGACGCCCTGGTGCTGGTCTCCGCTTCCGGCTGGCCGGTGACCCGGCGCGAAGGCGGCGACGGCGACAAGGTCATGAAGCTGATGGCCCGACCGTGGGGCCGCGCGGCCCTGCGCGACCTCGACGCCAGCCGGCTGATGCGCGAAGGGCTGGAGAAGGCCTACCAGAACGGCGACCTGATCACCGAGGCCACCGTCGACCGCTATGTCGAGCTGAACCGCGCGCCCGGCCACCGGGACATCGTCCTCGACCTGGCTCTGGGCTTCGACAAGCGCAACTTCGCCACGCCCGAGCGGCTGGCGGCGATCAAGACGCCGACCCTGATCCTGCACGGTCAGAACGACCGCCTGGTCCCGGTCGACGACGCCCAGAAGTTCGCCCAGGCCATCCCGGGCTCGAAGCTGGTGATCTACGCCAACACCGGTCACATGCTGAACGAGGAGCGGGCGGCGGAGTCGTCGGCCGACCTGAAGGCCTTCCTCGCCGCCCTGAAGCCCGCCGCGCCGAAGAAGCGGGTGGTGCTGAAGGCCGCGCCGCCGGCCAAGATCAAGGAGCTGAAGGAGTCGCCGCTGTTCTTCCAGTGAACGGCGACGAGCGGTGAAAAGCAAAACGCCCGCGGGTCGGACCCGCGGGCGTTTTTCGTTTCAGCCTCGAAGCGTGTTCAGGCCAACGCCTTGCGCACCGCCTGGGACAGCTCCTCCGCCTGGTAGGGCTTGCGCAGCAGCGGCCATTCCGGGGCGTGGGCGTCCTCCAGCGTCTCGCCGGAATAGCCGGTCGACAGCAGGATCTTCAGGCCCGGGCGCTCGGCGCTGGCCGCGCGGGCCAGGTCCACGCCGCTCATGCCGCCGGGCATGACCAGGTCGGTCATCAGCAGTTCGACGTCCGGATTGGCGCGCAGCACCTCCAGCGCGGCCGGACCGTCCGGCGCGGCCAGCACCGAGGAGCCCAGCTCCAGCAGCAGGTTCTCGACCACGGTGCGTACGCCCAGGTCGTCCTCGACCAGCAGCACGCGGCGGCCGCGCTCCAGCGGGCGCTCTTCCCGGGGTTCGGCGTGCGGTTCGACCCGGATCGGGGTCTCGTCGGTCAGCGGCAGGTAGAGGCTGACGGTCGCGCCCTGGCCCGGCGTGCTTTCCAGGCTGACGCCGCCGTCGGACTGGCGCGCGAAGCCGTAGACCTGGGCCAGGCCGAGGCCCGAGCCCTCGCCGACGCCCTTGGTGGTGAAGAACGGCTCGAAGGCGCGCGACATGACGTCGGCGCTCATGCCCGCGCCGGTGTCGATCACCCGCACGCGGGCGTAGTCGCCGGCCGGGGTGTCGGCCAGCTCGCCGTCGGCCAGGCGGGCGCGGTCGGCGACGATGCGCACCGTGCCGCTGTCGCCCAGGGCGTCGCGCGAGTTCACCGTCAGGTTCAGCAGGGCGCCCTCGAACTGGACCGGGTCGACGCGCACGGCGCCCAGGTCCGGATCGATCTCCACGTTCAGCTCGATCGCCTCGCCGACGGCGCGCTTGAGCATGGGCTCGAAGCCCGCGATCACCGTGCCGAGGTCCAGCACTTCCGGCTTGAACTCCTGGCGGCGCGAGAAGGCCAGCAGCTGGCGGGTCAGGCGCTCGCCGCGGCGACCGGCGGCGAGGGCGGCCTCGCCCAGGCGGCGGACCCGCTCGGGCTTGTCGGCCTGGCGCAGGATCATGTCGAGCGCGCCGATGACGACGGTCAGCAGGTTGTTGAAGTCGTGGGCCACGCCGCCGGTCAGGCGGCCGACCGTCTCCAGCCGCTGGGCCTGGGCCAGGGCGGTCTCGGTCTTGCGGCGTTCGTCGAGGCTGGCCTCCAGCTCGCGCGAGCGTTCGGCCACGCGGCGCTCCAGCTCCTCGCGGGCCAGCACCGAGTCGGTCACGTCGCGGGCGACGCCGCACAGGCGGATGACGGCGCCGTTCTGGTCGAAGATCGGGAAGGCCTTGGCCTCGACCGAGCGCAGTTCGCCGTCGGTCGGACGGATGACGCGGTACTGGAGGACCTGGCTGACGCCCCGGCGGACGGCGTCCAGCCCGGCGATGGCGCCCTCGGCGTCGTCCGGATGCAGGATCGAGCGCCAGGCGCGGGCGTCGTCCATCAGAGCATCGCGGGAGACGCCCCAGACGCGTTCGCAGGCCGAGTTGATGAAGATCATCCGGCCGGTCGCGGCGTCGCGCATCCAGACCACGTCGTCGGAGGTCTCGGCGAAGCTGCGGAAGCGCTCCTCGCTGTCGCGCAGGGCGTCCTCGGCCAGCTTCTGGTCGGTGATGTCCAGCGCGGCGCCGGCGTGGCCGACATAGCGGCCTTCGGCGTCGTAGCGGGGCTCGCCGAAGTCGCGCACCCAGCGCCATTCGCCGTCGTGACGTCGGATCCGGTACTCGTGCCGGAACGACGCCTGCTCGCGCACGGCGCCCAGGTAGACGTCGTTGCAGGCCGCCTGATCGTCGGGGTGGATGGATTCGACCCAGCCGTGGCCGAGGTCCTGCTCCAGGGTCCGGCCGGTGAACTCCAGCCAGCGGCGGTTCAGCCAGGTGACCTGGCCGTCGGGGCCCGACAGCCAGATCAGCGCCGGGGCGGCGTCGGCCACCTCGCCGAAGCGGGCTTCGCTCTCCAGGGCGGCGGCCTGGGCGGTCTTCAGGTCGGTGACGTCGTAGTTGACGCCGCGCATGCCGACGATCTCGCCGCCTTCGCGGATCGGTTCGCCGCGGCCGACCAGCCAGCGGACGCCGCCGTCTTCGCTGAGGATGCGATACTCCGCCTCGTAGGTCTCGGTGGCGCCGCTGCGCGCCGCGGCCAGGGCGGCGTCGACCGACGGACGGTCGTCCGGGTGGATGCGGGCCAGGAACTGCTCGACGTCGGCGTAGGTCTGGGCCTCGACGCCCCAGATCTCGGCCATGCGGCCGTTGACCTGCGCCTCGTTCGTCCGGGCGTTGAAGCTCCACACGCCGACGCCGCCGGCCTCCTCGGCCAGGCGCAGGGCGGTATCGAATTCGCGGCAGCGCTGCTCGGCCTCGTAGGCTTCGGTGACGTCCTGGCCGGAGCTGAGGGTGCCGGTGACCTCGCCGCGTTCGTCGCGCAGCACCTTGCCGCGCCAGGCGATCAGGCGGCGCGCGCCGTCCGGGCGCACGATCCAGCCCTCGCCCTCTTCGGGCATGTCGCGGCGGCCTTCGACCACGTCCTTGAAGAAGCCGTGCGCGTCGACGCGCTGCTCCTCCGGCAGGTAGGCGTCGATCCAGTTCTGGCCGACTACGTCCTCGACCGTCTGGCCCAGGATCTCGGCGCCCTTCAGGTTGACGTCGCGCACCTTGCCGTCGGGGCCGAGCACCAGCAGCATCACGCCGGCCACGTCGAAATACTGCTGGCCCAGGTCGTCGCCCACGGCCTCCGGCTGGACCAGGTTCTCGGTCTCCACTAGGGCGGAGGTCGAGCCGATCACTTCGCCGACCCCGTTCAGCACCGGCATGGCGGTGACCGACACCAGAATGCGCTTGCGGGTGCCGGGGTTGGCGATGACGTGCTGGAAGCCCTTCACGGTCTGGCCGCGGAGCGCGCGGGCCGCCGGCAGCAGATCCGGCGGGATCAGCCGGCCGTCGGGATAGGTGATGCCCCAGGTGGCCGAGTGGAAGCGCAGGCCGATCAGCTCGGAATCCTTGCGGCCCAACAGTTGGTGAGCGGCGCGGTTGGCGAAGGTGAACTTGCCCGCGGTGTCGGTCTCGACCAGGGCGACCGGCACCGAATTGAGAATGTCGTACAGCCGGCGCTCGTACCGATCGGAGGTCTTTTCCGTGGTTTCCAGCTCGCGCGTGGCGTCGCGGTGGCGTTGGGCGGCGCGCGCGGCCAGGGCGAATCCCAGCACCGCAAGGGCGAAGCCCGTCACGGCCAGGATAGCGAGCACGAGAACCGGATTGATCTCGCCTTCGATCAACATCGCACGTCACCCCCCGAACCCGGCGTCAGGCTGCAAGACGCGGGCCGTTTCAACGGCATAGCGCAGGTTTACGACGTGTGCACCACCGGCTCAGGCGGCGCGATGCGGATTTGCGCTCACAGAGGCCGGATCGGCGGTCAACTCTTGGAGAACGCCCAGCAGAACCGCCGCGTGGATGGGCTTGCTGACGTGCCGGTCGGCCCCCGCCTGCCGGCTGGCGGCGACGTGTTCGTCCAGCGCGTTGGCGGTCAGGGCGACGATCGGCGTGCGGGCGCGGCCGGCGCTGATTTCCAGGGCGCGGATGGCGGCGGTGGCCTCCAGGCCGTCCATCACCGGCATCTGCAGGTCCATCAGCACGACGTCGAACTCGCCGCGTTCGAACGCGTCCAGCGCCTTGCGCCCGTCGTCGACGACGGTCAGCTCGACCCCGGCCGGCTCCAGGATCAGGCGCACGACGCGCTGGTTGGTCGGATGGTCCTCGGCCAGCAGGATGCGCAGGCCCTCCCGCCCGGCGGTTTCCGTGGTCGCCTGGGCCGCCACGGCGGAGGCCTCGGCCCGCGCCAGCGGCAGGACCACGGTGAAGGTCGAGCCCTCGCCGGGGTTGGAGCGCGCCTGGATCGACCCGCCCATCAGCCGGCACAGCGAGGCGCAGATCGACAGGCCAAGGCCCGTGCCGCCGAACTTGCGCGTGGTGGAGGCGTCGGCCTGCTCGAAGCGGCGGAAGATCCGTTCGCTCTCCTCGCACGGGAAGCCAATGCCGGTGTCCGAGACGGTCAGGCGCAGGCCGGCTTCGTCGGCGTCCGCCGCCAGGGTGACGCCGCCGGTCTCGGTGAACTTCACCGCGTTGCTGAGCAGGTTGGACAGGATCTGGGCCACCCGGATCTCGTCGCCGACCCACACCCCGCGCGCGGCCGGCGAGACCGTGCAGGTCAGGGTCAGGCCCTTGGCCTCGGCCGCGCTGCGGTGGATCTCGGCGATGCGCGGCACGCAGCCGTCCAGGTCGAAGGCGATCGGCGTCAGGCGCATCTCGCCCGCCTCGATCTTCGAGAAGTCGAGGATGTCGGTCAGCACGTGCTCGAGCAGGCGTCCCGAGGCGGCGACCAGCTCGGCCAGTTCGCGGCTTCGCTTGCTGCGGGCCTCCTTGACCAGCAGGTCGCCGGTGGCGACCACGCCGTTCAGGGGCGTGCGCAGTTCGTGGCTCATGTTGGCCAGGAACGAGGACTTGGCCAGGTTGGCCTTTTCCAACTCGGCGGTGCGCTCGCGCACCCGATCTTCCAGGGTGGCCATCAGGTCGTCGGCCTCGCCGCGCGCTTCGCGCAGCGCGCGGGCCAGGGCGCCGATCTCGTCGGTGCGGGCTTCGACCGCCTCCAGCGGCGCGCCGCGGCCGCGCGCGCCGGCCCAGGC